>JBMOKH010000274.1:0-3039 GCA_049315365.1 Candidatus Nanopelagicales bacterium
ACAGTCACGGTCGCGGTCGAAAGGTCGACAGTGTCGGCTGTCGCGGCAGGGGCCGGGACGCCGAGCAGTGCCGGGTCGAAGACCGAGGTGTCCATGGAGAAGGCGATGCGAGTTCCGGCAATCCGCGCGAACGTCTTGGCGGAGTCGTCGAAGGCAGGGCGTATTCCTGTGCGCCTACGGGATAGGGCTCATCCCAGCGATCGTTGCACTGGCTCTTGCTCCGGGCGCCAAGCGAGAAATTGCAAATTCGGGCGGTCGGATCGTCGGCAACAGTTTCGTCAAAGCCGGAACCATCTGCTCCTGGGTGACAGTCGGGGTTTCGGCCGCTGGGTTCGTCATCGGGTTGATCATCGTTCTCGTGTCGGCCGCACAAAGCTAGTGAACTCGATCCGCGGATTGCGCCATCCAGTTCCCTGGCTGGGGGCACTTTATGCGGTGGGAGCAAGTGCGCTGCTTCTACGAGACCCTCACGTCAACGTCTGGACTGCGTGCCCTGCTCAGGTGCTTCTCGGCGTGGGGTGCCCACTGTGCGGGGGACTTCGCGCCTGGAGCGACGTCTTGACAGGGAACCTTGCTGCAGCATTCAGCGAGAACAAGTTGGCTGCCGTTCTTGCCGTCTGTGCCCCCATAGCCATACTGGGGTGGGGCATGGCGACCAGATGGTTCACTTGAAGGTCAAATCACCTGCCACCATTGCCAGTATCAAATGACACGATGTCAGAGCAGTCTTGTGCGGCGCCTGGGGTCTGCTGACGACGTTCGCATCAAGCCACCTTGGTTCCCCCGAGGCACGGGCGGAGCCCGGCAGTTCATCGGTCGCGCAGGTGCCCTTGGAGACTTGTCGGCCGATCCACTCCTCATATCCGCCCTGATACTGAATACATCTCCAACCGACCGCGAGCAATCGGTGACGCTTGGCGTCATCCACCGGATCACTTGAATCGAGTAGCCCCCGAGAATGGAGATCGCTCTCGTCTCCTTGGACAGACGCTTGGAGTTGCCACGACGGGGATCTCTGGTCCTCGTGTCGCTTGGCGGCTTCGTTCGCGTTGTACCGGAGGGCATCGGCCCACCTCGCCGCATGAAGAATCATTTCAGCGGCGAACGGAATGCCGTCGCCATCTAGTGACGCGACCGATTCTCGACGGGCAACAACGGTGATCACGCTTGTATGCATCGACGCAAGGTCACTGCCGTAGACGCCTCAGGGCCACCGGGCCAATGAATGGCTCCATGTTGTGCCGCCTAACGATGTCCATTTCCGCTAGCCGGGGACTGCCGAGGCGTCCTCTCGAGCCGACATCCGGTGCATCCTCGCCAGCGACGCGGAATCGGACGTCCGCAGCGCCGTGGTCGGGCAATTGGCTGCAGGCACGGTGGCGTTCGAGTCAGTCGGCGCCGGTGAACTGCACCTGAACGACCCGCCGAACCGTGTGCTCGGAGCCGCCCGATGGTTTCGGGCGCCATCTTTGGAGTTGTCAGACATGTGAGTATTCGCTGTAGCTTTGATGTCGCCGCTAACGAGAGGTGTCGATTCGCCGACGGTCTCCGCGTTCGCCCCGCTGGGCCGGGGCGCCTCGACAGCGCGTTCTCCGCGTCGACCATCGTGTGGTCATTGCCGAGGGGGTGTCCTTTTCGTCTCCTCAGTTCGCGTCCCATCGCAAACTGAGGCGGCATGCTGTCGGCTGCAGCGCTGGCCGCAGGAGCAGCACACGCGCGAGGATCGAATGGACAACGATCGAGTCCCCGCTCAGAGACTCCGTTGACCACCTCAGTAAGCACGGCGCGCTATGGTCTCAGCAGCGGATAGCGGTTTTCCATGGACGGGGGTCTTTTCATGAACACGCACTACTTGCGAGCGGCGATTGCACGGCCATCGATGGTTGGCGCCATCACCCTTGCCCTCATAGTGGGAGGGGGTATCGTGGGTAGTCCGAGCGCGAGTGCAGCCGTTGCTGCAGGGATTGAGGTGTCGACAAGCGCTCCGTGCGCGCGATCGAGCGGCAACTGCCCAACTGGCAAGAAATGGCAGTGCGTGCCGACTCGTATCCGCGTCGGACGCTTCTGGGTCATGCGACCCTTCTGCGCCTGCATTCGAGAATGACGAGTTATGGCCGCTTCTCGCTGAAGGCCCGTCGCGTAATTGAGTTGGGGTGGGGCCTTCCGTGGGGACCGTCGGCTCAAGCCCACGTGCACGCCAAATCTTCTCGATGATCGCAACCGCGTCGAGAGGACAATCCGTTTGGTTCATGCCTCAGAGGTCCGCCCCCATCTGCGATGCCGTGCCCACCACGTCGTTGCGCGCTCGCGGCTGCTGGAACACCTGAGCGTCTGGTGAACACCTGAGCCAACGCACAACTGAACATACCGAAAGCTTGGCCGGCATGGTTGAGTGCTGGTGAATAGAGATATGTGGGTTCCTCAAGTTCGGCATCACCAACACCCCAATCGAGGGGCAGGCTCACGTGAACCACTAACGGAGAAACATCCACGTCTCCGTGCGAAGAACGCGGTACACGCACCGGGTATGCCTGCCGTCAAACATTGGGCCCAGCAGATGTCCCCGAACGTGCCACTACCGGCGACCTCCGATGCAACCATTCCCCGCCGGGTCAGCGCGCGCAGGTGGGGAGAGGGGCGTCGTCCTCGACGTCTCTCTCCCCACGCGCTCGTGACTCGGTTTCCTGGTCTCTCAGCTCGTGAGGTGCGGCTCAGGGCTCGTCGGCGCGGGCGGCACGATCGGCGCGACCTGCACCGCAGGCGCGGTCGGCTCAGCCGGCTTCCGATCGATGATGGTCATGCCGATGACCGCCACTGCGAGGATGAGGAGCGCACCGAGCGCGATGAGCCCGCGGGTCTGATTCTGTGTTTCGTCCTGATTGTCGATGATCACCGCGTTCTGGTCGATGACGACTGCATTCTGCTTGCCGATGACCATGAGCAGGTCCTTGGCAGCCCATGCTGCCGTCACCTGCTGCTGGTACACGTTCTCGCTCGTCGCAGCGTTGGCCTCGTAATCCGCCATCGCGGCGGTGACGA
>JBMOKH010000042.1:0-13615 GCA_049315365.1 Candidatus Nanopelagicales bacterium
ATCGGCAACCACCGCCAGGTCATACACACCAGAGGTTCCGGTGCGCGATACCGCTTCGACCCGCCAGACATCGCGATGCGCTGCCCGACCATTCGACCCTGCTGAACCCAGTTCCCGCCACCACGATGTCGCCTCGACCCAGGATGCGAGCACTGCCTGCACCTCGTAGTGCCGGCCATTCCAGCGAAACCCCGATGGAGCCCCACTGTCATGAACGGTCACCCGGACCGCCTGGGCGGTGGGTGACCTGAGACGGCGACTCACCGGTGGCGGCCTTTCGGGTCGACCCGCCTGCCGGGCTCGGGGTCGAGGCGAGACCGGCAGGCGAGTACGTGACCTTTCGATCTCAGCCGCGAATCCGAGATCGAAAGATATTCGAACATCTGTTCGAATACTGGATACGTTAGTCCTCGCCTCTGACAGCCGTCAATCCCTGTTGTTCGTTCATTCGGTTTCGACGTGGGTGCCGGGCGATGGATACTAGGAGCACAATCGAGAATGCCGAAGGAGTCGCTATGAGCGAGAAGAGCAGCCAGGCCGACTGGCGGGGGGTCGGCGATTCCATCAAGGACCTCGGAAAGAAGCTCAAGGAGCACGCCGACGACGCGCAGGATGCCATCAAGTCCAGCAGCGCCCCGCTCAGCGGTGTCGTAGAGCAGGTCGGCGCGGTCTTCAAGACCGGGATCGCAAAACTCGACGAGACCGTGACCGATCCCGCCGTTGGCGCCGCCACTCGGGGTGCCACCGGCAAGTTCCTAGACGCGCTCAAGGCACAGCTCGGCGCAGACCAGCCGGACCAAGCAGCCGGAGAGACAGCTGCGAGCGACCCGGCCGAGACTGCATCTGAGCTGCCCGCAGACACGGAGCCCGACCCGAAGGCACCGTCTGGGACGTGACTGCGTTCGGCTTCGACTAGGGCCCGGGTCATCGCCGGTGCTGTCGCCGGAGCCCCTGTCACGCCCCATGCAGGTCATGCCGATGCCCTACCGAATGCTCGTCTCACCTCGGTTGACGCTCGCGATCGCCATTGTCGCGACGGCCTTTCTCACCCTTCGACTCTCCCTAGAGGACTCACAGGTGACGATGCTCGTCGGGCTACTTCAGCCAGCAACCCTCGTCATCGGCCTGGCACTGTCGGTCGTCGCAACGCTGAGCTCGATCGCGTCCTTTCCGCTCTCGGCCCTGTCCGCCCCGGCAGACGACGACACGCCGTAAAAGCAAATATGTCTACTTCTGGACACTTTTAACTGTCTATGCATAGACTACTGACCTCGTTACGAAAGAGGTCAGCATGAACATGCGGTTCTCCGCGCGCGGCGGTCACGGCCAGCAGCAGTCAAGGGTGGGCAAGCCCCTCCCCTCGCACCAGGTGACATCGGGCTTCTCCTATGCCCAGTGTCGATTCACCCTCGACTGCAGTTGCGGTGCGCACGCCGACACGCCCTACATCGACGAAGCCCTCGAGTGGCGCGAGATGCATGAGCAACTCGCACCGCTCTCCGACCAGTTAGGAAGCTGAGCATGCCCAAGGCGAATCATTCGAAGAGTGCCACCACCAAGGCCCTCGAGAAAGCCACGAAAGACTGGCGCTCCGCCAAGAAGCGCGAGCGGGCCGCACGCAACGTGCTCGCCGCTGTCGTGAACGAGGCCGTGGCCAGTGGGGTCATGTCCGAGAACAAGGTCGCCTCGGTCACGTCCATCCCCCGGATGACGATCCGCAAGATGCTCGGCAAGGACGAGCTACCGGCCGAGGCTGAGGCAGCCGGCACCGATGAGGAGGCCATCGACGCACCATCCGTCGCGGCACCATCCTTTGTTGCGGTAGCGGTGGTCACGGAAGCCCAAGCGGTCGAGCCTGTCGCGGTCGTCGCCGACGAGGTGTCCTCGGACGACTCGGACTCGGACTCGGATTCGAATGCGGACGCGGACATGGACGCGGCGCCAAATGCGGACGCGACCGTCGCCGCAGTGGACGGCGAGCCCGCCGGGGACGAGCCGGCCGGCGATGAGCCGGCCGCGCCGGCACCCGCCTTTGCTAGCCCGGTCACCCCGACCTGGGCCAGCCCGCCCTCGTCGAACTTCACGACCTGAGCAGTCGGCCCCGGCCAGGTCACCGCCTGCGGTGACCTGGCCGTCAGGCCCGGAAATCCGACATCGGCCTGCGCGTCATCGCAACCCGCGAGGCATTGAGAATTGCCAGAACATCGATCGCCTCCTGCGCAACTGCGCCGGCGATCGGCGGCAGCAGCCCGAACACGGCAAGCACCATGCCGATACTGCTGAGCACGATCCCGCCGATCGCCGTCTGCATCGCGATGCGCCGCATGCGGCGTCCGATATGCATGAGCTCGTCAAGGCGATCGAGGGATGAGTCGAGGACGACGGCGGCGGCCGCCTCCGCTGTCACGTCGTTGTTCTTGCCGAAGGCAACCCCGACGGTCGCCGCAGTCATTGCCGGGGCGTCGTTGATGCCATCCCCGAGGAAGACCGTCGGGGCGAGCGCCGTCTCGGCGCGAACCATCGCGAGCTTCTCCTCGGGCGAGACCGATGCGTGGGCCTCGTCGAGCCCCACCCGCGCGGCCAGGTACTCGACCTCGCTCGCGCGGTCCCCCGAGATGAGCAGGGTCCGCACGACACCGTGGCGGCTCGACAGATGGGCGATGAACTCGCTCGCGCCGGTGCGCGGTTCGTCCCGGAAGGCGAGCGTGCCCGCATACGCCTCATCGATGATCACGACGCACTCCAGCCCGCCGGCCTCCGGGGGCAGCTGCGCATGAATGCCCGGCTGCGTCCGCTCGAGCGACTTGCGACCGGTCACGAGCACCCGCCTGCCCTCCACCACACCTTCGAGCCCAAGTCCAGGCCGCTCCGACGCCCGTTCCACGAGCAGCATGGGCATGTCGGCGACCGCCTGCATCACTGCCACTGCGAGTGGGTGGCGGCTGTAGCGCTCAATCGATCCGGTGATCGACAGCACTTCGTCCCGAGTGAACCCAGGGCCGATCGAGGTGCTCGTCAGGGTCGGCTGGCCGTAGGTGAGCGTGCCGGTCTTGTCGAAGATCATCGTGCGCGCGGTGCTGATCCGCTCGAGCATCGACGGGTCCTTCACGATGATGCCGTGATGCGCCGCGAGCGAGATGGCACCGACGATCGCAACGGGGACTCCGATGAGAAGCGGGCAGGGCGTCGCGATGACGAGAACGGCCAGGAATCGGTTCGGGTCGCCGCTCACGATCCAGCCGGTGATCGCCAGCGCGAGTGCGAAGAGCGTGTAGCCGAACCCGATCCTGTCGGCGAGCCGGCGAATCGGTGGCCGCTTCGACTCGGCCCGGTGCAGGACGGTCACGATCTGCGCGTAACGACTGTGCTCGGCGGTGCGGTCGGCACGGATGACAAGGGCCTCGAAGCCGTTGATCGCGCCGGAGAGCGCCGATGATCCAGGTGACTTCGGGATGACGTAGGGCTCGCCGGTCAGGTAGGACTCGTCCATGGCCCCGTGCCCCTCGAGGACGGTGGCATCGACGGGGCAGATCTCATGCGGCAGCAGGACGAGTTCGTCGCCGACCTCGACTGCGGCGACGTCGAGGTCGACTAGGGACCCATCGACTCCCCTGCGGTGCGCGATCGTGGGGCTGCGCTTCGCAAGCGCCTCCAGCACCTGCGATGCCCTCGTGGAGGCGGCCGCCTCGAGCGCCTCTCCCCCGGACAGCATGAGCGCGATGATGCTTGCGACGAGCCACTCGCCGAGAGCCGCGGACGTCGCCAGCGCGAGCATTCCCAGGAGGTCGGCGCCGAACCGGCGATGGAAGGCGTCCACAACGACACGAAAGAGCATCGGCACGCCGACGATGACGGTCATGACGACGAGCGGGGCCTTGACCACCAGCGGGTCGACCTGAAGCGCCCACAGCATCGCCGACACACCGATGGCCGCCAGGACTCCGATCGCCATTCGACCCCGCCACGATCTCGCGAACACGCGCAGATACGGCGCGACACCGCCATCCGCGGGTGATTCACTCATAACGGCGATTGTCCATCGGCGGGTAGCAGCATGAAGGATCGTGGAGGCGGAGGCGATGTTTCTCACGTTCCTCGGCGCGAACGGAACGGTAACCGGGTCCAAGACCCTCGTCGAAACGGCCGGCGGCCGGCTCCTCGTCGACTGCGGGCTCTTCCAGGGACCGCGCGACATCCGGGCGCTCAACTGGGCGCCCTTCCCGCTCCCGCCCGAGCAGGTCACGTCGGTCGTGCTCACCCACGCCCACCTCGATCACTGCGGATACCTGCCAGCCCTCGTCCGCGATGGTTTCGCAGGGCCCGTCCTCTGCACTCCAAACACCGCGGAACTCGCGTCCATCGTGCTGCGCGACAGTGCGAAGTTGCAGGAGGAGGATGCGGAGTTCGCCCAGCGCAAAGGATTTTCCCGGCACACACAGCCGCGTGCCCTGTACGGAATCATCGACGCGGAGCAGGCCATCGCCCTGTTCCGTCCGATCGAATTCGGCAGGGAGTTCCCGGCCCTCCCGGACATCACGGCCCGATTCGACCCGGCCGGGCACATCCTCGGCTCATCGCTGGTGACGCTCACCGACGGATCGAAGACCGTCGTGTTCAGCGGCGATCTCGGCCGCGACAACCATCCGCTACTCATCGCGCCCGGCCCGCCGCCGGCCGCCGACGCCATAGTCATCGAGTCGACGTATGGCGATGAGGAGCATCCTGACCACGACGCCGAACTCGACGCGATGGCATCGGCCATCACCCGGACCATCAGGCGTGGTGGCACCGTCGTGATCCCCGCCTTCGCCGTCGATCGCACCGAGGTCCTCCTCGGGGTCCTGCGCGATCTTCAGGACACCCAGCGGATACCGAAGGTGCCGATTCACGTCGACAGCCCGATGGCCCTCGCCGCGATGCGCGTGTATCGCGCGGCTATCGCCAACGGCGATCCGGAGATCCGCACCGCCGCCATCGCGGAGGGCCCGGGGATCATCGAGCCGGAGCACCTCTTCGAGGCAACGACCCCGGACGAATCGAAGCGGCTCGACCTCGGTGGAGCTCGGATCATCGTGTCGGCCTCGGGCATGGGCACCGGGGGGCGCGTCGTCCACCATCTCAAGGCACTCCTCCCCGACCCGCGCAACGCCGTGATCCTCGCGGGATACCAGGCGGTCGGCACCCCGGGACGGTCGTTGCTCGATGGTGCCCGAGAGCTGAAGTTCCACGGGCACTACGTCAGGGTGCGGGCCGAGATCATCAATGTCGGCGCGTTCTCGGTGCACGCGGATGCAAGCGAGCTCGTGGACTGGCTCCGCTCGGGCGAACGCACCCCGGAGCAGGTCTTCGTCGTCCACGGCGAGCCCGAGGCATCAGCCGCGCTCGCCCGGCGGATGAGCATCGAGCTCGATGTCGATGTCGTCGCGGTCGTGCCGGCCCCCAGCGAGCGGGTCGCGATCTACTGACCGCTGAGCAGTGTCGCCTCGATGACCATCCACGCCGCGAGCAGGACGAGGAGGCCGGCGAACGCACGTTCGAGAAGTCGTTGCGAGATCGAGAGATTCACCCGCGAGGCGAGCACCGATCCGACGAGGCCACCTGCGATCACGATGAGCGGCAACTGCCAGGGGATGTCCTGCCAGGAGTCGGCCCTGAACACGAGGGCGGTCACGCTGTTAAGCGCAATGATGACGAGCGAGGTGCCCGCGGCCACCCCGAACGGGAATCCGAAGACGAGCACAAGCGCCGGGACGATGAGGAATCCACCGCCGACGCCGAAGATGCCGGTGAGCAGCCCGACCCCCGTGGAAACCACAAGGGTCAGCCAAAGGCTCGAAGCCTGGCTGCCTGACGGCTCAGGGGAGGAGCCCTTGCGCCACATCGCGATTGCCGCACCGACCATGACGAGGGCAAACCCGGCGACCAGTGCTGATTCGGGGATGACTGGCGCGATACGAGTGCCCGCGAAGGTGCCTGCCACCCCCAGGACCCAGAACAGCATCGCCTGCCGCAGGCGCACCTGGCCGAGTCGAAACCGCGGAATGGCACCGAATCCGGCCGATGCGGCAACGACCGCCAGTGACGCGGTCGTTGCCTGCAGGGCCGTGAAGCCGAACAGGTAAAGGAACGCCGGAACCGCCAGCACCGCGCCGCCCGCGCCGACGAGGCCGAGGACCGCCCCGACCGCCAAGCCGACGATGAGCGCTTCGATGATGATCAGGACGGTGCTTCCTTCCGTGCGGCCGAGGCCGGTTGACGCCGTGCGAAGGAGGGTCAGTCGGCGTAGGCGGCACCGAGTCGATGGCCGACCGTCGGCCGAATGATCGCGAGGCCCGCGGTCTCGGCATTCACGAAGTCGTCATCCACGTGCACGACCGGAATGTCGAGGCCGTCGAGCACCGAGGCCCCGATCGACGCCCTGAATCCGCTCCCGCAGTAAATCCAGACCGGGCCGTGCGCAGCGTTCTCACCCGCCCATGCCTGTACCTCGCCCAGCCGCTGGCGCAGTTCATGGAGGGGAACGTGCATGGCTCCCGCGACGTATCCGTCATCGAACTCGCTGTTTCGGCGCAGGTCCAAGATGGGCAGGCCCGGGTCGTCGGACAGGGCCTGCGCGAGATCGATATGGGTCGCCCGCCGGTAGCCGGAGACCGGCGCGGCCGGACTCGACCAGTCCGCGGATGAGCCAACGGCATAGCCGACCGGCCGGTCGATGCCGATGCGGACGAGCTCGCGCTGCATCGTCTGCACCTCGACCGCGTCGGCGCCCAGCAACGTGATGGGCGTGCCCCAGTCGATCATCCAACCGAGGTAGGTCACTGCATTGCCGTGGACGTCGAAGGACAGCGCGCCCTTCACGTGGTCGGCGGCGAACGCCTGTCGGTGACGCAGGTCGACGACCCATTCGCCGGCGGCGATGCGGCGGGCGATGTCGCCTGCTGTCGCGACCATCGGAAGCGAGAGGTCGATCGGCCCGGCGCCCCGCTGGTTCGCCGGACCCATGTGGGCGTAGTAGGCCGGGTATGCGTCGAGGCCGGCGATGAGCTCCTCGACGAAGGTGTCCTCGGCCACGGAGAATGCCGGGTTGCTCGCAACCTGCTCGGCGACGGTCGACTCGTTCCCGACCGTGGCCGTGGCGCTGCAGAAGGAACCGAAGCCATGCGTCGGGTATACCTGCGCCGAGGGCGTGATCTCGGCGCCGATCCGGCGCATCGACCGCCACTGCGAGCGCGCGAGCGGCTCGGTCAGCTCCGGCCCGAGCAGGTCGGGCCGGCCGACGCTGCCGAAGAGCAGCGAGCCGCCGGTGAAGAGCGCGACATCTGCCCCGCCTACGTTGAGCGCGAACGAGATGTGGTTCGGGGTGTGCCCGGGCGTGTGGATGACGCGGAGCTGTCCGATGTCGGATGCGAGCTCCGCGGCATCGCCCACCTGGCGGGCGGTGAAGTCGATCTCCATGCCCTCCGGCACGACGTACTCGGCCTTCGTCCGGCGAGCGAGCTCGAGGCCCCCGCTCACGTAGTCATTGTGGAAGTGGGTCTCGAGGACGTGAGATGCGCTCCACCCGTGCTGGTCGAGAATCTCCTCGACGCGGTCTATGTCGCGCTGCGGATCGATGACGATCGCGGACGATCCGCTGCCCACGACGTAACTGCGGTCGCCGAGGTTGGGCGTATCGATGGCGATGACCTCGAGGCCGGTCACTGGGTCACCACCGTTGCGCCTGAGGCAGCGAGGTCATCGAGGCCGCCACTGAGGTTCACCAGGCTCGTGAACCCGGCGGTGGCCATCGCATCGGTGGCGACCGCGGAGCGTCGCCCGCTTCGGCAGTAAACGGCGTAGGTGGCCGCCTTGTCGAGCGATTCGATCTGAGAGGCGAAGGCCGGGTCCTCGACGTTGATGTTCACCGCATTCGGCAGGTGCCCCGCTGCGAACTCATCAGGCGTGCGGACGTCGACGACGACGACTCCCTGCTGGGCGGTTGTCGAGATAAACGCCTGCGGATCAACAGTCTGCACGGCACTCGTGCCCGACGCGCACCCGGTGAGGGCGAGCGCTGCGAGGATGCCCGCAACGGCAATGAGTCGTTTCATCATGCTCCTTCTCGGTTTTCGTGTGCTAGATGATCATTCCGGGGTCGCCGTTGTCGCCGACGACCGTTCTGCCTGCCTGCTGCCACGCACCCATGCCGCCATCGACGCTGACGGCGCTGAAACCGGCCTGGCGCAGTTGTGCCGCACCCGTGAGGGATCGATTGCCCGATCGGCAGATGACGAGGACGGGCCTGGCCGGATCGAGTTGCCCATGGTCCGAGGGCACCCGGGCCATCGGCATGTGCACCGCCACCGGGTCGTGGCCGGCGCTCCACTCGACGAGCTCACGAACATCGAGGAGCACCGCGCCTGCCTCGAGCATCGGGAGTGCCTCGTCGACGCTGACGTTGAGGTTGCCACCGCTGGCGGTCAGGCCCACGTCTATGCCGCCTTAGCCTCGACGGCATCCGCGAACTCGCAGAAGGCTGCGTAGGCACGTGCCCCGTAGATCGTTGCGGGGCCGCCCTGCATGAGGAAGGTGACACCGATGGCCTCCGCGGCCTCCTGGCGGGTCGCACCGGCCCGCGCCGCACCCCTGGCGTGCGAGGCGATGCAGCCATCGCAGCCGTGGACGACGCCGATGGCCATCGCGATGAGCTCCTTGGTCTTCGTCTCGAGCACCCCGGGTGCGAGCGCCGCCGAGCTCAGGTCGGCAAAGCCTTTGTAGACCTCAGGAATCGCCTGACGAAGGCCGCGATGCTGAGGATTCAGGTCATCGAGCACCGATTGATGATGCGCATGAGTGGTCATGCCTAAATCATATACCCCAGGGGGTATATGTCAACCCATGTCCCATGCCTCGGCCGTCACCTCAGCCGAACGCAGGACCGATCGAGTTCGCCGACCGACGTGACCCCGAGGAGTTGCATCGTGGTCTTGATCTCCTTCTCGAGGATGCTCACGACCCGCCGCACCCCGTCCTCGCCGCCGGCCATCAGCCCGTAGAGGTAACCGCGGCCGATGAGTGCCCCGGTCGCCCCGAAGGCAAGTGCCGCGACGATGTCGGCGCCGCACGTGATGCCGCCGTCCACGTACACCTCGATCCGGTCCCCTACCGCGTCGACGACGCTCGGGAGAATCTCGAGCGGCACATTGCCGCGGTCGATCTGCCTTCCGCCGTGGTTCGACAAGATGACGGCGTCGACGCCAAGATCAACCGCGATGACGGCGTCCTCGACGGACTGCACTCCCTTGAGCACGAGCCTGCCTGGCCAGATGCTGCGGAGCCAGGTGATGTCGGCGCCGGTGATCGCCGGGTCGAACACCTTCGTCAGGAGGTCGCCGACCGTGCCGCCCGTAGACGAGAGCGACGCGAACTCGAGCGGCCTCGTCGTGAGCAGGTTGCCCCACCACCTCGGGTACAGGGCCATTCCGGCGAGGGTGCTGAGGGTGAGTTGCGGGGGAATCGTGAGGCCATTTCTCACATCACGCAGCCGGATCCCGCCGACGGCCGTGTCAACGGTGAGAATGAGCGTGTCGTAGCCGGCCAGCTCGACCCGCTTGACGAGGGCTTCGCTCGCCACCCGGTCGCGCCAGACATAGAGCTGGAACCACCGCCTCGTGTCGGGCGCAGCCTGCGCGAGGGACTCGACCGATGTCGTCCCCAGGGTCGAGAGCGCGTAGGGAATGCCGGCCTCCCCCGCGACCTTCGCGACCGCGGGCTCACCGACGTGGTGCATCATGCGCGTGAACCCTGTCGGCCCCAGCGCGAACGGAAGAGCCGAGCGTCTGCCGAGCATCTCGACCGACAGGTCCACGGAGGAAACATCGCGCAGCACCCGCGGCGTGAACTCGACCCGGGAGTAGGCCTCCACCGAGCGGCGAAGCGTGAGCTCAGACCCGGCGGCACCATCGGTGTAGTCGAAGACCGATCTCGGCACCCGGCGCCGGGCGAGCTCGCGGATATCGCCGATGCTCGCGCAACGCTCGAGGCGCGCCTGCAGTCGCGTGAGCGAGCGATCCCGGCGCCCGATGAGCGGCAGGATCTCGCCCGGCCTCGGCAGTCGTCGATCGACCATGGTGCGTCCTCCTCGTTGGTGCCTAGCGGGCAATGCGATGGGCGAAGTCGAGCCATTGCTGCCGTGAGCCTGCCGGATGGTACTCCCGGATCTCGGCCATCGCCGCGATGAGCGACCGGGCCTCACCAAGTGAGGCGACAGCGCCGTTCGACATCCATTGGACGACCGCGTTGCCGATCGCTGTCGCCTCCACCGGACCCGCCACCACCCGCTTGCCGGTCGCGTCAGCAAGCCACTGCATGAGGATCTCAATGCGACTGGCTCCCCCGACAACATGAAGGACGCTCCGAGGCTGGGTGCTCAGCCCATCAAGTTCGTCAGCACGCTGGGCGAGCCTGACGACGAGCGATTCCAGAATCGTCCGGATCACCGCTCCCCTCGACCCGTCCCACTCCCCCACGAGGACGTGTCCGATCATCTCGGGCGACTGGCCCGGAGCGACCAAGGATGCGTCATCGATGTCGAATCCCGCCGCGAATGGCGCGCATTCCGCAGCCGCCAAGAGGAGCGACTGGATCGAGGGACCAACGCCGTCGGCAGCGGCCCAAGCCCGCCTGCATTCATCGATAAGCCACATACCTGAAACGTTGCGAAGGACTCGGATGGTGCCATCGATCCCGAGCTCGTGCGTGACGTTCAGAGCCATCGACTCCGGGCTCGGTACCGCCGTCTGCGACTCGAAGCCGATGAGCGCCCAGGTGCCGATTGACAGGATGAGCGCGCGGTCGCGATCGTCAACGGGTGTTCCGGCGAAGGCACTCGCGGTGTCATGGGTTGCAACGCCGATGAGCGGCAGTCCGCGCAACCGGTCGTCGAGGCATGGGCCACGTACCAGTCCGGGCTCGTCCAGCGACAGGAAGGCGCCTGCCGGAAGTGCCAGCGCGGAAAGGATTTCCGGCGACCAAGCGCGTGTCCGAGGGTCGACGAGGGCAGTGGTCGATGCATTCGTGACGTCGCACGCCCGCACTCCGGTCAGCCAGAACGTCAGCAGGTCCGGCACGAGAAGGAGCGAGGTGTCGTCGCGCAGTCGGTCATCAACGGCAAGCTGGTAAGCGGTGTTGAACTGTAGGTGCTGGATGCCGGTGATGGCGTAGTGCCTATCCCAGGCAAGTGCCGATCGAGCCCGCTCGACCCCGAGGGCGTGACGGTCATCGCGATAGGCGATCACCGGACCGATGAGGCTGCCCGCACGGTCGACCACGCCGTAGTCGATGGCCCAGGTATCGATGCCGCATGAGCCTGCGCCCAGCGCCACGGCGTGAGCCAGCCCGTCCGCAACCGATCGATGGAGCGTCTCGACATCCCACGTCCAGCGACCATCGACCAGACTCGGCCCATTCGGGAACCGCGAGACCTCGGTGAGCGACGGAACCCCCGCCACGAGATCGCAGACGACGACGCGTCCGCTTCCCGCGCCGATATCGACGGCCGCGACCCGGGACATGACAGCTACCGCACGAACGCGGCAGCGACTCCCGAGTCGACCGGGATGATCATGCCCGTCGTGCGCGAGAACTCGTCCGAGGCGAGCGCCGCTACTGCGAGGCCGATGTGCTCCGGGAGCACCTCGCGCTTGAGGATGGTCCGCTGCGCATAGAAGGCCCCGAGATCCTTCTCATCGACCCCGTAGACGGCGGCGCGATTGGCGCCCCAGCCACCGGCGAAGATGCCTGATCCCTGGACCACGCCGTCGGGGTTGATGCCGTTCACCCGGATGCCGTGCTCGCCGAGCTCGACCGCGAGCAGTCGCACCTGGTGCGCCTGGTCGGCCTTGGCCGAACTGTAGGCGATGTTCGACGGGCCGGCGAAGACCGCGTTCTTGCTCGCGATGTAGATGATGTCGCCGCCCATGCGCTGGGCGATCATCACCCGCGCCGACTCGCGGCTCACGAGGAAGGACCCGCGTGCCATGACGTCGTGCTGGAGGTCCCAGTCGTCGACAGTGGTCGACAGCAGGTCCCTGCTCAGCGAGAGCCCGGCGTTGTTCACGATGAGGTCCACGCCACCGAAGGCGAGGCAGGCCTCGGCGATCATGGCCTTGATGGCCTCCTCGCTCGTCACATCTGCTTCGACCGCGATGGCGAAATCGGGGCCGCCCATGGCGAGCGCAAGCTCTTGCGCCGCAATGGGATTTCGGTCTGCGATCACGACGGCTGCGCCGTCGCGCACGAGTGCCTCGACGGTCGCCCTCCCGATGCCGCTGCCACCGCCAGTGACGAGTGCCACGCGGGAGGCCAGCCGTTTCGGCTTCGGCAGTCGGCGGAGCTTCGCTTCCTCGAGGTCCCAGTACTCGATTCGGAACTTCTCGATCTCGTCGATCGGCTGGTAGGCGGAGATCGCCTCAGCGCCGCGCATGACGTTGATCGCGTTGACGTAGAACTCCCCAGCAACCCGCGCGGTCTGCTTGTTGGCCCCGAAGGAGAACATCCCGATGCCAGGGACGAGGACGATCGCCGGGTCGGCGCCCCGCATGGCCGGGCTACCTGCGGTGGCGTGGCGCTCGTAGTAGGCGGCATAGTCGATCCGGTACTGCTTATGGAGCTCGCGGAGCCGTGCGACGGCCTCGTCGATCTGCGTCGTCGGGGGCAGGTCGAGCACCATCGGGCGCACCTTCGTGCGCAGGAAGTGGTCGGGGCACGACGTGCCGAGGGCCGCCAGCGCCGGGTGCCGCTCCCTCGACAGGAAATCGAGAACGCCATCGCTGTCGGTGAAGTGGCCGACCATCGGCCGGTCGGCCGAGGCGATCCCGCGGATGGCCGGGGCGAGCGCCGCAGCACGCGCCCGGCGCTCATCGACGGGCAGTGCCTCGTATCCCGTGAGCACAGCGCCGAAGGGGTCGGGGCGGCCGCGGCTCGCGATGAACGACTCGGCCGTGCGGATGATCTCCAGGGAGTTCGCCTCGCACTCCTGCGAGGTGGCGCCCCATGCGGTGATGCCGTGGCCGCCGAGGATACAGCCGATCGCCTGCGGATTGGAGTCCTTGAGCGCGGCCATGTCGAGGCCGAGGGCGAAGCCGGGGCGCCGCCACGGCACCCATGCCACGCGATCGCCGAAGCACTCCCGAGTCAGGGCCTCGCCGTCGGCCGATGTCGCCAATGCGATCCCGGAGTCGGGATGGAGGTGGTCGACGTGCGGTGCATCGACGAGGGCGTGCATCGCCGTGTCGATGGACGGGGCCGCGCCGCCGGTGCCGTGCAGGCAGTAACTGAAGGCGTCGACCATCTCGTCCTCGCGTTCGACACCGGGGAACACGTCGACGAGGGCCCTCACCCGGTCGAGCCGGAGCACCGCGAGGCCCGCCTCCGTCAACGTCCCGAGATCCCCGCCCGACCCCTTGACCCAGAT
Source organism: Candidatus Nanopelagicales bacterium (assembly GCA_049315365.1). GTDB lineage: Bacteria > Actinomycetota > Actinomycetes > S36-B12 > S36-B12 > WLND01. The sequence goes on from JBMOKH010000042.1 coordinate 13,454, forward strand.
GACATCTACCGGCGTCTGGGTCACCGGGTCGACGACCTCGCCCTTCGCCGAGGTGTTTCCGCCGGCGAAGTTCGTGTTGCGCGCGTCTGAGCCGAGCCGGTTGGATCGGGCGATCAGGTCGGATACTGCTGGAACGCTGGCCATGTGCACGTGTCACCTTCT
>JBMOKH010000043.1:0-13573 GCA_049315365.1 Candidatus Nanopelagicales bacterium
CCCTCGTTCGGCGAGTCCTGGCACAACCTCCACCACGTCGACCCGACCGCGGCGCGACACGGGGTCCTCAAGGGCCAGATCGACATCAGCGCCTTCCTCATCAGGCGCCTCGAGAAGATCGGGCTCATCACCGACGTCCGGTGGCCCAAGCCCCTGCGCCTAGCCACCAAGCTCAAGGACCCGGCCATGGCCCACCGTATTCGCGGCTACGCAGCGGCGGTCGCGGCGGCCAAGGCGGTACCCGTTCCAGCCCCGGTCGCATGACCGAGCAGGATCCCTCGGAGTTCGACGACGAACCGCTGGCCGACATCACCGAGATCTCAAGCCTCCAACGACGCGATGCTCGCCGGCCCGCGTCAAGCAGTCGGATACGCATGAGCGGCCAGGAACGGCGCGAGCAACTCCTCGACGTCGGCCGCAAGCTCTTCGCCGAGAAGGGATTCGAGGTCGTGACGGTCGAGGAGATCGCCGCGAAGGCGGGCGTCTCCAAGCCCGTCGTCTACGAGCACTTCGGGGGCAAGGAGGGCCTCTACGCCGTCGTCGTCGATCGTGAGATGAACCATCTCCTCGCCTCGATCGGCGATGCCCTCACCGGCGGCAGCCCACGAGCACTCCTCGAGCAGGCCGGCTTGGCCCTGTTCGACTACATCGACCGCTACCCCGACGGCTTCCGGATCCTCGTCCGCGACTCCCCCGTGTCGCAGACCACCGGTACCTTCGCGAGCCTCATCGTCGATGTCGCCGCCCAGGTCGAGCACCTCCTCGCCGACGAGTTCGCCTCGCACAAGCTCGACAAGAAGCTCGCGGGGATGTACTCGCAGATGCTCGTGGGCATGGTGGCCCTCACCGGCCAATGGTGGCTCGACGTTCGCAAGCCGAAAAAGGAGGAGGTCGTCGCGCACCTCGTCAACCTCGCCTGGAACGGCCTCGCCGGCATGGAGTCCAAGCCCCGGCTCATCACCGCCGGCAAGTAGCGCGCGATCTCACCCCCGCCAGCCACCGCGGCGGCGCACAAACACCGCTGCACCGCCGAGCAGGATGACGACAAGTGCCGCAATGACCACTGGCATCACGGCGCTGCCCTCGGCAGCGTCGGACGCGACCACCGGCTCTGCGGTGGCCACCGGCCCAGCACTCGATTCAGGCTGCGACGCCACCCCTGAGGCTGGGCCGCCCGCGCCGGTGATCGTGAACATGATCGCCCCGATCACCGGATGGCCATCGCCCGACACCACCCGGTACGCGACCTGGTAAGCGCCGGCAGGCAGCCCGTCGGGCCACGGCACGCTCAGCGTGGCGCCCACCGGCTCTACCGATCGGCTGGCAACGACGTTCCCCATGGCATCGTTGATCGAAATGCTGTCGACGTCAGGGATGAGCGCCTCATTGAAGGTCAGGACGACACTCGACGGGGGCTCGGCCAGCACGGCGCCGTCGGCTGGACTCGTCGACAGCAACTGCGAGTGGGCACCCGCAGGGGCAACGCCCAGCGCCACCGCTCCGGCAAGCATCACGGTGATCACCCCGACCATCGTCGAGGCTCGCAGGGTGCCGCGTTTCATGACACCCCTGCGGCACTGATAACCACCGAGCCTGACGGCATGACCATCTGCGAGCTTGACGTGACGAGCATCGCGCTCATCCGCCATGTCCCGGCGAGGGGCAGGACTCCGGATGCCTTCGCCGTCGTGCCGTTGCCGGTGATCGTCCAGATGATCGGCTCTGGCATGGCATCACTCGTCCACGTCACCTCGCCTGATTTCGCCGTACTCGCCATTGTCAGCGTGAGGGGTCCGGGACGATCGCCATTGAGGGTCGTGGCGATGCGCGGCATCGTGACGATGCTCGTCCGCTGGCCCCTCGGGGCCGGCTTTCCTACCGTGAACGCGAGCGCCCCTGATATGGCGTGGCCATCATCTGAGATCACGTGCCAGGTGGCCGACGTGATGCCGCGGCCCAGCGGCTTCACCGGGGTGATCGAGAGGACGGCACCAGCCATGGCCGCGGTCGAGGGCACGGTGCGCCCGGCTCCGTCGACGAGGCGAGGTGCCACGGAGTCCAGCGTGACGTCCTCGGTGAAGGTGATGACGACCTTCTTGGGAGCAAGGGACACCTGAGTGCCGTTGCGCGGTGAACTGCCGTGCACGTCTGCGTGGGCGAATGCAGGAGTTGGGTTCACGAGCAGAGCCAGTGAACCCAACACCGCAGCCACGAGGGCCAGCCGCATTCGCTACTTCGCAACCGCTGCGACGACGGTCACCGAGGGCGCAGGACTCGCGAGGGAGGCCGTTGACCCTGCCGCAGGAATCTCCACCCAGGCATCGGTGCCCGCGGTCGAGTTGCCGACGGCCTTGCCGTTCAGCTCAGCCGTGACATCGCTGCCCTCCGGCACCTTCGCCGAGGTCGTCTTCACCGTGAAGGTGCCATCGGCACCGACCGTCACGTCGCGCACCGTCAATGGGATCCCATCGACGAAGAGCGCGACCTTCTCGCCCGCGTACGCCGGAAGCTTGCCGGTCACCGTCGCTGACTTGCCGCTGCGGGCGACCTCGATCTCGGGATCGCACGTCTGGACTGCCTTGAAGTAGAACTTCTGCGAGGTCACGCCATCGGCCAGCTTCGGCCACGTGAGCTTGATGCCGAAGTCGTCGAACTCGTCATCCGGCAGGGAACCACCGGACCATGTGATGGTCTTCCCGTCCGACGTTACCTTCCATCCGGCCTTCTGCTGGGCCTTGGCGCCTGTCACGCCATCGGGGATGGTGACGGTCATCGAGTTCGTCGCGTCGCCGTCGCATCCGTGCCCGGGGCGCAGGAAGATCGTGCTGCCGCTGCCGGCGGTCGGGGTGGCGCCGTTCAGAGCAATGCCCATGTGGGCGCTGGCGCTCGGCGCGGCCGTGACTGCGATGGCCCCGGTGAGGATGAGTCCGGTCGCGGCCCCTGCGAGGGATCGGCGCGACGTAAGGAATGCATGCATGGAAAAGCCTTTCGAATGATGGAGCGAACGATGATGTGATGAAAGGGGAATGCTCAGCGCGGCCGATGGCTCGCGCATGTTGACGCGTCGGCACTGCCGAGGCGTATTGGGTGATGGGGAGCTAGGAGAAGAGAGGCGGGGGCCCACGACGGCTGATTGCGGTGCAGTTCACCCAATCGTGGAGTGACGGGCCGACGTATGCGAGACGCCCGGGCGCCCGCATCACAGGCAGGTGCGCGACGGTGACGACACCGCATGCGAGCATGCCCCAAAGCGCCAGCCAGACGTGCAGCAGTCGATCACCCTGCGCGAGCACCAGGGCCGTCGCGGCTGCTGCGCCAAGGTGGCCAATAGTCATCGTCGTCGAGGGCAGGAACGGCTCGACGTGGGGTCCGTGGCCGGAGGCAATGGACAAGAGCACGTGAAAGAGCGCCTGCATGCCGACCGCAAACGCGAACAGCCACGCGGCCGAACGCCGGCGGTCCGCGGCGACGAAGCTCAGCGCCACCGCGAGCGGCCACAGGAGCAGCAGCGAGACCATGTCCTCGCCACTCCAATTCCCGCCCGCCGTGTGGCCGGTGACGGTGAGGAGCACGACTGCAGTGCCGAGGAGCAATCCGCGACCGACCCGGGCTGGGCCCGTGAATCGACTCGCGTTGGCGTGCATGCAGAGACCCTAGCCGACGACAGGAGGGATCAGCATCGGCCCAGCGGAACTCTCACCCATCCCTGACAGGGCCCGAACACTCCTCCGTCTACGGGGACTCTGCTCCGTCAAGATTCTCGTCGTCAAGACTCTTGACGTACGATCCCACCGTGAGCGATGAAGTCGACCAGCTCGTCGCCGCCTGGCGACGAGAGCGACCTGACCTCGATGTCACGCCGCTCGAAGTCCTCAGCCGAGTGAGCCGGCTCGCCCGCCACCTTGACCTCGCCCGCCGCGCCGCCTTCCACGCCGTTGGGCTGGAGACATGGGAGTTCGACGTCCTCGCCGCCCTGCGCCGCGCGGGCCCGCCCTATGCGCTCTCGCCGGGGCAGATCGGCAGCCAGACCCTCGTGACAAGCGGCACGATGACCAACCGGGTCGACCGGTTGGAGACCCGCGGGCTCGTCCGCCGGGAGCGGGATCCACTCGACCGGCGCGGGGTGAGCGTCGTCCTCACGGACGACGGCAAGCGGGAGGTCGACAGCGCCCTCACCGACCTCCTTGAGCGCGAGCGCGCGATCCTCGCCGCACTCCCGGCGCACGAGCAGGCTTCGCTCGCCACCGCGCTTCGAACACTCGTCACCGAGTTCGACGACTGATCATTGAGACCCGGTCGCGGGTGAGGATGGCCGAACCGTCCACCCCTCCATGGGCTGCGGGCCTACTTGCCGTCACCCTCATCACTCGTGAGGGGCTTCCAGTCGATCGCGCCGGCCTTAGCGAGCCAGGAGATCGTCATGCGAACGAAGGCGCGTCGATTGGACGGAAACCCGTCGACCACGTCGTGAACCGTTAGCTCGTGGACTGAATCGAGTCGTTCGAGTATCGCTCGAACGTCATCGTCGGTGCCGCGAGGTCCCGGAAAAGCGGTGTCCAACCAAACATCCTTGTCGGGCGCGTCCAACGTCCCGCGCCTGATCCGCAGCTGACTGGACATGACCGTGGTCGGAAGCGCCCTGAAGGTGCTGAAGGGGTCATCCCGCAGGGGGTTGAGCGATGCATCTATCCGCGGGGCAGGCGTCGCGTTGCGACGCGCGGTGAGCTCATCGAAGAGCTGCGCATACTGCTCGACTACCACCGGCCAGTCGAACTGGTCGCGCGCTCGCGCTTGACCGGCCTCCCCCATGGACCGGCGAAGCGACGGCGAAGCGGCGAGGCGAGCGAGCGACCTCCCCGCTGCTGCAACGTCCACCGCCGTGTACGCGGACACCGCTCCGGAGTAGTTGGCGTAGCCAGTGGCTCCCGTGTACTCCAGCATCGCCAGGGCCTCACCGACGGGGCCGGGAGATGCGCCCAGAGTCGGAACGAGGAAGCCCTCCACTCCATCGCGCACGATGGATCGATAGCCGTCCCAGTCGCTCACCACGAGCGGAAGCCCCGCCGCCATGGCTTCCACGAGGGCCTGGCCGAACGTCTCAATGATGCTGTCGGAAAGGAGCATGAAGGCATCCGCGGCCGCCCAGCAGTCGCCAATGGCAGCCTGATCGCTGCCATCGATGAAGTAAACGGGCACGTCGGGGCAGTATCGCTCGACTGCCTCCTGATACCGAGCACGATCCTCCTCGCCCTGCGCGAACCAGCCTGCCATGACCAGGTGCATGCCGACCGCAGATGATTGGCGCGCGCTCTGGACGGCCTTGAGCATGGCCTGCGGAAATGCCTTGTCGACGTACGACAGTCGACCGAGGGTGAAGACCATGACCTCGTCCGGTTCGATGTTCAGCCGTGCCCTCAATCGGGAACGGACCGCACCGTCAGCGGCCTGTTTCGCGATGCGGTCGACGTCGCAGCCGAAGGGGATGATCGGCAACTGCGGACGGGGCAGGCGTACGTCGCTGCCCAGACGCTGGCGAAGGTACGACTCCCATGCGTCGATCGTGTCCAGCACGGTGCGATGGAGCGATGGGGAGGAGCAGATCATGGCATCCCACTCGTGCATGGGCGCTAGCAAGGAGTTCATCATGAGCTCGCGGTGGCTGGGGGAAGAGAAGGCGAAAATCGTGCCCACAATGCTGTATTCGCCATCGCGCCCACCGTTGCGCCGAATCCACGCCGGCTGGCTTAGGTAGGCCTGCCCCGAAAGCAGGATTCCCGAGGCTGCGGCTCCCGCAGTCGACATCAGAGGACCGGTTGAGACCCCTACCCCAGCATCGCCCACGCCGAGCTCGTGCGCGAGCTCGGGCCCCATTATTGGTTCGTTGCTCAGGACATGCAGGTGTTGCCAGCGTCCGGACCGCGCCAGGGCGCGGTAAGTGCCGGCGTTGGCCACGTGCCGTCCGTATGGCTTCGCCGGCGCCGTGATCTTGCCGTCGGGGATGTAAAAGGCAAGGGACTTCGTCGTCACGAACAGCGCCGGGGCTCGGCGAGCGTCACCGCGGCTGGGCTACTCTTGCCCGCGTGCTCGACCATGCGGCCGCCCGCGCTTGGATCCAGCCGGTGATCCTGACCGTGCCGGGACGCGAGCGCGATTGCGCGACGCCGATCGTCCGGGCCCTTGCGGGCCAGCCGGGATTTTGTCCCGCAATTGTCTTCGAGGACCGTGACAGCCGAGGCGCCGCCGAGTCGACCCGCCAGGCCATCACACGAGCCGGCGAATCCGGTGGTCATGTGCTGTTCCTTGAAGACGACCTCGTGATGGACGAGGAGGCGCCCGCGCGGATCGCCGCAACGACCTTTCCTGACGGCGTCGGGATCATCAGCTTCTGCGACATGCGCGAGGTACCGGAGTTCTCCCGGGCGGGCGTCTACCGGTTCGGGGCCATGGGCTGTGATGGCCGGGGCTGGTGGGGTAACCAGGCCCTCCTCATCCATGGCGACATCGTACGCATGGCCGCACGGGTTGACTGGTTCGCTCCGGAGGTCGAGGAAGCCATCGGGATTCGCGTTCACAAGCTCACGTACGGCGACGCTGGCCGAAACTGCAGCGATATCCGTCTTTCCCTGCTCGTCGAATTGCATGGCAAGGAAAGGAGTCAGTATGCGGTGAGCGTGCCGAGCGTGTTCTTGCACGTCGGAGACAAGTCCATGTGCTTCCCCGGCCGGGGGATCGGGGAGCGCGAAACGAGGAACTGGATCGGTGACCGACGCCGCTTCGGCATCGATGCCACCTTGGACGGCCAGCAATTCGTGGCTGCCGCGGGCGATCCCGCGACGCCCGCGGTTATCGGGCGCTAGCCGTCATGGTCCCTGCCGCTGGTGGGCGCATGCGCTTCGGGGACGTGCTTCGAGCCTGCACCTACGGCTCCACCGGCCATGTCGGCTCAGCAGCAGACCTGCACGAGATCGATCAGGCCATCGACCGGAATGAGTCGATGCTTCGTGAGTTCACGGACATCGTCGTCGCCGCCAACTTCAGCGGCGAGGTGGAGTCCCTGAGGTCGGATCACGCTTCACTGTGGCGTTCACGCTTCCCCGATGTCGTCCTGCTCGACTCGCCCGCGAATCGGGGCCACTCGATCGGAACGAGCGACTTGGACAACCTGCTCTTCGACCACTGCAAGGCGACCGGGCGAGATCTGCTGTGCAAGAGCGCCCACGACATCATCATCGACGAGGCTGCCTTCGACATCCTCGTCGAGCCGGCCCAGTTCTACTTCATCAACGCCGTGTCCTACGACGCCCTCGCTGCGCAGGAGTTCGACCTCAGACCCTTCTCCGAGGGATTCTTTTACCCTCAGACCACGTTCTACGTGATCGACGTTCAGGCGACCGACTACCTCATTGACCCGATACTCCTCGATCGCACATGGGAATACGTCAACTCCATTTCGGGCTACAACGGCAGGGTTTGGGAGTGCATCCCAGGCTGGACCTGCGAGCGTCTCCTACGGGATTCCGTCACGAGGAACGAGCTCACCAGGTGCTCGCTGACGACCGGTGCTCAGTGGCAGCAGATCCTCCAGTTCGTCATCGATGCCCGGATAACCGATTGCAGCTTCAAAGGCCTCGCGATCAATGGCATCCTCCACGCACAGCCCGGGCATTCGCACATCGCCACCATCGAAACCTAGGCTGGAGGAGCGATGGCAGATGGGCCCATGGTCGAGACCGGATTCCTCAATCGCGGCATCGACGGCGATGACCGCCGATACTCCGTCTACGTCCCATCGTGCTACGACCCAACGCGGCTGTGGCCTGCCATCCTGTTCCTGCACGGCGCTGGCGAGGGCGGGCAGGACGGCCTACTCATGACCGAGTATCAGCTCGGCAGTGCCATTCGGCGTAATGCGGCCGCCTATCCAGGACTCGTCGTGTTCCCTCAGTGCCGTTCGCGTCAACGGGTGTGGCAGTCCTCGGACGTCAACCATGCAGTCGAGGTACTCGAGCGCGTCGCGAAGGAGTTCGCAGTCGATCGCGAGCGGATCTACGTCACCGGCGTCTCCACTGGTGCGAAGGCTGCCTGGCATGCCCTCTACCGGCACTCCAGCCTCTTCGCTGCCGGCCTCATCGTGGCAGGTGTCGTCCGGCCGATGGGAGCGGGTGGGCGCAGAGCGGCCGATCCGGACCCGGTCGTCCCGGATGACGAGGCCCACCCGCACCGCGCCCTGGCCCGGCGGCTTGAGCGAATCCCGCTCTGGGTCTTCCACGGCGATGACGACCCGGTCTTTGATGTCGCCGACGCCCGGGAGGTCGTTGCGGAGTTGCAGGCTGTCAATGCACCCGTGCGCTACACCGAGCTTGTCGGCTTCGGTCATGACGTTTGGGACATCGCCTACTACTCCGATGAGGTAGCCGCATGGCTGTTCTCCCAGCGGAGGAATGGGCAATGACGGCATCGCAGGTCAATGCGTTCCTGCGGCGGATCAGCGCCGAGTCATCCTCGAGGCAGCGGCTTCGCTCGAGCGACCCGGTTGCCGCCGCCGAGTTCGCACGAGAGCTCGGCTTCGACGTGACCGTGGGCGATCTCGTGCGCTACAAGGCGCGATCAACGACCTGGCAGCTTTCTGATTCGGAGCTCGAGGTCGTCGTTGCGTGGGAGCCGAACGGGCAGCCGTACTGGTGGCAGTTCGCCTGGCCCGAGGACTGAGGTCGACTACCGCGAGGATGACTCGCCCTGGCTACCGGATCTGGCAGACAGCTCAAGGGGACTGTCTTATAATCGACTGCCAATTGCTAGCACACCTAGACGATGGAGAAACCATGGCTGAGCAGGGCAATGCACCGCAAGACCCGCAGGACGAGTCACTCACGGACGAGGAGCTTTCGCAGGTGTCGGGCGGCCTCGGTGAAGCAAGCGAGCCCCTTGTCGGCGAGGCCATCTAGGACGTGCCCACGGTCGTGCCAGATGGCCAAGCCAGTGATCTCATCGGCACGCACTTTCGCGAGCGCCTCGCATCATTGCATGCAAGCGAACCGCAAGCCGGCGTTGATGCAATCCTTCACCAGATCGATGGGACGACGAGGATCTCACCCGAAGAGGGCACGGCCCTCACGCTGCTAGCCACGCGGGTTACAGCAACCCGCACGCTTGAGGTGGGCCTCGGCTACGGCTTCTCTACCGCCTACCTGCTTGCCGCCCTCGCCAACAGGCAGCAGACCGAGGCCGTTGTACACGTGGCCATCGACCCGTTCCAGTTCACCGACTGGAACGGGATCGGCATCACGACTGCCATGGATTTGGTGGCCGCGAGCCCGTGGCTCTCGGACTCGTCATTTCAGTGCATCCATGAGCGCTCCGATATCGCGCTCGCCGGCCTCCTGAAGGAGGGTCGCGTCTTCGATCTGGCCTTCATTGACGGCTACCACCGATTCGATGACGTGCTTGTCGATTTCACGATGGCCGCGCAGATGTGCCCAATGGGCGGAGTCATCGTTCTGCACGACATGTGGCTCCCGGGCATCGCGTCAGTCGCGGGATTCATCCGCTCCAACCGCGCGGACTTCGCCGAGGTCCAAACCGGGTGCGAGAACCTCTTCGCGGTCACGCGAGTTGGTGATGACGTTCGCAACTGGGATCACTTCGTACCGTTCGCCACGGAATTCGACAAGTGATCAAGCACACCTCGTCACATTGAAGTGGAACGGCACAGACCCCGGATCCACGATCTTCGTGCCACTGCAGCTCCGATCCCGCTTCCCCCGCCGGCGACGAGGACGACCCGATCGGGGGTCAGCCGACGATCCGGGCGCCCGGAACCGGCCCGACCGCGCGCTTCACCGTCCGGCACACGCCGGTAGAGGTGAGCGAGACTGCAAGGTCGAGGGACTGCTCGTCATCACTCGCGATGAACGCGCAGGTCGGCCCGCTGCCCGAGACGATCCCGCCGAGCGCGCCATAGTCATCACCGAGTTCGAGGACCTTGCGCAGGCCGGGGCGCAGCGAGAGCGCCGCCGGCTGCAGGTCGTTGTGAAGCGCCTTGCCGAGCAGGACAGCGTCACCGGCGCGCAAGGCCTGCATGAGGTTGTCGGAGATGTACGGCTCGCGAACGATCATGCCCCCGCGCAGGCGATCGCACTCCGCGTAGACAGCCGGCGTCGACAGGCCTCCCTCGGCGAGCGCGAACACCCACTGGAAGGTGCCTCGCGCGAGCACCGAGGTGAGTTGCTCGCCCCGCCCGCTGCCGATGGCCGTGCCACCGTGCAAGGCGAACGGCACGTCCGATCCGAGTTGCGCCGCTAGATCCATGAGCTCCGGGCGCGGGGTCGCAAGCTGCCACAGGTGGTCGCACGCAAGCAGGGCCCCGGCTGCGTCAGCGCTCCCGCCCGCCATCCCGCCAGCGACCGGGATGCCCTTGTGGAGGTGGATCGCGACGTCAGCATCGACCCCCGCATGATCCGCCAGGAGCCTGGCCGCGGCCCATGCAAGATTCGTCGAGTCCGTGGGGAGGAATGCCGCGCCCTCGCCCGAGATGGTGAGCGAGATCCCAGCCCCCCGGTCGACTCGCCGGACGACGACATCGTCGAACAGGCTCACGGCGTGGAACACCGTCGCCAACTCGTGGAACCCATCAGGGCGCACGGGCCCGACAGCGAGCTGGAGGTTCACCTTCGCCGGGACCCGAACGGTCACCGATGCGGACACCATGCGCCAAGGCTATTGGCTTTCGGGCCGCAGTTCCTCCCCAGTTCCGTGGAAGAGCGCATCGCTCAGGCGCACGAATTCATCGATCGAGAGCTCCTCGCCTCGGGTACGCGGGTCGATGCCCGCCTCGCGAAGGGCACGTTCGGACGTCGTTGCCGAGCCGGCGAGACCTGCGAGCGCGCCCCGAAGCGACTTGCGACGCTGGGCGAACGCCGCATCGATGACCGAGAACACCTGCTCGCGGCCGGATCGACCTGCCGGCCGCTGCGTCCGCTCGATGCGGACCAGGCCCGAGTCGACATTCGGCTCTGGCCAGAACACCCGGGGGGAGACATTGCCCGCATAGGCAACCTCGCCGTACCAGCGCGCCTTCACGCTCGGCACCCCGTAGACCTTCGAGCCGGGCGCGGCAGCGAGCCGCTCGGCCACCTCCTTTTGCACCATGACGAGGGCTGACCGCAGCGACGGCAGCCGCTCGAGGAGGGTGAGGAGCACCGGAACAGCGACGTTATAGGGCAGGTTCGCGACGAGGGCATCGACCGGACGCGGCAACTCGTGGATGCGCAGGGCATCCGCCTCGATCACGGTCAGGCAGTGCGAGCGCGCCGGCTGATGCTCCGCGACGGTGAGGGGCAGTTGCGCTGCCAGCACCGGGTCGATCTCGACCGCGACCACATGACCGGCCTGCTGGAGGAGTGCGAGGGTGAGGCTCCCGAGACCGGGGCCGACCTCGAGCACGCATGCACCCTCCGGGAGCGCGGCAGCCCGCACGATGCGCTGCACGGTGTTCGGGTCGATGACGAAGTTCTGGCCGAGGCGCTTGGTTGGGCGCACTCCGAGCCGCTCCGCGAGCTCGCGGATCTCGCGAGCCCCCAGCAGCTCGCCAGTCTCAGCCGGTTCGCGTGACTCGCGTGACTCGCGTGACTCGCGCGACGACCCATCGGCCGCGTCCTCGGCTACCACTCGCCGAAGGCCCGCTGCGCGTTGTCCCACAGCAGGGTCGCCGCAGCGGCCTCGTCGATGCCGCGGACCTCCGCGATGCACCGAACCGTGAGCGGCATGAGGTACGAGCCATTGGGCTTGCCCCGGTGCGGCACCGGGGTGAGGTACGGGGAGTCGGTCTCGACGAGGACGAGGTGATCGGGGACGACCGCGAGCGCCTCGCGCAGCGAGTCGTTGTTCTTGAAGGTCACGACACCCGCGAAGGACATGTACCAGCCCTGCTCCGCGCATACCCGGGCCATCGCAGCATCGCCGCTGAAGCAGTGGAAGACCACGGTCCGCGGTGCCCCCTGCCGAGTGAGCACGGCGATGACATCGTCGTGCGCATCGCGGTCATGGATGACGAGGGTCTTGCCGAGGGACTTGGCGAGCTCGATGTGCCACCGGAAGGAGGCCTGCTGGACCTCGCGCAGCTCGCCCTCGGTCCTGAAGTAATCGAGCCCGGTCTCGCCGACTGCGCGCACGACCGGGTCGGCAGCTAGGTGGGCGATCACCTCGTAGGCGGCATCGAGCTCAGGCTGACCGCCCGACTCGAACAGCCTCGGCGCCTCGTTCGGATGCAGGGCAACGCCGACGATTACGTCCGGCCGCGTCCTTGCCATCTCGACCGACCAACGCGCCGACGCGACATCGCAACCGATCTGGACCAGCTTCGTGACCCCGACTGAGGCCGCGAGCGCGATGAGCTCATCGGGGGGCTGTGGCTCGCTGCCGTCGCGGCCCCGCTCCTGCATATCGATGTGGCAGTGCGTGTCGATGACCGGTCGCGCGAGTGCCGGCGGCGGTTGGACGATCGACAGGTCGGGCATCGTCAGGCCTCTTTCTCAGGCCGCGTCGTCGAGGCGGGGGAAGAGCGACTCGCCCTTCGTCACGACCGAGCCCGCCGGTAGCTGCCCCCAGGTACCGACAGTGCCGATGCGCTGATCGGCAATGGCGCCGATGGCTACGTCAGCGCCGAGCTGGGACCAGAGCGACTCCATCGCCTTCGGCATGAGCGGGTAGTAGAGCACCGCGATGCCGCGGAGGGACTCGCAGATCGTGTTGAGGACCGTGTGGAGGCGCTCCTCGTTCGCCGGGTCCTTCGCGAGAACCCACGGCGCCTGCTCGGTGACGTACAGGTTCACGGCGTCGATGAACTGCTTGACCGCGACGATCCCCGTGGAGAAGTCGAGCGCGACGATCGCGGTATCGGCCTGCTCGGCGACCTCCGCGAGCTGCGCGCGCAGCATCTCCTCGGCGCCGGTGAGCGCTCCAGCGGCCGGAAGCCTTCCGTCGCAATACTTATTCACCATGGCGGTCGCCCTTGAGGCCAGGTTGCCCAGGCCGTTGGCGAGCTCGGCGGTATAGCGGGCCGACATGTCCTCCCACGAGAAGGAGCCGTCCTGGCCGAAGGCGATGGCCCGCAGGAAGTAGTAGCGGAAGGCATCGGAGCCGAAGTGGTCGATGATCTCGCTCGGCGCGATGCCGGTCAGCTTCGTCTTCGACATCTTCTCGCCGCCGACGAGCAGCCAGCCGTGCGCGAACACCTTGCGCGGCAGCTCAAGGCCCGCGGCCATGAGCATCGCCGGCCAGTAGACGGCATGGAATCGCAGAATGTCCTTGCCCACGAGGTGGACGTCGGCCGGCCAGGTCCGGGCGAACTGGCGTCCGGCCTGGGAGTCGGGATCGGCGCCGTACCCCACCGCCGTCGCGTAATTGAGGAGGGCGTCGAACCAGACGTACACGACCTGCTTCTCATCCCACGGGAGCGGAATTCCCCAGCTCACGCTGGAACGTGACATCGAGATGTCGACGAGGCCCTGCCGAAGGAATGACATCACCTCGTTGTAGGCGCTCACCGGCTCGATGCGATCGGGGTTGGCCTCGT
>JBMOKH010000275.1:0-3018 GCA_049315365.1 Candidatus Nanopelagicales bacterium
GTCGAGACCCGCTACCTCGACGAGATCGCCGACAATCTCGACGATGCGATCGACCGCGTCCTGAAGGCGAAGAGCGACCGCAGGGCGCTGTCGGTCGGCGTCGTCGGCAACGCAGCCACGATCATCCCCGAACTGCTGCGCCGCGGGCTGCCCGCCGACATCGTCACCGACCAGACCTCGGCCCACGATCCCCTCTACTACGTGCCCGAGGGCTTCGAGGTCGCCGAGGCCCGCGAGTACGCGGACCGCAAGCCCGAGGAGTTCACCGATCGCGCGCAGGAGTCGATGGCCAAGCACGTCGAGGCGATGGTCGGATTCATGGACGCCGGCGCCGAGGTCTTCGACTACGGCAACTCGATCCGCGATGAGGCGCGCAAGGGCGGCTACGGCCGCGCCTTCGCCTTCCCCGGGTTCATCCCCGCCTACATCCGTCCGCTCTTCTGCGAGGGCAAGGGACCGTTCCGCTGGGTCGCGCTCTCCGGCGACCCGAAGGACATCCACCGCACCGACCGGGCCGTCCTCGAGCTCTTCCCTGAGAACGAGCACCTGCGCCGCTGGATCACGATGGCGCAGGAGCGCGTCGCGTTCCAGGGCCTGCCCGCTCGCATCTGCTGGCTCGGCTACGGCGAGCGCGACAAGGCGGGCTTGGCCTTCAACGAGCTCGTCGCCAAGGGCGAGGTCAGCGCGCCCATCGTCATCGGCCGCGACCACCTCGACTGCGGTTCGGTCGCCTCTCCGTACCGCGAGTCCGAGGCGATGCTCGACGGCTCCGACGCGATCGCCGACTGGCCGCTCCTCAACGCGATGGTGAACATCGCCTCGGGTGCCTCCTGGGTCTCGATCCACCACGGCGGCGGCGTCGGCATCGGCCGGTCCATCCACGCCGGCCAGGTGAGCGTCGCCGACGGCACCCCGCTCGCCGCGCAGAAGCTCGCGCGCGTCCTCACGAACGACCCCGGCATGGGCGTCATCCGGCACGTCGATGCCGGATACGACATCGCCGTCGACGTCGCGCGAGAGAAGCACGTGCACGTGCCGATGCTCGACACCGAAGGTGAGTGAAGTGCCGGAGACCGAAGGTGAGTGAGACGACCGCTCTGCTGAACATCGGCTCCCTCGTCACGAACGACCCGGAGCTCGGCGAAGGTCCGCTCGGCCTGATCACGGATGCCGCTCTCGTCATCGAGGACGGTCGGGTCTCGTGGGTTGGACGAAGCCCAGACGTGACGCCCACCACTGACGTCATCGACCTCGAGGGCCGCACCGTGATCCCGGGCTTCGTCGACTCGCACGCCCATCTGCTGTTCGCGGGCGACCGGGCCGACGAGTTCGCCGCGCGCATGAGCGGCCAGCCCTATGAAGCCGGCGGCATTCGCCGAACCGTTGCCGCCACCCGCGCGGCGACCGACGAGCAGCTCGCCGCGAACCTCGGGCGGCTAGCAGCCGAGTTGCGGCGCAGTGGCGTCACGACCTTCGAGACGAAGTCCGGCTACGGCCTGACCACGACCGACGAGGCTCGGGCACTGGGCATCGCGAGTTCGGTGACCGATGAGACGACCTACCTCGGCGCGCACGTCGTGCCGGCCGAGTTCGAGGGCAGGCCCGACGACTACGTCGAGCTCGTCGCCGGCGCCATGCTCGACTCCTGCGCCCCGCATTCGAAGTGGATCGACGTCTTCTGCGATCGCGGTGCCTTCGACGTCGATCAGGCCCGCGCCGTGCTCCTCGCAGGCGTCGTGGCCGGTCTCGCCCCGCGCCTGCACGCCAATCAGCTGCAGCACGGCGGCGGGGTGCAACTAGCCGTCGAACTCGATGCCGCCTCGGCGGATCACTGCACCTATCTCGACGACCTCGACATCGAGGCCCTCGCCGCGAGCAATACCGTCGCCACCCTGCTGCCGGGCGCGGAGTTCTCCACCCGCTCCCCCTACCCCGATGCCCGCAGGCTCCTCGATGCCGGCGCCACCATCGCGCTCGCAACCGACTGCAATCCGGGCTCGAGCTACACCACGAGCATGTCGCTCATGATCGCGCTCGCGGTTCGGGACATGCGCATGACTCCGGACGAAGCCGTCTGGTCGGCGACCCTCGGGGGCGCGAAAGCGCTGCGCCGCAGCGATATCGGACGCCTCTCAGTCGGCAGCCGTGCCGACATCGTGAGCCTGAATGCCCCGAGCCACATCCACCTCGCCTACCGGCCCGGCGTCGATCTCATCCATCGCGTCTGGCAGGCACCCCTCACCCCTAAGGTCGCAGCATGAGCAGTTCGGCGAACGCCAGCCCGGTCACGATCGGCACGAGCGGGATGACCCTCGACGATGTCATCGCCGTGGCACGAGTCGGACGCCAGGTGTCGCTCTCCGACGAGGCTGCCTCGGCAATGGCCGCGACCCGCGTCCAGATCGAGGCTCTCGCCCACGCGGCCGAACCCGTCTACGGGGTCTCGACCGGCTTCGGCGCCCTCGCAAACCGCCACATCCCCGCCGAGATGCGCACGCAGTTGCAGCGCTCGCTCATCCGCTCGCATGCCGCGGGGATGGGTGCGCCGGTCGAGCGCGAGGTTGTGCGCGCGCTCATGCTCCTGCGGCTCAAGACCCTCGCGAGCGGGCGCACCGGTGTGCGGCCGGTGGTCGCCGAGACCATGGCGGCCCTCCTGAACGCGGGAATCACCCCGGTCGTCCGGGAATTCGGCTCGCTCGGGTGCAGCGGCGACCTCGCGCCGCTCTCCCACTGCGCGCTCGTCCTCATGGGCGAGGGGGAGGCAACCGGCCCCGATGGCACCGGCCGGCCGGTCCCCGAGCTGCTCGCCGCCGCGGGGATCGAGCCGATCGAACTGCAGGAGAAGGAGGGCCTGGCCCTCATCAACGGCACCGACGGCATGCTCGGCATGCTCATCCTCGCCATCGCCGACCTCGAGCACCTGTGCGATGTCGCCGACCTCACTGCTTCGATGAGCGTCGAGGCGCTGCTCGGCACGGACCAGGTGTTCAGGCCCGAGCTCCACCTGCCGCTTCGACC
>JBMOKH010000002.1:0-46786 GCA_049315365.1 Candidatus Nanopelagicales bacterium
CTGCTCGCGATTGTCTGTGCTGGACAACTCCCCCCAATCATCCGACTCCGCCGCGGAATCATCATCGACTGATTCAGGCGCGCACTCACTGAGATACTCATCCCTCAGGCCGATGGCGCTGCTCAGTGCGCGGCGGACAGAAAGGGCGTTGGCATCATGGTTCATTCAGTTCAAGGCGTTATCGCTCGGAGCGCCGGCGCGCCCGTCGAACTCGCCACGGTGATCGTGCCGAACCCGGGCCCTGGCGAGGCCGTCGTTCGGATCCAGGCCTGCGGCGTATGCCATACCGACCTGCACTACCGGGAGGGCGGCATCAGCCAGGAATTCCCGTTCCTCCTCGGACACGAGGCAGCCGGAATCGTCGAGGAGGTCGGAGCCGGGGTCCTTGACATTCAGCCCGGCGACTACGTCGTTCTCAACTGGCGCGCGGTGTGCGGGCAGTGCCGCGCCTGCCTCCGTGGCAGGCCGCACCTGTGCTTCGCGACCCACAACGCCGCACAGAAGATGCGCCTGGAGGACGGTACGGCCCTTTCACCCGCGCTCGGGATCGGCGCCTTCGTGGAGAAGACCCTCGTCCATGCCGGCCAGTGCACCAAGGTGAGCCCCCTCGCCGCGCCGGCGGTCGCGGGCCTCCTCGGCTGCGGCGTCATGGCCGGGCTCGGAGCGGCAATCAATACCGGTGGCGTCACGCGTGGCGACTCAGTCGCCGTCATCGGCTGCGGCGGGGTCGGCGCAGCAGCCATCGCCGGTTCAACCCTTGCCGGCGCAACGCGCATCGTCGCCGTCGACATCGATGATCGAAAGCTGCAGATCGCCAGGGAGTTCGGGGCCACGCACATCGTGAACGCCAAGGAGTGCGACGTGGTCGAGGCCATCCGGGAGGTCACTGACGGATTCGGTGCTGACGTCGTCATCGACGCGGTCGGCACGACGCAGACCTGGACCCAGGCCTTCTACGCACGCGACCTCGCCGGGACTGTCGTGCTCGTCGGAGTGCCGATGCCTGACCAGCGCATCGACCTACCGCTGCTCGACGTGTTCGGCCGCGGCGGTTCGCTCAAGTCCAGCTGGTACGGGGACTGCCTGCCCAGCCGAGACTTCCCCATGCTCATCGACCTCTACCTTCAGGGCCGACTCCCCCTCGACCGATTCGTCACCGAGGAGATCGGCCTCGACTCGATCGAGGATGCCTTCTCGAAGATGCACCACGGAGACGTGCTGCGCTCGGTGGTCCTTCTCCCATGACCGTCCGCATCGACCACGCGGTCACGTCGGGCACCTTCTCCTTGGACGGCGAGACATTCGACGTCGACAACAACGTGTGGGTCATCGGCGATGATGTCGAATGCATCGTCATCGATGCGCCGCATGACGTCGAAGCAATCCTGTCGGTCATAGGCGGCCGCCAAGTCATCGCCATCGCCTGCACCCACGCACATGACGATCACGTGCGTTTTGCCCCCGAGCTCGCTGAAGCGACCGGAGCGCCGATCCTGCTTCACCCGGCCGATACGCCCATCTGGCTTCTCACCCACCCCGACCTGCGTCCGACGGGAACTCTCGCGGACGGTCAGGTCATCACCGTTGCCGGCACGGAGATTCGAGTGCTACATACGCCCGGCCATGCCCCGGGGGCCTGCTGCTTCTACTCACCGGAACTGGGCGCGCTGTTCAGCGGAGACACCCTGTTCGCCGGTGGGCCGGGTGCCACGGGTAGGTCCTTCAGCGACTTTGCGACCCTCACGGATTCGATCAGGGATCGACTTCTCGTCCTGCCGCGCGAAACCGTCGTCCACACCGGTCACGGTGATTCGACAACACTCGCCGAGGCCGCCGACAACATCGACTCCTGGATAGCACGCGGCTCATAGCGAGCGGCGCGAGACGATCGGCGTTCGTCTCGCTAGACGGCCACCACCGGGTTCGACAGCGTGCCGATCCTCTCGATCGTGCAGGCGACCACATCGCCCGGCTGCAGGAAGGTCGGCGGGTCCATGGCCGCTCCTACACCCTGCGGCGATCCCGTCGCGATCACGTCACCAGGCTCGAGCGTGACGCCGGACGTGATGTCAGCGATGAGGGTCGGGATCTTGAAGAGCATGTTGCGCGAGTTGCCGTCCTGCCGCTGGTCGCCGTTGACCGTCAGGGTCAGCCGCAGCGTGTGGGGGTCGGTGATCTCGTCGGTCGTGACGATCATCGGGCCGAAGGGCGCGTAGCTGTCCTGGCCCTTGGAGAAGAACCACTGCCCCGAGCGCCGCTGATCACGGGCGCTGATGTCGTTCACGATGCTGTAGCCGAACACGTAGTCGAGGGCCTCCGCCTCCGGCACATTACGTGCCGCGCGCCCGATGACGACGGCCAGCTCGCACTCCCAGTCCAGCTGCTGGGTCATTGCCGCGTTGTGCTGGATCGGCTCCCCCGGCCCGACGACCGCGGTGCCGGGCTTGCTGAAGAGCACCGGACGGGTCGGGAGCTCCTTGGCGGTGTCGAGGGTCCGGCTCGACTCCTCGACATGCTCGACGTAGTTCAGTCCGACGCCGACCACCTTTCCCGGGCGGAGCGGCGCGCGCAGGGTGACCTCGACCAACGGGTAGGTGACGTCATCGGGCCACTCCCCTACTTCGGCCACGGCGGCGATCACCCGCGCATGCAATTCGGGCCCGGCAGACACGTAGTCGATGAGGCGGACCGGGACATCGACGACCCCCTCGAGCCCACGGCGCAGATCGATGACCTCCTCGCCGGTGACAAGACCCAGGAGTGACGGGCCATCGGCGGTCGTGCTGAAGGTGACGAAACGCATGTCGCTCCTCGGGGATCGGGTCGGGCTTGGGACGAGCTGGAAATAGGCAACGGTGGCGTGGACGACTAGGGCTCAGGTGGTGTAGGCGCACCCTGCAGGGTGCTCGCCGATCGCTCGCTGCTCTCGGTGAAGACCACCCGCGACTGAGGGGTGCGGTTCACGTGCAGCTGGAAGACATCGAACCGGTTGTAGTGGCCGATGATGTCGTGCATCTGCTTGGGCTGGATGCACTTATTGAGGTCGATGTCGGCGTAGACGATCCCTTCGACATCGATGAGCGGTTCGCTCACGAGCCTGCCATCCGGGCCGAAGACCCCGCTGAATGCCGAGTTTCGGCGCTCGAGCATGGCCCTGGACTCGTCATCGTGCGCGATGAGATCGACCATGTCCGGGGTGATCGACGAACAGGCGACGACCGTGAAGACCTTGCCCTCGAAGGAGTGCGCCGCACCGCGCACCTTGATCGCCTCGACCATGTCGTAGTCGGGCGGCGCGGTCGGCAGCGCGATGTAGTTCGCGCAGTGGACGTTCTCGCCCTGGGCGAGGAGCGCGAATCGCGCGAGCGTGTTCGTGTTCTCCCCGCATGCCAGGCCGCCGATCCGTCCCGTCGGCGTGTCGTACACCCGCAGCGAGCTTCCGTCGCCACCGGCCCAGGTGAGCTTCTCCGCCCAGGTGGGCACGAGCTTGCGGTGCACCCCGAGGAGTTCGCCGCCACCGCCGATGAAGACAAGCGAGTTGTAGAGAGTCCCCATCGAGAACGGGTCGCGCTCGTTCACGCCGATGACGACCTGCGCGCCGGCGGCCTGCGCGGCAGCGCGAAGCACATCGACCTCAGGGCCAGGGATGTCGATGGCGGCCCGGAACAGGCGCTCGAACCACGGGCTGCCCTTGCCCGGTGTCATCGTCCAGTTCCAGTAGGGGTAACCGGGGACGAAGACCTCGGGGAAGACGATGAGACGTGCGCCGTTCGCGGCGGCCTCGGCGATAAGGGCGCATGCCTTCTCGATGGTCGCCGGGGTATCGAGGTAGACGGGGGCAGCCTGCACGGCAGCAGCGGTGAACCTCGCGTAATCGGTCACGTCACCTCACCTCAACTCCTCGGGATCGCGGTCGACCTGAGTCGCGGAGAACACTAGCATTTGATCAAAGATCACGGTAGCGTCGACGCGGCAATCCTGAAGAGGCCGTGGTCGGTTCCAGCCGAGGGCGATGATGGAGGACATCACATGATCGAGGACGTTATTGGCCGAGCCAAGGTGCAGGCAACCCCGGAACTCGAGGAGTACTACGCGCGACTCGCGAAGCACGGCTCCGGCGCGCTGTGGACCGTCGCGAATGAGATCGAGCCCTGGTTCCCGCAGCCCCGCTCCATCCCGATGCACTGGCGCTATGAGGACCTCCGTCCCCTCGTCATCGAGTCGGCGACCCTCGTCACCGGAGACGACGCGGGACGTCGGGTCGTCTACCTCGTCAACGACGAGCGACGCGATGTCTCCGCCGCCGTCGGACTGCTCTACACCGGCCTGCAGATCATGAACCCGGGCGAGTCGATGACCGCGCACCGCCATGCGGCTGCGGCCCTGCGCTTCGTGATCGAGGGCGAGGGCGCGTGGACCATCGTGAACGGCGACCGCCTCAAGGTGGGCCCTAATGACTTCGCGATCACGCCGAAGGGCACCTGGCATGAGCACGGCAACGAGTCGGACACCACCCAGGTCATCTGGCAGGACGGCTTGGACATCCCGCTCGTCAACGCCCTCGACTCGAACTTCTACGAGGTCCACCCGGACCTCCACCAGATCCCGGGCAAGGTCGTCAACACCTCGCTCCTCGAGCATGGCAGCGGGATCCTCAAGCCTGACGGCCGATCCTGGGCCAAGCGCTACTCCCCCCTGCTCGCCTATCCCTGGGAGCGCACCTACGAGGCCCTCATCAGCCTTGCGCGGGTGAGCGACGGCACCCCGTACGACGGCGTCATCATGGAGTACGTGAACCCGCACACGGGCGGATCGGTCATGCCGACCATGGGCGCCCACATGCAGTTGCTCCAGCCATCGCAGGCAACCCTCGCGCATCGGCACACCGGGTCGGTGATCTACCACGTCGCGAAGGGCCGCGGCCACTCGATCATCGGCGGCCGGCGATTCGACTGGAAGGAACACGACATCTTCTGCGTGCCCTCGTGGGCCTGGCACGAGCACGCCAACGACGATCCGGCAGGCGACGCCTGCCTGTTCTCCTTTAACGACTTCCCGATGATTAATGCGCTCGATCTCCACGCGGAGGAGGCGATGGACGCGAACGGCGGCCATCAGGACATCGGCGACGGAGCGCTCAACAGTGGCTGACCGCACACTCGCGATCGCAACGATCCCCGGCGACGGCATCGGAAACGAGGTTCTCCCGGCCGCAACGCAGGTCGTCGAACGTGCAGCGGCCATGGCGGGGATCCGCATCGACTGGACCTGGCTCGACTGGGGCTGCGACCACCTTGTGAGGACAGGCGCCATGATGCCCGCCGATGGCATCGATCGCCTGCGCCAGCACGACGCGGTCTTCCTCGGTGCGGTCGGCCGCATCGACGTCCCCGACCACGAGTCCCTCTGGGGACTGCTCATTCCCATCAGGCGGGCGTTCGACCAATACGTGAACCTGCGGCCAGTTCGCCAGTTCCCGGGCGTCGAGCCGCGAGTCCGGCTTCCTGAGGGCGCCATGGTCGACATGGTCATCGTCCGCGAGAACACCGAGGGCGAATACTCGGAGATCGGTGGACGCTATGGCCGAGGCACGGACCGCGAGTTCGCCCTGCAGGAGAACATCTTCACCCGGATCGGCATCGAGCGGGTGGCTCGGTACGCCTTCAACCAGGCGACGGGTCGCCGCGGTCACGTCACGTCGGCGACGAAGTCCAACGGAATCATCCACACCATGCCCTTCTGGGATGAGGTCGTAGCCGAGGTGGCATCGGCCTACCCGCGCACGACCCTGCGCAAGGTCCTCATCGATGCACTCGCAGCAGAGATGGTGCAGCGCCCGCACGAATTCGATGTCGTTGTGGCCTCGAACCTCTTCGGCGACATCCTGTCCGATCTCGCGGCGGCAACCGTGGGCAGTCTCGGCGTCGCAGCCTCGGCGAACCTGAACCCGGAGCGGCTGTTCCCGTCCATGTTCGAGCCCGTGCACGGGTCAGCGCCCGACATCGCCGGGCGCGGGATCGCCAATCCCGTGGCCGCGATCTGGTCCGGGGCGATGATGCTCGAGCACCTCGGCCATCCGGAGCCGGCCGCCGCCATCATCCGGTCGATGGAGGCCTCGCTGCTCGTCCCCGCCACGCGCACCGCCGACCTCCAGGGGACTGCCGATCTGGCCGGCGTGACGCACGCCATCCTCGACGGACTTGATCCACGGTGACGGAACCCACACCGAAAGCGCCTTGTCTGACCCGGCAGCAGGCATGATGCTTACCATCAACCACCGCACGACCATCGAGGCACCTACCGAGAGAAGCAGGCATCATGGCTGAGCGTTCATTCGCCACCGAGGTCCAAGAACTCCGCCTCAGCGATGGCGAGGAGTTCCGTGGGGAGGGGATCCTCGCGGTCACGAAGGGCCTCCTCCAGTCCGGGGTCGCCTACGTGGGCGGTTACCAGGGTGCCCCGATCTCGCACCTCATGGATGTCCTCGGCGATGCCCAGGACATCCTCGACGAGCTCGGGATCTACTTCGAGAACAGCGCGTCGGAGGCGACGGCCGCGGCATCACTCGCCGCGTCCGTCCACTATCCCCTGAGAGGCGCGATCACCTTCAAGTCGACGGTCGGGTTCAATGTCGCTTCCGATGCCCTCGCCAACCTCTCCTCCGGGGGCGTGCTCGGCGGCGCACTCGTCATCATCGGCGAGGACTACGGCGAGGGCGCGAGCATCATGCAGGAGCGCACCCACGCCTTCGCCATGAAATCGCAGATGTGGCTGCTCGATCCCCGGCCCAATCTCACGGCCATCGTCGACATGGTCGAGAAGGGCTTCGAGTTGTCCGAGGCAAGCAACACCCCGGTGATCCTCGAGCTGCGCCTGCGCTCCTGCCACCTGCACGGCTCCTTCGTCGCGAAGGACAACAGGAGGCCGGCATTCACCATCGCCGACGCTCTCGAGAATCCCAAGCGCGATCTCAGCCGCGTCGTGCTCCCGCCCGCCAGCTTCCTGCACGAGCAGGAGAAGGTGAACAAGCGCTGGCCGGCTGCGGTTCAGTTCATCAAGGACAACCAGCTCAATGAGCTGGTCGCCCCGGGGGAACGGGACTTCGGGATCATCCTGCAGGGCGGCCTGTTCAACAACGTCAACCGTGCCCTCGAACTGCTCGGGCTGTCGGATCCGTTCGGCAACAGCTCCATTCCGCTGTACGTCATGAACGTCACCTACCCGGTCATCGACGACGAGGTCATCGGTTTCTGCGAGGGCAAGCGAGCGGTGCTCCTCGTGGAGGAGGGCCAGCCAGACTTCATCGAGCAGAACATCCAGGCCATCTTGCGCCGCGCCGACGCCACCGCGAAGCTGCACGGCAAGGACCTCCTGCCCGTCGCCGGCGAGTACACCCCGGCAGCCGTGACGAAGGGGGTGCTCGCCTTCGTGCAGAAGTACGCCCCCGAACTCCTCGACCAGGATCGGCTCCCGACATCGACGCTTCCCGCGACCGACCCGCGCAGCCCGTACGCAGAGCGAATCGCACCCGACCTGGTTCAGGGCCGTCCGCCCGGCTTCTGCACGGGCTGCCCGGAGCGACCGATCTTCGCCGCCCTCACCCTCGCGCAGCGGGAGGTCGGCGAGCATCACGTGAGCGCCGATATCGGCTGCCACCTGTTCTCGATCAATGCGCCGTTCAATATCGGCGCGACGACCATGGGCTACGGACTCGGCTCAGCTGGCGCCGCCGCCCTTAACGGCAAGGACACGAGCAGCCGGCCCATCGCGATCATGGGCGATGGAGGCTTCTGGCACAACGGGCTCACGAGCGGCGTCGGCAATGCCGTCTTCAACGAGAACGACCAGCTCCTCGTCATCGTCGACAATGCGTACAGCGCGGCTACCGGCGGCCAGGACGTGCTCTCGTCGAAGGCGGACAATCCCCTGCGATCGACGAAGCACTCGATCGAGAAGGCGGTGCGGGGGGTCGGGGTCCGATGGTCCCGGACCATGACGAACACCTACAAGGTCGACGAGATGCGCGACCTGTTCAAGGAGGCCCTCACCTCGACCGAGCCGGGCCCGAAGGTCATCATCGCCCAGAGCGAGTGCACCCTCAATCGAACCAGGCGCGAGAAGCCGCTCATCGCCAAGCGGATCAAGGAGGGCAAGCGGGTCGTTCGCGAGCGCTTCGGCGTCGACCCGGAGACCTGCACCGGAGACCACTCGTGCATCCGCATCTCCGGCTGCCCCTCGCTCACCATCGGGCCGAATCCTGACCCGATGCGCCAGGACCCCATTGCCACGGTGCTCGACAGCTGCGTCGGCTGCGGGCTCTGCGGTGAGAACGCCCACGCCGCGGCGCTGTGCCCGTCCTTCTACAGAACCGAGATCATCACGAACCCCAGTCGCTGGGACCGGATGAAGACGGCGCTACGGCATCGCTATATCGGGTTCCTGCAGCGGGGCATCGAGCGCCGGCTCGCCGGCATCGACGTCGCCCCGTGATCCGCGACCATCTCACCTGAGGACAGCCTTACATGACTGCAACGACCACTAGCCCCCCGAGCGCCGTGGGGCGCCTCCGACCGATCACCATGGCAATCCTGGCCATGGGGGGTGAGGGCGGGGGCGTGCTGTCCGACTGGATCGTCGCGCTCGCGGAGGACAACGGCCACTTTGCGCAGAGCACGTCCGTGCCCGGGGTGGCGCAGAGAACCGGGGCCACCGTCTATTACGTCGAGATCTTTCCCAGACAGCCCGGTGTCGAGCACCAGCCCGAGCCGGTGCTCAGCACCATGCCCACCCCCGGCGAGGTCGACATCGTCGTGGCGTCAGAGCTCATGGAAGCCGGTCGCTCGATCCAGCGGGGCTTCTCAACGCCGGACCGCACGACCCTCATCGCCTCGACCAGCCGCACCTACGCCATGCCCGAGCGCACCGCGATGGGCGATGGCCGGGTGGATTCCAGCAGGCTCATCGAAGCGGCGCTCGCCTCGTCGCAACGATTCATCCGCGGTGATTTCGCAAGGATCGCCCAGGACACCGGCAGCGTCATCAGCGCGGTCCTCTTCGGTGCGGTCGCGGGTGCCGGGGTCCTCCCCTTCACCCGGGCCCAGTTCGAGGACGCCATCCGCGCCAGCGGCAAGGGCGTCGAGCCCAGCCTCCTCGCATTCTCCGAGGGCTTCGCGGTCGCGGCCAAGCCCGCCGGAAAGTCGATCGACATCACGATCGGAGCACGTCCGGCCGACCTGCCAGACGAAGGTCCCGATCCTGCCGAGGTGCAGCGGGCCATCGACAACCCCGGCTCGCTCGTCGGAGCGCGCCTCCAGGCCCAGGCCGTCCGCATCGGCGCTGACTTTCCCGCCGAGTCGCGCTTCATGCTGGTCAACGGCACCAAGCGCACCGCCGAGTACCAGGACATCGCCTACGCCGACGAGTACCTCGACCGCATCTCCTCGATCACTCCACTCGAAGCGCACGGCGACGGGAGCCACGTCCTCACCACTGAGGCAGCGCGGTACACCGCCCTGTGGATGACCTACGAGGACACCATCCGGGTGGCCTTCCACAAAACCCGACGGCGTCGCTTCGACCGCGTCGGCAAGGAAGCGCGCATCGCGGACACACAAGTGATGCAGGTGCGGGAGTTCCTCCACCCGCAGGTCGAGGAGATCAGCGACACCCTACCCACCGCCCTCGGACGCTGGCTCCTGCGATCCAAGGCCATGAACGCGATCATCCACAGGGTCACCCACAAGGGCCTGAAGATCCAGACGACGTCGGTGTGGGGTTTCACGACGCTCTACATTCTGGCCCGCCTGCGGCCGATCCGCCGTCGCTCGCTTCGCTTCGGCCAGGAGCAGGAGCGCATCGACGCCTGGCTCGAGCTCGCACGAGCGCACGCCCCTGCGGACTACGCCCTGGCGACCGAGATCGTCCTGTGCCAGCAGGTGGTGAAGGGGTACGGCTCGACGCACGCAAACGGCATGACGAACTTCAATGCCCTCATGGGGGCCGTGCCCGTACTCGCCGGCGATCCCCGCGCCGCCGAGCGCCTTCGCAACCTCAGGCGGGCCGCGCTCGCGGACGAGACCGGTCAGCAGCTCCAATTGGCACTCAGCGCCTCGAGCATGAGCGCAGGCTGAGCACCCTGTCCTGAGCGACAGGAACCGGCAGTCCCTGCGTGGGAGACTGTGGCATGACCAAGGCCGACGCCGTATTCACCGGGTTCCCCGCCGAGACCTTCGAGTTCTACGAGCAGCTGGGTGCCAACAACACAAAGGCTTGGTGGACCCTTCACAAGGCCGACTACGAGCGACTGGTTCGCACGCCCATGCTGGACCTGCTCGGTGAGCTCACGGACGAATTCGGCGACCCTCACCTGTACCGCCCCTACCGCGACGCCCGGTTCAGCAAGGACAAGACCCCACTCAAGGACCATCAGGGAGCCGTAGTCCAGATCGAGGACGCCGTCGCCTACTACGTGCAGGTCTCCGCGAGCGGACTCATCGCCGGCGCCGGCTGGTACTCGCCCCAGGGGGAGCAGCTGCGCCGGTACCGCGAGGCGGTAGACGGCCCGACCGGCGCTGTGCTCGAGCAGATCCTCGAGGGCCTTTCACCGCGGTTTGAGATCGACGGGCGTCCGCTCGCCACCAAGCCGCGCGGGTACGACGCACACAACCCGCGCATCGGGCTCTTGCGGAACCGGATGCTCGTCGCATCGAGCACCTATCCGGCGGCTCCGTGGATGGGAACCCGCAAGGCGCTGAAGACCGTGCGGGCCGACTGGCAGGCCCTGCAGCCGCTCGCCGAATGGCTGGCCGACCACGTCGGGCCGGCGCAGGATCCGGCAGCCGATCATGCGCTATCTGCGAACGACCAGAATTGATCGCCGGATCACGACTCGTTCGTGGGTGGCATCCCGGGGAGCGGACGAACTTTTCGGAAGGGCCAGACGAATTCCCTGCCACCGGTAATTCCTGAAGGCCGGAAGAGCAGCATCCCCACGAGAATCAGCCCGAGGATGATCGCCCTCGCACCCTGCGGCACCGTCACGACATACGCGCCGATCTCAAGACCATTTTGCAGGCGTACGAGCAGGACGTCGACCAGGCTGAACACCAGCGTGCCAATGACCGCACCGCTCAACGAGAGCATGCCGCCGAGTACGAGCATTGCCAAGGTCACGAAGGTCAGCTCGATGTTCAGCTGACTCGACTGCACCACACGGTTCGTCAGGGCGAACAGCCCGCCGGCGACCCCGGCAACGATGCCGGAGACCGCAAACACGATGATCCGCTGGCTCACGACGTTGATGCCCGAGGACGCTGCAGCGATGCCATCCTCACGAGCTGCCCGAAGAAGCCTGGAGGGCCTCGTTCGCTGGAACAGCCAGGCGGCAACGATCGCCGCCATCGCGAACAGCATCGTCGTCTGCAGATTCAGGACATCTGGGATGCCGACCATCGACTGACCACTACGCGGGCCGACGCTCGACCAGTAAGTGAGGACCTGATTGACGACCCCGAGGAGGGCGAACGTCGCGATGCCCGCCTGCAATCCGTTCAGTCGCATGAGCACGGGCGAAACGACGAGTGCGAGCAGCCCGCCGACGACTCCGCCGATGAGCACCGCGATGAGCCACGGTGCGTTGAGGTCGAACAGGAAAGGGAAGAGATCCGGAAGGAGATTGCGCTTGAGCTCGGGATCGATCGTGAGCAGTCCCACGGTCCACGCGCCAACGGCGACGAACGCCACATGCCCGAAACTGAGCACCCCTGATGTGCCGATGAATATCTGGAGTGCCACCACGATGATGAGGTTCACGAGCGCGTACTGCAACTGCACCTGAACACTGTCGCCGAAGAAGCTGTTGATCAGCGTGACGAAGTACACGATGGCGAGCAGGCTCACCAGCGACCAGATGGGCCCGAGTCGGTACCAGAGACCGCGCGGTGCGCCAGTGGTCGTCGCCTCAGCAACTCCGATGCGTTCAGTCACGTGCGTGCCACCCCACGTCCCTTGATGAGCAAGCCCGACGGCTTGAACAGGAGAACCCCGATGACGAGCACGAAAACATACGCATCCTTGAAGTTGCTCATCTCCTGCGGTAGCCAGGTTGCAAGCATTGAGGTTACGAAGCCGACGAGGAACCCGCCTGCGAGCGATCCGGAGATCTTGTCGATGCCCCCAATAACGGCGCCTACCAGCGCGAGAATCGTGATCTGGACTCCGAAGGTCGGACCTACGGCGCCGCTCTGAACGGTAAGAACAAAGGCAACGGCCGCCGCGAGAATTCCACTGAGTGCGAAGGACAGGGCGATCACCCGCCCAGCGGGGATGCCCACCAACCTGGCGGTCTTGAAGTCCGCGGCTGCGGCCTTAAGCTGCAGGCCCTGGCTGGTGCGGGTGAGGAACCAATTGAGGGCGAGGAGCAGGACGCAGGCGATGACGATCGTTGCAACCGACAGCAGTTGAATTCGGACCCCTGCGAACTCAACCGTCTGGGCGAGCCCGCTGGCTACCGGAGCCGTTCGTACATTGTTCGAGAACACGAGTTCGTAGACGCGTTGAAGCAGAAAGCTGAGCCCGAAGGATGCGATGAGCAAGGTCGCCGGATTCGCGGATCGCATCCGGGAGAAGACTGCAAACTCCATGAGCAGGGACATCGCGATGGCCACGAGGATCGACAGCGGGATGGCGATGTACCAGCCAAGGCCCCACGCGAAGATGAGGCAGTAGGCCGATGCCGTGATTATCTCCGCCTGCGCGAAGTTCGCAAGCCTGATCACGCCGAAAACGAGCCCGATCGCCAAAGCGGCGAGGCCCAGGGTTGCGCCTGCGGAAAGCGCGTCGACCAGGGACTGAATCAACTGCCCGATCATCCGAAGTACGCCTTCGTCAAGACATCGACCTTCTCGGCATCCTCTGGCTTGAGCGTCAACGTGATCTCCCCGTCGTGCAGGACGAACGTGCGGTCGCAGAAGGCGATAGTGAACTCAGCGCGCTGCTCGACGACGAGGACCGCCTTACCTGCGGCCCGAATGACGTCGAGGGCTTCGAACACGGTGTCGACCGCGGTCGGAGACAGTCCCAGGCTGGGCTCGTCGAGCAAGAGGATGTCCGGGTCGCTCATGAGGGCACGGCCGATCGCCAACTGCTGCTGCTGACCCCCCGAGAGAAGTCCTGCCTGGCGATGGCCGAAGTCTCCAAGGATGGGAAACAGCGTGAGGACATGCTCCATTGCCTCGGAGTAACCGGCCCGGTCTCGACGGGCCACGGCTCCGAGTCGCAGGTTATCGGCGACGCTCAGCTCGGCAAAGACGTGCCGACCCTCGGGCACGAGGGCGACGCCCCTGCGCACCACCTTCTCCGGCGGGAGCCCCGCGACGTCGTGCCCATCGACGAGCACGCGGCCCGTGCGCGCGATCGCGCCCATAATTGCGAGCAACGTGGATGACTTTCCCGCGCCGTTCGGCCCGATGAGCCCAACGGCCTCCCCTGCCTTCACGTCCAGGCTGATGCCCCGTACCGCAGGTACCCCGCCGTACGACACCGCAAGCTGCTGTACGCAAAGGCCTCGCTCGCTCTCCACGTCCCCGGAACCGGCCCTGTCACCGATGGACACTGCCACTCCTTCCGAGGTAGGCCTCGACGAGCTCTTCGCTCCCGCGCACTTCATCCGGGGTGCCCTCAAGGAGAGTCTTGCCCTCGACCAGAACATGGATGCGATCGCAGACATCAAGGATGAGACGAACATTGTGGTCGATGAGAAGGACGCCCAGACCCCTGTCCCGCAGCGCCCGGATGTTATACGCGAAGTCGCCGATCTCGCCTTCGTTGAGGCCTGCTGCCGGCTCATCGAGCAGGACGTATGACGGGGATCCGGCCAAAGCCCGGGCCACCCCAACGCGCCGCTCCACTCCATGAGGCAACGAGCTGGCAGCATGCGTCGCGAGTGCCTGGAGTCCAAACGAGTCTAGGAGCGCGTCCGCGGTGTCTCCCGCGGCCCTGCGATGCTGTCCGGTTCCGATGGCCGTCACGACGATGTTCTCGCGGACGGTGAGCCCGCTGAACAGATGCCCGTGCTGAAACGTCCGAGCGAGGCCATGACGGGCACGCATGTGCGGCTTGGCCCGGGTGATGTTCTGGCCATCAAGGTAGACGGTCCCGGCATCCGGCAGGTCATAGCCGCTGATGATGTTCACCAGCGTGGACTTTCCGGCGCCATTCGGACCGATGAGGCCCAGCACCTCGCCCGGACCAACCGCCAGGCTGACATCGGTCAGGGCATGAACGCCGGAGAAGGAACGGGTCACCCCGGTCACACTCAAAGAGCGTGACCGGGGTGACTGCGTGTCGATCATTACGGGAAGACGACCTTCTCCGGGGCAACAGCCTCGATGAACTTCAGCTGGCCGTCCTTGACCTCGAGGATCGCCATCGGGCGGCCCACGTTGATGTGCAGGTCAGGCGAGAACGAGGTCGGGCCGGCCAGGGTCGGCACGTCCTTGAACGTCTCGAGTGCAGCGGTCAGCTTGTCGCCGTCCCAGCTTCCGGCCTGCTTGTAGGCCTCGAGGATGACCTGGAGGGTCGTCGGACCGGTGACGAATCCACCGACATCCGGCTTGGCGCCGTACTTCGCCTCGTAGGCCGCCGCGTACTCGTTGACGGCTGCATTGGCGTCATCGCCATTCTTCGAGTTGTACGTCACGACGTAGTAGTCCGACAGATTCGGGATGGCGCCGACCCAGAAGTCGCCGTCCATGCCGAAGCCGGAGACGATCGGGGTCGCAAGGCCGCCATCGCGGATCTCCTTGGCGACCGTGCCGCCGCCCGGGTTGTAACCGCAGTTGATGATGACGTCAGGAGCGCCTGCGGCTGAGATCTTCGAGACGGTCTCCTTGACGGAGTCGCCCTGCACGTAATCGTAGGTCTTCACGACAGTGCCGCCGAGCTCAGTGAAGCGCTTCTCGAACACAGCGCACTGGTTCTGCGTGTACTTGATCGACGTGTCCTTGAGCAGGACTGCGTTCTTCCAGCCCTTGCTGTTCGCGAACTCGGCCATGACCGATGCCTCGCCGGGAACGCCATCACCCATGGAGAAGCCGAGCTTGAGGCCGCCCGCAGGTCCGTAGATCGGGTCACCGATGCAGGGTGCGACGTTGAGGATGTTCTTGCCCTCAGCAACCAGTGCCGCAGGAGAGGACACGTCGTAGTCGCAGGTGACGACGAGGACATTGGCACCCTTGCCGATTACTTCCTCTGCTGCTGGTGCGTACTTCTCGAACTTGGTCTCGGTGTCGATGAACTCAACCGTGATCGGCTGGCCATTGACGCCGCCAGCGGCGTTGACTGCATCGACCTCCATGAGAAGTGCGTTGCGCGCGGGGGTATCGATCGGGCCCATGAAGCCCGAGCCGGCCTGAACGATGCCGAGAACGAGCGGATCCCCGGTCGGTGCCGCAGCAGATGCAGCGGTCGAAGCCGCGGCAGATGCCTCGGCCGGAGCCGAGCTCGCCTCGGAACTGCTTGATCCCGACGAAACGCACCCGGACAATACGAGCGAGCCAGCGCCTACCGCTGCCGCCACTGCCATGAGACGAATCCTCATGCCACCTCCTGATTGAGAGCGAACCCAAAGGTCCTGCCATGCGAAAGATACGACCGCGATTGCGGCGTTGACGAATTGTGACATTTGATCACAGCCCGGTTCAAGCAAAAGCCCCGGTCGTTACGAGATGTTTACCTGACGAGCGTCAGATTAACGCAATAAAGGCGTCTCGGATGTCACGTCGGGCATTTTGACCCCGGAAAGAACGTCCGAGGCACTGGGAAGCGCCTCGGTCAGGTCGCCGTCTCCCCCAAGCTCGCTGAGGGACTCAGCAGAGAGCCTCACCGAGGTTTGCAGGTGGGCAACCAACCACTGGACAGCGGAGCCGCCATCACCGCGGGTGAGCGCGTCGAGGAGTTGCTCGTGCTCATTGTCGCGCTCAGGCTGGATCTCGTGCTTGCGAAGGGCTCCGACTCGATAGCGCTCGGAATTGCGCCAGGCCGGGAGAATGCTCCGCACTATCCACACTCGACGTGACGCCGCGTACAAGGCGAAGTGAAAGCGCTCATGCGCATCCCGCTCGGCAACCCGGTCCCCTGCAAGCTGCGCTTGAGCCCGGTCCGCCAGCGCCTCCCTCGCCCTGGCTTCGTCATCGGAGGTGAAGCGCTTGGCTGCCTCCCAGACGGCGATTCCCTCGAGGTGAATACGGCTGAAGTAGGTGTCCTGCAGATCTCCGAGGGTCATGTCACGCACTCGGGCGCCCTTGCGGGGCTCAATCTCCACCAGGTCCAGGGCAGCGAGCCGGCGAATCGCCTCACGAACAGGCATCATGCTCATGCCCAATTGCTCAGAGAGCTCCTTGAGCCGCAGCGGCGAACCAGGGGGGATTCGCCCATCAACGATCGCATCAAACAGCGACTGCGCCGCCACGTCCGATGCGCTTTCCAGTTGCGCTTTGCCGAGCATTCCGACATTTTATCAAATATCGCATGTCACAGGGGGTACCCGACAATTCACGTCCCCGATCTCAGCGGGGTGCACGCCTACGCGGAAACGTCGGAGATGACATCCGTGTGCAGGCTGAGGGAGCTGCGAACCCTCTCCGGCCAGGGGGCAGACCCGGACGCAGTGCCGGACGCGTGGACGATCACGTAGCTGCCCCCGATGGCCCGTCCGCCGTCTGCCTTGCGCACCTCGAAGTCGAAGCCGCACGAGGAATTGCCCACCTTTACAACGCCGACCCGAACCTCGATAACCTCATCGAAGTACAGGCGATCGAAGTAATCAACCTCGATATGCACCCTCGGGATGCGGGCGATCATCGACGTGTCGGCACCTATCGAGCGGAAGAGCGCGTGCTCGGCCTCCTCGATCCAGCGGAACACCGCGGTGAAGTGGTTGTGGCCCGCCGCATCGGTCTCGTTCCAGGCGACCCGGCGCCGCATCGTGATAGACGCCCCGAGCGCGGCCCTGTCAGCCGTCACAGCCGGCACGCATGGATGTCGGTCACGAGAATCCCCCGCGCGCCCATGTCGTAGAGCTCGTCCATGATGCGATGGACATCAGCCGCGGGCACCATCGCGCGCACCGCGGACCACGCTGGATCATGGAGCGACGAGACGGTCGGGGACTCAAGGCCCGGGGTGATGAGGCAGGCATCCTCGAGGAGGGACGTGGGGATGTCGTAGTCAACGAGCACGTATGACCGAGCCACCATGACGCTGTGCAGCCGGCGAACGAAGGTGTCGACCGCCACGTCGTCGGGGGCACCCTCGCGCCGGACGACAAGGGCCTCCGAGACAAGGAGGGCCTCGCCGACGAGCTCAAGCCCGGCGCGCTTGAGTGTCGTGCCCGTCGCGACCACGTCAGCGACCGCATCTGCCACACCGAGGGCAACCGCGTTCTCGACGGCACCGTCAAGCCGGACTACCCGCGCCTCGATGCCCTGGTCGGACAGCCAGGCATTGAGCAGCCCCGCATAGGAGGTGGCGATTCGCTTGCCTGCCAACTCGAGCGGCGAGCTCACCATGCCCTTCGGCGCGGCCAACCGAAAACTCGACGGTGCGAAGCCAAGGGGCAGCAGCTCGCTCGCCCGGGCACCGGAGTCCAAAAGCATGTCGCGGCCCGTGATGCCCGCGTCAAGGGTGCCCTCGCCCACGTAGATCGCAATGTCCTTGGGACGCAGGAAGAAGAACTCGACATCGTTAATCGGGTCGTGGACCACGAGATCGCGTACCCCCGCATCGCGGAGGTACCCCGCCTCGAGCAGCATGCTACGCGCGGGCTCGGCAAGTTGGCCCTTGTTCGGGACAGCGACTCTCAGCATGCCGATCAGAGCCGACGGTAGACGTCGTCAAGGCTCACGTGCGACGCGAGCATGAGCACCTGAACGTGGTAAAGCAGCTGAGAGATCTCCTCGGCGGTTCGCTCCGGCCCCTCATGCTCGGCCGCCATCCACGACTCCGCCGCCTCCTCGACCACCTTCTTGCCGACGGCGTGAACACCCTGCGCCAGCAGTCGCACTGTCCCGGAATCCTCATCGCCGTGCGCGGTCTTGCGCACGAGTTCGGCATACAGATCATCGAAGGTTTTCACGTGCTGAGCCTAGGCCGGAGGCATGCCTTGAAGCGCACGCAGGGCTGCGAGGGTCGAAAGCGCAGCCCAGGTAGCCTCGGCGCCCTTGTCCTCGCGCGATCCAGCGAGGCCGGCGCGATCGAGCGACTGCTCCTCGGTATCGCAGGTGAGCAGGCCGAAGCCGACGGGGATCATGGTGTCGAGGGCCACCGCGCTCAGCCCGGACGCCGCGGCCGCGCACACGTACTCGAAGTGCGGCGTGCCGCCCCGGATGATGACACCGAGCGCGACCACGGCGTCGAACCGGCCAGAAAGGGCGCACGCCTTAGCGAGGATCGGCAGCTCGAAGGACCCCGATGCACGGATAACCGTTGCCTCGGCGCGCGATTCGGCGCAGGTGCGCTCAGCCCCGGCGATGAGCCCGTCCATGACGACCTCGTGCCAGGTTGATGCGACGATGGCAATCCGTGCACCCATAACCGCCACGCCGGCCGAAGGGGCCCCGGCCCCGCTCATGGCCCGGTCTCGCCATGCGGCGCCAGATCCGTGCTCGCCATCGTGTGGCCCATTCGCTCGACCTTCGTACGCAGGTACGCGACGTTGTGGTCGTTCGCGATAATCTCGATCGGGATCCGCTCGACAATTGACAGCCCGTAGCCCTCAAGGCCCGCGCGCTTCGCCGGGTTGTTCGTGAGCAGCCGCATGCTCACGATGCCGAGATCCGCGAGGATCTGCGCTCCCGTGCCGTAGTCGCGGGCATCCGCGGGGAGCCCGAGTTCGAGGTTCGCATCGACAGTGTCGCGGCCTCTGTCCTGCAGTTCGTACGCGCGCAGCTTGTGAAGCAGGCCAATACCGCGGCCCTCATGCCCGCGCACGTAGAGCACCACTCCCCTGCCCTCCTCCGCGATGCGGCGCAGTGCCGCCTGCAGTTGAGGGCCGCAGTCGCAGCGCAGGGACCCCAGAACGTCGCCCGTGAGGCACTCCGAGTGCACGCGAACGAGAACGCCGTGACCGTCGCCGATCTCTCCGCGCACGAGTGCGATGTGCTCGATTCCATCGATATCGCTTCGGAATCCGACCGCGGTGAAGTCGCCGAACGCCGTTGGAAGCCGCGCCGAGGCCACCCGCTGGACGTGGTGCTCATGGCGCCGGCGATAGCGGATCAGGTCGGCAATCGACACGAGAAGGAGCCCGTGCTCATCTGCAAAGGCGCGGCAGTCCGCAGCATTCATCATCGTGCCGACGTCGTTCACCATTTCGCACAGCGCCCCCGCGGGGGCGAGCCCCGCGAGCCTCGTCAGGTCGACCGCGGCCTCGGTATGCCCGGCACGCCTGAGCACCCCACCGGCCACGGCCCGCAGCGGCATGACATGCCCCGGCCTAGTGAGATCACCGGGCTCAGTCGCGGAGTCGGCGAGGACATTGAGCGTGTGGGCGCGGTCCTCGGCCGAGATCCCGGTGCTGATGACATCGCGGGCATCAACCGATACCGCGTAGGCGGTGCCCTTGCGGTCCTCATTCACCACGGTCATCGGCGGCAGGCCGAGGTGGTCGAGGATCTCACCGTCCATGCCAACGCAGATGTAGCCCGATGTGTACCGGATCATGAATGCGGTGAGCGCCGGCGTCGCCGCCGACGCGGCGAAGATGAGGTCGCCCTCGTTCTCGCGATCCTCGTCATCGACGACGATGATCGCCTCTCCGCGACGAATCGCCTCGATCGCGGACTCGATGGGATCCATCCGGACCGCCCCGTCTACGGTCGGCAGGTCGCGTTCGAGCACGGCGACGAGCGGGATCGCGCGAACCTCTCGGGCATCCTCTCGGTACATCTCTTCGGCTGGTATCACGACGACCTTCCCTGCATCAGTCGCTCAACGTACTTCGCGATGGCGTCCACCTCGAGATTGACCGTGTCGCCCACACGGCGCGAGCCCAGCGTCGTCTCCGCCAGGGTCGTGGGAATGAGCGACACGCTGAATCCCTCATCGTCGACCGAAACGACCGTCAGCGACACCCCATCGACGGTGATCGATCCCTTCTCCACCACGTATCGGCCGAGACCGGCGGGAAGCGAGATCCGCATCAGTGTCCAGTGGGGATCAGGCTCGATCACGAGGACCTGCCCGGTCCCGTCGACATGGCCCTGCACGAGATGGCCGCCGAGTCTGGAGTCCAACCGGGCCGCGCGCTCGAGGTTGACCTCCGATCCGATGCCGGCATTCCCCAGCGAACTGCGCTTGAGGGTCTCCTCCATGACGTCCGCGGTGAAGGAGTCCGGGCCGACCTCGACCACCGTCAGGCAGACCCCATTCACCGCGATCGAATCCCCCGGTCGCACAGACTCCAGTGCCACGGACCCGCGAATGGCAATGCGTTCGGCGTTCGTGAGCGGCTCCACCGACGCTACGGTGCCCCGCTCCTCGACGATCCCGGTGAACATGAGGCAGTCCTTCGGTCAGCTAGCCGGGGCGCGGGGCGCGCCTCTGATGAGCACATCATCCCCGATCCGACAGAACTCCCGCACATCGACCATGATCGATCCGCTCATCGGGCCGATCGCGACCGGCCCAGCGCCGAACAGCCGGGGGGCGAGCAGCCACACGACCTCGTCGACGAATCCGGCGTCGAGAAACACCGCGGCGAGGCTTGGCCCACCCTCGAGGAGCACGTGCTGGACGCCACGCCCGGCAAGCTCGCCCAGCGCCTCCCTTGGCACTCGCGTACGCAGGTGGACGGAGGGCGCGTCATCGTCGAACAATCGAAGCGAACTCGGCAGGTCGCGCACGCCCATGACCACCCGCAGCGGTTGTCGGTCGGCCAGCCGGCCATCGAGCGCGCGGACAGTCAGCCGGGGGTTGTCGATGACTGCTGTGCCGCTGCCGACGAGCACTGCATCCACTTCGCCTCGCAGTTCATGCACGAAGATCGTCGACTCCGGGCCGCTGATCGGGGTCGGGCCGCCTGATGCGTCGGCGACACGGCCGTCGAGGGTCGCGGCTATCTTCAGCGTGACAAGTGGCCGACCCGTTCGCTGCACGTGTGTCCAGCCCCGATTGACCAGTAATGCCCGCTCCTCCAGCACGCCGCCGATCACCTCGATACCACCGGCCCGGAGCTCACCGGCGCCACCGCCCGCCTGGGCCGTCGGGTCGGCCTGGGCGAACACGACGCGGCTCACGCCTGCGGACATCAGCGCCTGCACGCACGGACCCGTTCGGCCGACGTGACGGCACGGCTCGAGGGTGACGACCGCGGTAGCACCCCTGGCCGCGACTCCCGCCTCGTCGAGCGCCTGCGCTTCGGCATGCGGGGTGCCCGCACCGCGGTGGTAGCCCTCCCCCACTTTGTCGCCGAAGGGACTGATGATGACGCAGCCGACGCGCGGGTTCAGGCCTCGCGGAGCATCGGGGGCCACGGCCAATTCGAGTGCGCGGGCCATCGCGGCGTCCCAGTCGGTCATCGACGGACGGCACCGTCAGCGAGGTGCCTCAAGCGGGTGACCATGGCCGCGGGATCTGGATCGCGGAACACTGCGGAGCCCGCGACGAAGACATTGGCCCCGGCGCTCGCACACAGCTCAATGTTCGAGGCGTCGATGCCGCCGTCGACCTGCACCCAGACATCGGTGCCGGCAGACTCCGCAAGCTGCCTCGCGCGCGTGATCTTCGGCAGCATGCCAGCCATGAAGGACTGCCCGCCGAACCCCGGCTCGACGGTCATGATGAGGATCATGTCCAGGCCCGGGATCAGGCTCGCGAGCTCCTCGACATCGGTACCGGGCTTGACCGCCACCCCAGCGCGTGCGCCCGCGGCCCGTATGTCGCGGCAGATCCCCGCCGGGCTGCGAGCGGCCTCGACGTGGAAGGTGACGCTGGAGGCACCGGCCTCGGCATAGGTCGGCGCCCAACGGTCCGGATCGGCGATCATCAGGTGGCAGTCGGCCGGCACCGGGCAGTCGCGCAGGAGCGATTCGATGACCGGCAGCCCGAAGGTGAGACTGGGGACGAAGTGGTTGTCCATGACATCGAGATGCACGAGGTCTGCTGTGCCCGCGATCCGGCTCACCTCGTCGGCTAGGCGCGCTAGATCGCTGTTCAGCACGCTCGGGGAAATCAGGACGCCCACGCCATGAGGGTAGTCGACCTCGCAGTGCGACCCTGCTCAGCGCTTGCGCAGGACCGCGAGGAACATTCCGTCGGTCCCGTGCCGATGCGGCCACAGGCGCACGAAGGGGCCTTCCTCGAGGTCCTCGACCCCAGGGAGGAGCGTCCGGGCGTCCTCGACCACGAGGTCATCGCGCTTGCCGACAACGTCGCCCACGACGAACTCCGTCTCCGCGAGGTGCGGCGAGCAGGTGACATAGGCGATGACTCCACCGGGACGGGTGGCGTTGGCTGCGGCATTGAGCAGCGCCCGTTGGAGGGGTCCTAGCGAGGAGAGGTCCATGGGCGACTTGCGCCATCGGGCCTCCGGCCGCCGCCTCAGCGCGCCGAGGCCCGTGCAGGGAGCATCGACGAGGACGCGGTCGAACTGCCGCTTCCCCCACGGTGCCGTCGTTGCATCACCGACGATGACCTCCACGTTCGCCGCGCCATCCACCGCCTGGTCAACGAGTACT
The DNA here is from genome assembly GCA_049315365.1 of Candidatus Nanopelagicales bacterium. Taxonomy (GTDB): domain Bacteria; phylum Actinomycetota; class Actinomycetes; order S36-B12; family S36-B12; genus WLND01. The sequence goes on from JBMOKH010000002.1 coordinate 22,734, forward strand.
GCCCGATGGTGATGCTGCTCGACCGCCACGAGTTCGAGCCCGCGCTCCGCCGCGATGCCGGCAAGCAGCGCGGCCTTGCCCCCGGGACCGGCACACATGTCGAGCCAGGCGTACTCGTCGTGGTCGACCGTCGCGCCCGCAAGCGCCAAGGCCATGAGCTGGCTGCCCTCGTCCTGAACCCCGACGAGGCCGGAGTGGACGACATTCAAGGACTCGGGCGTGCCGTCGGTGAGCACTGCGCCGATGGGCGACCACCGGGTCGGCTGCACCTGAGGCAGCGCTCGCAGCTCCTCGGGGCTGAGCCGGCCCGGACGGGCCACGAGGGTCGGCCGCGCCGGCTCGTTATCGGCCTCGAGGAGAAACTCCACCTCGTCGCGCCGGTCGCCGAGTGCGTCCTGGAAGGCCCGGATGATCCACGCCGGATGCGACAGTCGGGCAGCAAGGCTTTCGACGTCATCGCCCGCGACGCCGAGCTGCTCGACCCATTCCTCGGGACTGCGCGCCGCAACCTTGCGCAGGACCGCGTTCACGAATCCGGCGCGTCCGGTCGCGGAGCCGGGATTGCCGTTGCGCCGGGCCAACTCGCACGAGGAGTCGACGGCCGCATGACTGGGCACCCGCATCGCGAGCAGCTGATGGCAGCCGAGCCGCAGCACGTCCTTGAGCCCGGCCTCGACGCTCGCCCAGTTCCGGGTGATGCACGACTGGAGGATGACGTCGTACCAGCCCTGCCATCGCAGGGTCCCGTATCCGAGCTCGGTGGCGAACCCAGCGTCGCGGCCGGTGAGCTTGCGCGCGCGAAGGAGGAGCGGCATCGCGAGATTCGCGTATGCCTCGTCCTCGCGCACGGCGCGAAGGAGGGCGAACGCGGTCTCACGGGAGGGATCGACCCGGGTCATCCCAGCCTGCCGATCTCGCCGCGGAGCCCGCGTGCCCAGTCAGCAGCATCCATCGGCCGCTTCCCGGCCGGGCGCACCTGCCCGAGTAAGGCGGCCCGGGTCCCGGTGCCGACCCACACCTGCGTCTTCGTGGCAACGACCTGCCCCGGAGCCAGCCCCTCGGGTGCATCTTCGGCCAAGACGCCGACCGGCCCCACCCCCAGTCGCTCGCCGCCGAGCATGGTCCAGGCACCGGGCGTGGGGGTCATGGCTCGGATGCGGCGATCGACGCCGACGAGCGGGTCGTCCCAGCGGATCCTGGCCTCGTCGACCGCCACCTTCGGGGCCAGGCTCACGCCGTCGGCCGGTTGCGGCTTCGCCTCGATCACCTGGTCCTCGAGCGCATCCAGGGTCGCGACCAGAAGGCCAGCACCGGACTGCGCGAGTCGCTCGAGGAGGTCACCTGACGTGTCCGTCGGGCGGATCACCTCGGTGACGATGCCGAGCACCGGGCCATCGTCCAGACCCGGCCCGATCACGAAGGTCGTCGCCCCGGTGATGTCGTCGCCGTGGAGGACGGCGCGCTGAACCGGAGCCGCGCCCCGCCACGCAGGCAGGAGCGAGAAGTGCAGGTTCACCCAGCCGAGCCGCGGTATCGACAGCACACCGGCGGGCAGCAGCGCCCCGTAGGCCACGACCGGGCAGCAGTCTGGTTCAAGCGCGCGCAGGTCCGCAGCGAACCCTGGCTCACCAGGGCTCGCCGGGGTCAGGACGGGGATGCCACGATCGGCAGCGAACTCGGCTACTGCGCTGCGCTCAAAGCTTCGGCCACGTCCGCGTGCGGCGTCCGGCCTCGTGACGACGGCGACCACCTCATGCCGGGAATCCAAGAGAGCCTCGAGGGATGGCAGGGCCACTCCTGGCGTTCCGGCGAAGACACAGCGCACCCGTGGCCCTACAGCCAGCGGGAGGAGATGTTGTGCGGGCTGACATGGAAGGCAGGTGTCGGCTCGCCGAACCACTCGGACTCGCGGATAAGGCGCATCGCCTCGCGCCGGGCCTCGGGATCAAGCCGGTCGATGAACAAAATGCCGTCGAGGTGGTCGGTCTCATGCTGGACGCATCGCGCGAGCAGGTCACTGCCCTCGATGACGACCGGCTCGCCGTGCATGTTCATGCCCTTGGCCACCACGCTCATGGCGCGCTTGGTGTCGAAGGCGAGCCCGGGCAGGGACAGGCAGCCCTCCTCGCCGTCCTGAATATCAGCGGAAAGGTCAAGATCGGGATTGACGAGGTGACCGATCTCATCATCGACCCAGTAGGTGAAGACTCGAAGGGAGACGCCGATCTGGGGAGCCGCAAGACCGGCACCCGGGGCATCCTGCATCGTCTCGGTCAGGTCCTTCACGAGCTTGCGCAGCTCCTTGTCGAAGGTCTCGACGGTGGCCGCCGGGGTGCGCAGGACGGGATCGCCCATGAGTCGGATTGGTTGAATAGCCACGGGTGAAGTCTATTCGTCAGGAAAACCCGGAGGATCACGGTCAAGGCCCCAACCCCTTCCCTCCCGCACTCCCGCCCCTCACTCCCCCTGCAGGTGGGGGGTGAGGCGGGCTAGGTACCGATGTCCCGTGGATCCATCGTCACCGTGACGGGCTTGCCGGGCCCTGACTTCGCAGACCGGACGACGCTGATGGCGCGAAGCTCCCTTCCGAGTGACGGACCGTCCTCTCGCCGTACCGTCACGATCGCCCTGCCACCCACCGGGCCGAGGAGCCGGTGCGGTACCTTCAGGGCGCGCGCGACATCGTCGATGTCCTCCGGAGCCCCGTGGAGCACCGCGACTCGGGTCGCGGGAGGCATCCCCGCCGAGGCCCGCTCGGCCAGCTCTCGTGCGGCCAGCCACGAGGCGTCCCATCGAACGAGTGCCTGCACAGCCGGCGCGCCGGTGTCGGCGGTCACCACGACATGCGCGCGCGGCCTCGCGAGCAGCGCGGCCGAGAACCACCGATGCGCAGACTCCTCCATCGCACGCAGTGACTGACGCATCATTGACCCTCGCGCATCGAGGATGACCACCGCTGCATAGCCACCGGCGGCCGTCGGCTCGGCGCCGGCCGTCGCGATGACGATCGCCGGCTTCTCCCCCACCTCCCGCTTCATCTGGTCGCCGGAGGACCACACGATCTGCTCGCCTTGGAAGGCCCTGCCGAACTCCTCGGCCGTCCGCTCGATTCCGATCGCGACCGCGCGAAACCTGTCGGCCCCGCAGCGCGGGCAAGACCACGAGCCCGACAGCGCGCCGCACCAGCCGCACATGGCCACCCGTCGCCCGGCGGCAAGCGCCAGCGGCCCACCGCATGCACAGCGGGCCGGCTCGCGGCAGCCGGCGCACGCGAGCGCCGGGAGGTAGCCGCGCCGGGCCACCTGGATGAGCACCGGCCCGCTGCGCAGGCCTTCCTTGGCAACCAGCCAGGCGGTGTGCGGGATCCTTGCGGAGGCGGCCGCCGCGTCGCGAGCCTCGTCCTGGATCTCAAGCGCCCGAACGACCGGGGCATCGACGCGCAGCGTCTGCCGATTCGGCGAAATTGACTGGGCCCAGCCACTCGCGCACCAGCTCTCCGCCTCGACGCTCCGGGCCGGGGATCCGACGAGGAGGCCGCAACCGGTGAGATGCGAGCGGAGCGCGGCTACATCACGCGCATTCCAGTAGGGCGCATGCGGCTCCCATAATGCCTCGTCGCCGTCGTTCCAGACGATCGTGAGCGCTAGGTCGCGAACGGGCGCGAAGACCGCCCCCCTCGTCCCGACGACCAGGCGCACTGCCCCGCGCAGCACCCGAAGGAACTCCCGGTAACGGCGCTCGGGTCCGAGGTCGGCCGTGAGCACGGCCATCGTCCCGGCGCAATCCGCGAGGGCCGCTGTCACCCGAGCGACATCCCAGGCATCAGGGACGACGACGAGGACGCCGCCCGTGGGACGGGAGAGCACCGCTCGGACGATGGCCGCGACATCCGCGGTCCACGGATGGGCGGGCGCCGCAGACCACACGCCACGCACGCCCGTGATGCCACCGGCAAGCGCACGTCCGTACAGGACTTGGCCGCGCTGGTATCGAGCCCATGCCTCCACGTCATCCTCGCGAGGGAGGATCGAACCGGAGTCGACGCTTGCGACGGACGCCTCAGCGCGGGCGTGACGCGGCGGCACGGCGGCCCTCATGACGTCCCAGAAGGATCCTGCGTACCGATCCGCCACCGCGGACACGAGCGATGAGACCTCGTCCGTGAGCACCGGCTCGGGCGAGAGCACCCGCTCGAGGGGCCGCAGGCTCGACTCGACCGAGGTCTCCTGGCGCCTTGCGACGATCAGGCCGTTGAGGAGGCGTCCGGCGAATCGAACGCGCACGCGCACGCCGGGCTGGGCCGCGAGATCCAGCGGCTCGGGAACCCCGTAGTCGAATACCCGGTCGAGGTGGGGCAGCGGTGACTCAACACGCACCTGGGCGACGGGCAGTGCCTTCGCCAACGGCACCGTGGAACTCACCGGCGGGCGCCTGCGCCGGACCGGTTCGCCTGTCTCAAGTGCCAGTTGGTCGGCGATCACTGCCCCCCGGCCGCGGTACTAGACGCCGGAGACTTCGCGCAGGGCCTCTGCCCGGTCGACGCTCTCCCAGGTGAATGTCGGCCCCACCTGCGTACGCATCGCCGGGTCATCCGCATCGAGCAGCTCGTTCGTTCCCTGCGGACGGCCGAAGTGCCCGTAGGCGCTCGTCGTGCGGTAGATCGGGCGAAGCAGGTCGAGGTCGCGGATGATGGCGGCCGGACGCAGGTCGAAGACGCGCAGCACTGCCTCCTGGATCGTCTCATCGCTGATGATGCCGGTGCCGAAGGTCTCGACGAAGACGCCTACCGGGTGCGCCTTGCCGATGGCGTAGGCGACCTGAACCTCGCACCGGGTCGCGAGTCCAGCGGCAACGACGTTCTTGGCGACCCAACGCATCGCGTAGGCGGCCGAGCGGTCCACCTTCGACGGATCCTTGCCGGAGAAGGCACCGCCACCGTGGCGGGCCATGCCCCCGTAGGTATCGACGATGATCTTGCGCCCGGTAAGGCCGGCATCGCCCATCGGCCCGCCGACGACGAACTTGCCAGTGGGATTGACGAGGAGGCGGAAGTCCTTAGAGTCGAGGTCGATCGTCTCGAGGATCGGCTCGACGACCATTCGGCGCACATCGGGGCCGAGGTCCTTGTCGAGGTCAATGTGGTCGGCATGCTGGCTGGACACCACGATGGTGTCGATGCGGAGCGGGCGGTCGTTCTCGTCGTACTCGATGGTGACCTGGGTCTTGCCGTCGGCGCGCAGGTAGCCGAGCGTGCCGTTCTTGCGGACGAGGGTCAACTGCTCGGCGAGCCGGTGCGCCAGCGAGATCGGCAGCGGCATGAGCTCGACGGTGTCGGTGCACGCGTAGCCGAACATCAGGCCCTGATCACCGGCGCCCTGGCGGTCGAGCGGATCACCGCTCTTGCCCTCGCGCTCCTCGATCGCGTCATCGACGCCTTGGGCGATGTCCGGCGACTGCTTGCCGATCGAGACCTGGATGCCGCACGAGGAGCCGTCGAAGCCCTTCTCCGAGGAGTCGTAGCCGATGTGGAGCACGGTGTCGCGCACGAGCTTCATCACGTCGGCGAAACCGTCGGTCGTCACCTCGCCGGCGACGTGCACCTGGCCGGTCGTGAGCATCGTCTCGACTGCGACTCGACTGCGCGGATCCTGGCGCAGCAGGTCGTCGAGGATGGCATCGCTGATCTGGTCGGCCATCTTGTCCGGATGACCCTCGGTGACTGACTCGGACGTGAACAAGCGCTTCGGCACGAACTCTTCTCCCGATGACGTGGGGGACCAAGACGGTCTCGGACAGTGGCGGTTGAGAGTCTAGCGTCTGGTGCCAGTGCAAAGGCCCGAGCGGCTAGCGATCGGCGAGCTTGCGAACGACCGCATCCCAGCAGCCATCCGCCACGGCCGCCTTCGATCGACGCGGCACCTCAGTCACCGAACCGTCAGTCGCCAAGATGAGCACCTCGTTGTCCGCCGCACCGAAAACCACCGCCCGGCCGACATCATTGACGACGAGCAGGTCGCAGCCCTTGCGGTCGAGCTTCGCTCGCCCGATCGCGAGCAGCTCGCCGGTGTCCGCGGCAGTCTCGGCGGCAAATCCGACGATGACGGGCCTGACGCCGGTGCGCATCTGTACGAGAGCGGCGAGGACATCGGCGGTCTGGACCAGTTCAATGCGCAGCGTCGCCTCTGCGGACTCCTTCTTGATCTTGGATCCGGCCTTGGTGTCGGGGCGGAAATCTGCGACCGCGGCGGCCATGACGACGACGTCGGCGGTGCTCGCCTGCTCCACCATCGCCTCATGGAGTTCGGCGGCCGTGCCCACCCGCACGAGCGTGACCCCCGCCGGCGGATCGACGTCGAGGTTTGCCGCGACAAGGGTCACCGAGGCTCCGCGCGAAACGGCGGTACGTGCCAGTTCGACGCCTTGAAGACCGCTGCTGTTGTTGCCGATGAAGCGCACCGGATCGAGGGGTTCCCTGGTGCCGCCCGCGCTCACGACGACCGTCAGTCCGGCAAGATCATTGGACGGCCTTCGGCGCAGGAGGTCAGCGATGGCCTCGAGGATCTGGCGCGGCTCGGGCAGGCGGCCCGGCCCGGAATCGGCACCGGTGAGCCGGCCGGCGGCGGGTTCCAGCACAACCACGCCCCTGCCGCGCAGGTCCAGAACATTGCGTTGCGTCGCGGGATGGAGCCACATCTCGGTGTGCATCGCTGGCGCGAGCAGAACCGGGCACCGGGCGGTGAGCAGGACGTTGGTAAGGAGGTCGCCTGCCACCCCGTGCGTCGCACGGGCCAGCAGGTCGGCTGTCGCGGGGACCACGACGACGAGGTCGGCCTGCTGTCCGAGTCGCACGTGCGAGACGAGCTGTGCCTGATCCCAGACGGTGTCGTGAACCGCCTTGCCGGAAAGTGCCTCCCAAGTAGCCGTGCCGACGAACCTCAGTGCGGCTGCCGTCGGGACGACGGTGACGTCGTGCCCTAACTCGGTGAGGCCCCGCAGGACCTCGACCGCCTTGTACGCCGCGATGCCCCCGGCCACCCCCAGAACTACGCGAGACCGGCGCCCCGCGATCGGGATGCCGGTCTCGGAAGGGATCGTGCTCAGACCGGCTCCTCGACCGCCTCGGAGATGAGGAGTCCGGCATCGATCTCGCGCAGGGCGATGGAGAGCGACTTCTCCTGGACGTGGGTTTCGACGAGCGGGCCGACATACTCCAGCAGGCCCTCGCCGAGCTGGGAGTAGTAGGCGTTGATCTGGCGCGCACGCTTGGATGCGTAGATGACGAGCGAGTACTTCGAGTCCGTCTTTTCGAGGAGCGCATCGATGGACGGATGGGTAATGCCCTCAGGGCGCGCGGAACTCATGTGATGAAGCCTACCAACGTTTCGACGGTGTCCGGCACCTCGGTGTTCACGATGACCTCGTCGAACTCCTCCCGTGCGGCTAGCTCCTGCTCCGCGGCCGCCAGCCGGCGGGCAACAGCCTCGTCCGATTCAGTGCCGCGGCCCAGGAGCCTGGCCCGCAGTACCTCCCACGAGGGGGGCGCGAGGAACACGAGCAGGGCGTCAGCAGCCGCCCGGCGAACCTGCCGGGCTCCTGCTACCTCGATCTCCAGGACGACGGGCCGACCCGCCGCGCGATGCTCATCGACCGGCCCGCGCGGAGTGCCGTACCGATTGCCGGCGAACTCCGCCCACTCCAGCAGTTCGCCCGCGGCGATCATGGCATCGAAGCCCGCCGAATCGACGAAGAAGTAGTCGACTCCGTCGGACTCGCCCGGCCGCGCCGGACGGGTCGTGGCCGAGACGGACAGCCACGCCTGCGGCATGCGCTCGAGGAGCGCCCGCACCACGGTGCTCTTGCCCACCCCGGACGGACCGGATACGACCACGAGGCGTCCCCTGTTGCCGCTCATCCCTCGATCGCCCCGATCAACTCATCACGCTGCCGGTCGGTGAGGCCGCCTAGTCGCCGGGTCTCGGCGATGGCAAGCCTTCGCATGATGGAATCGGAGCGCGCCGGGCCGATCCTGGGAAGAGACTCGAGCAGCCACCGTACCCGGATGCCCTTCCACTGCATCGCGATTTGGGCGCTCCTGATGACCTCTACACCTGACGTCCTGCCCGATTTCAACTCCTGGCGCAGCGATGCCCGGTCGCGGCGCACCTCCATGGCCCGCAGCAGTGCCGAGGCCCGCTGCTCCTCGGTGCGGACGGGGACGGTCACGAAGTGCCACCGGCCCTTTGGCCGGCCCGGGAACCTCGGGCTTCCACGACGCTACGGCAGGTGGCGGCCAGCGCGGCGGCAGCAGCCCCGACATCGGCCGCCCCGGTTATCGGCCTGCCGATGACGAGCAGGTCGGCCCCATCGGCGAGCGCCTGCTCGGGGGTCGAAGTGCGCCGCTGGTCATCCGCTGATGCACCTGCCGGCCGAACCCCGGGCGTGATGAGCACGACGCCGGGGGGAACGGCCGCTCGAATCGCGGCCACCTCGCGCGGGGAGCAGACGATGGCGCCGGCTCCCGCGCGAGTTGCGAGGACTGCGAGCCGTACGGCCGCGTCGAGCGCAGGGCCGGGCATCCCGATCGACTCGAGCGATTCCTCGTCGAGGGAGGTCAGGACGGTGACCGCGGTGATGCGGGTATCGGGAAGGGCCCGCACTGCCGCCGTGATCATCTCCGCTCCCCCGGCCGCATGGACGCTGAGGAACGCGGGTGCGAGGTGCGCAACGGCTCCGGCGGCCCCAGCGACGGTCGCCGGGATGTCATGGAGCTTGAGGTCGAGGAAGATGGCCGGCGCATGTCCGGTGACGCCGGACGCGGCCTCGCGCGCCGCCACCACGGATGCCGCGCCATCGCGGCAGAACACCTCGAGGCCCACCTTCAGCGTCGAGACGTGCGGTGCGACGGCGCGGGTCCAGTCCACGAGCACGGTGAGGTCGGGCGCATCGAGCGCCACCGCTATCGACCCCGGGAGGTTCACGGTCATGGGAGGAACGCCAGTGAGCGCGCTGTTGGCGAGCCCCTCACTGCGGCTCGGGAGCGGTGTCAGGACGCTGCTCATCGGATACCTTCGTATCCGAGAACTCCTTGTACTGGTCGAACGGCTCGGTCGCGGTGTCGCGTCGAATCTGCACGACCTCGGCAACCGGCCTGCGCTCTTCGACCTCCTCTGCGTCCGCCACCTGAACTACCCTCGGCACTTCGATGCCCGGCTCGTCGTCCGGCTCGAGGCTTTCGGTCACCTCGGCCTGCGCCGCCTCAGCCAAGAGTGGTTCGAGGACATCATGCTCACGATGGGCGAACGAGATGGCCTCCTGCAGCGAGGTGAAGCCTCGCTCATGTAGGGCCTGGGCCAGTTCGCGCTGCACCCGGATCGGCGCCGACGGATCATTGAAGGTCGCTGTGCCGACGGAGACGGCATTCGCGCCGGCAAGGATGAACTGAAGCGCATCGAGGCCGGTTCGGATGCCCCCCATGCCGAGGATGGGAATGTTCGGCATGGCCTGGCGGATCTGCCAGACGCAGCGCACGGCGATCGGCCGGATTGCCGGGCCGCTGAGCCCGCCGGTGACGCCCGCGAGTGCCGGGCGCATGCGATCGACATCGATGACCATGCCGAGCGCGGTGTTGATGACCGACAGCCCGCTGGCACCGGCACGCACGACGGCATGCGCGATATCGGTGATGTCGGTGACGTCGGGTGAGAGCTTGGCGAAGACAGGGGTGTGCTGGTCGACATGACGACGCACGGCCTGGATGACTTGCGATGCCGCCTCGGGGTTGCACGCGAACACCTGCCCACGGTCCTCGACGTTCGGGCAGGAGATGTTCACCTCGATGGCGTCGATCCCCGAGACGTACCTGAGCTTCTGGGCGATCTTCACGTACTCCTCGACCGAGCCACCGGCGATCGACACGATGATCCTGGCACCGCGCTGCTCAAGCCAGGCGAGATCGGTCTCGATGAAGGCGTCAAGCCCGGGACCTTGGAGGCCGATGGAGTTGAGCATGCCGCTCGGGGTCTCAGCCATTCGGGGCGTGGGCCGGCCAGCGCGCGGCTGCAGCATGATGCTCTTCGTGACGATCGCACCGAGGTGGGTGATGTCAAAGTACTCGTCGAGCTCTCGGCCTGAGGCCGCGCAGCCCGAGGCGGTGAGGACCGGCGCATCGAGGTGCATGGCGCCCAACGAGGTCGACATGTCGATGCGCGGGGTCTCCGAGGTGGCTCCGGTCGGCCCGCGGCCGATCACGGCCGGGCTCATGACTCCTCCACGACGGGAGCGCCGAAGGCATCCGCGGGGATGGTCCCGACGTCGTTCCAGCGAACTCGATCCCCGCGGAACACCGGCCCCTCGACGCAGGACCTCACCATGCGCGTCACGCCGTCCGGGCCGATGACGGGCACAACGCACGTCATGCACACCCCGATGCCGCATGCCATTGCCTCCTCGACCGAGCACTGGCTGTACGCCCGGTGCTCGGCGGCGATCTGGGCAACCGCCGCGAGCATTCCCATGGGGCCACAGGCGTAGACGACCGCTGCCTCCGACTTGTCGATGACCGAGCCGAGGACATCGGTCACGCGGCCGCGTTCGCCCGCCGAGCCGTCCTCCGTCGTGATGATGAGCTTCGACGAGGCTCGCTTCATCTCCAGGACGCCGAAGAGCTTCGCCTCGACGGAGGCTCCCATGACGACATCGACCCGGCATCCCCGATCGCGCAACTGCTCTGCCAGCATGAACATCCCCGCGGAACCGTAGCCCCCGGCGACGAGCACGCACGGGACCCGTTCCTTGGGGAGGATGAAGGGACGGCCGAGCGGGCCGACGATGTCGAGGATGTCGTGCCGGCGGCGCTCGCTCAGCCACTTGGTGCCCTTGCCCTCGACCCCGACGACGATCTCCAGAGTGCCGCCGTAAACGCCCCGCGACTTCACCTGGTAGATCGCGAAGGCGCGCCGGAGCAGCATGCTGCTCTCCTCGCCTCCCATGGAGACAGTGACGAAATGCCCGGGGCGAGCAAGCTCGGGCATCCCGGCCGCCGTGAGTGAGATGACCGAGTAGGAACCGGCCCTGCGGACGTCGAGGACCTCAGCCCGTAGCTGGATAGGCACGGTTCAGCGCTCCCCTTCACTCGGCGGGTGCATCTCTGCCCCCGACTGGTGATCTGATCGTATTGAGGCGGCCTGCGCCGACCGCAACCGGTTGAGGTTGCCCGCGTGCTCCTGCAGCGATCGGACAACCGGCTCGACGCTTCGGAGCGACTCGATACCCTGCACCGCCGCGGCAAGGCCCTGCACAGTGGTGATGCTCGGCACTCCCTTGATGACCGCGGCCGTGCGGATCTCGTAGCCATCGACTCGGGGTCCGACCCCGTAGGGGGTGTTGACGATGAGGTCGATCTCGCCCGCCATGATCGCATCCACGGTCGTGGGCTCACCCGCAACGCCCCTCCCCTCATGCTGCTTGCGCAGGACCTCGGCATGCACCCCGTTTCGCTCGAGCGCATGCGCGGTGCCCGATGTCGCGCAGAGCCGAAATCCCAGCTCCGCCAGGCGCCTGAGCGGCTCGATCGCAGCCGCCTTGTCACGGTCGGCGAGCGAGACGAATGCCGTGCCGGTGGTGGGCAGCCCGCCCGAGAATGCGGCCTCCTGGGACTTCGCGAACGCAACGCCGAACGTGTCGTCGAACCCCATGACCTCACCTGTCGACCGCATCTCCGGGCCGAGCAGGGTGTCGACGCCGTGGAATCGCCCGAACGGCAGCACTGCCTCCTTCACCGCGACCGCGGCCCCCTCCGGGAGCGTTCCCCCATCACCGTGGGCGGGCAGGATCCCCTCGGCACGCAGGCCTGCGATGGTCTCGCCCACCATGACCCGGGCGGCCGCCTTCGCGACAGGTACCGCTGTCGCCTTCGAAACGAATGGCACCGTGCGCGACGCGCGCGGGTTCGCCTCGAGCACGTACAGCACCCCTTCGAGCAGGGCGTATTGAACGTTCAGCAGGCCGTGGACCCCGACGCCCTTCGCGATGGCGAGGGTCGAATCCCTGATGCGGTCGATCTCCTCCGCAGTGAGGGTCATCGGCGGAAGCACGCAGGCCGAGTCGCCCGAGTGAATGCCAGCCTCCTCGATGTGCTCCATAACCCCGGCGAGGAAGAGTTCCTCGCCGTCGTAGATGGCATCGACATCGATCTCGATCGCGTTGTCGAGGAACCGGTCGACGAGCACCGGGTGTTCTGCGTTGATCTCGGTGGAACGGGCGAGGTAGTCGGCGAGCATCGCGTCGTCGTACACGATCTCCATGCCGCGACCTCCGAGGACGTAGCTCGGCCGGACGAGTACCGGATAGCCGACTTGCTCCGCGATCGCCTGCGCCTCGGAAAAGGAGGACGCCGTCCCGTGCTCCGGCGCAGGGAGGCCGGCCGCCGCGAGGACCCTGCCGAATGCACCCCGCTCCTCCGCGAGGTGAATGGACTCCGGGCTGGTGCCGATGATCGGTACTCCCGCATCCTTGAGCGCCTGCGCGAGGCCGAGCGGGGTCTGGCCCCCCAATTGGACGATGACCCCGACGAGCGAGCCGGCCTGACGCTCGAGGTGGATGACCTCGAGGACATCCTCGAGGGTAAGCGGCTCGAAGTAGAGCCGGTCGGAGGTGTCGTAGTCGGTCGACACCGTCTCCGGATTGCAGTTGATCATGATGGTCTCGTAGCCGGCATCGCGGAGGGTGAGCGCGGCATGGACGCACGAGTAGTCGAACTCGATGCCCTGGCCGATCCGGTTCGGGCCGGAGCCGAGGATCACCACCTTGCGACGATCGGACGGGACCGCCTCGTTCTCGTCGTCGTACGACGAGTAGTGGTACGGGGTCGTCGCCTCGAACTCGGCCGCGCAGGTATCAACCGTCTTGAACACCGGACGAACCTGGAGGCCGTGCCTGAGCTCGCGGACCTCGTGCTCCGCAAGGCCGCGCAGCTGACCGATCTGCCGGTCGGAGAAGCCCATCCGCTTGGCCTCCTTGACGATGCCGGCGGTGAGACCGTCAGCCGCCCGCAGGTCATCGGCCATCTCGTTGATGAGGCAGATCTGGTCGAGGAACCAGGGGTCGATCGCAGTCGAGGCGTGCACCTCCTCGATGGTCGCCCCGGCCCACAGCGCACGCTGCACCAGCGAGAGCCGGCCGTCATGCGGCTTGGCCATCGCCTTGAGCAGGGCCCCGAGGTCCACGTCGGCCCGGTGCTCAGGCCACGCGAACACCGCCTCGGGCCGCTCAAGAGAGCGCAGCGCCTTCTGGAGGGCCTCCGTGAAGTTTCGGCCGATCGCCATCGCCTCGCCGACGCTCTTCATCGTGGTGGTGAGGATCGGGTCGGCCTGCGGGAACTTCTCGAAGGCGAAGCGCGGCACCTTCACCACCACGTAGTCCAAGGTGGGCTCGAATGCAGCGGGGGTCTTTCGGGTGATGTCGTTGGGAATCTCATCGAGCGTGTAGCCGATCGCGAGACGCGCGGCGATCTTGGCGATCGGGAATCCGGTCGCCTTCGAGGCCAGGGCCGATGAGCGCGACACCCGAGGGTTCATCTCGATGACGATCATTCGGCCATCGCTCGGGTCGATCGCGAACTGGATATTGCAGCCGCCGGTGTCGACCCCGACCGCCCGGATGATCTGTATCCCGACATCGCGCATGTGCTGGAACTCGCGGTCGGTGAGGGTCATGGCGGGTGCCACGGTGATCGAGTCGCCGGTGTGCACGCCCATCGGGTCGAGGTTCTCGATGGAGCAGACGACGACGACGTTGTCGCGGTTGTCCCGCATCAGCTCGAGTTCGTACTCCTTCCACCCGAGGATCGACTCCTCGAGGAGCACCTCGGTTGTCGGACTGGCCTGGAGTCCCGCGCCGGCGATGCGGTGCAGATCGGCCTCGTCATAGGCGATCCCGGAGCCGGCCCCGCCCATCGTGAATGACGGGCGCACGACGACCGGGTAGCCGAGGTCCTCGACCGCGGCGAGGCAGTCTTCGAGTGAGTGGCACACCGCTGACCGGGCGCTCTCCGCACCGATCTCGGCCACGATGGTCCGGAAAAGCTCACGGTTCTCGCCCCGCTCGATCGCATCGACGTCGGCGCCGATCAGTTCGACGCCGTAGCGCTCGAGCGCCCCGCTCTTGTGAAGTGCGATCGCCGTATTCAGGGCTGTCTGCCCGCCCAGGGTGGCGAGAATGGCATCGGGCCGCTCCTTGGCGATGATTCGCTCGACGAACTCCGGGGTGATCGGCTCGATGTAGGTGGCATCGGAGAACTCCGGGTCGGTCATGATCGTCGCGGGGTTCGAGTTGACGAGGACGACGCGAATACCCTCATCGCGCAGCACCCGGCACGCCTGGGTGCCCGAGTAGTCGAATTCGCACGCCTGACCGATGACGATGGGCCCGGATCCGATCACCATGATCGTGCGAAGGTCAGCGCGTCGTGGCATCAGTTGCTCCGCTGCATGAGGTCGACGAACTCGTCGAAGAGGGATGACGCATCATGGGGGCCCGCCGCGGCCTCCGGGTGGTACTGAACGCTGAATGCCGGGACATCGAGGCACTCGAGCCCCTCGACGACATCGTCATTTCGGCACACGTGGCTCACGCGTGCCGCGCCGAACGGGGTCTGGAAGATCCCGGTCCGCGGAGCGTCGACGGCGAACCCGTGATTGTGCGCGGTGATCTCGATCTTGCCGGTGCGAAGGTCCTGCACCGGCTGGTTGATACCCCGGTGCCCGTACCTGAGCTTGTAGGTGCCCAGCCCGAGCGCACGTCCGAGTATCTGGTTGCCGAAGCAGATCCCGAAGACAGGGACGCGCGCACCGAGGACGGCCTCCATGACACCAACGGCATGGTCGGCGGTCGCCGGGTCCCCGGGACCGTTTGAGAAGAAGACGCCGTCGGCGCCGAGGCCTAGGACGTCACGAGGCGATGTCGCTGCGGGCAGGACGTGGACGTCGATGCCACGCTCGGCCATGAGGCGAGGGGTCATCGTCTTGATGCCGAGGTCGATCGCGGCAACGGTCAGGCGGCGCTCCCCGACAGCCGGCACGAGGTAGGCGGAACGGGTGCTCACATCGCCCGCGAGATCGGCGCCTGCCATGCCGGGGCTGGCGAGGACCCGGCCTAGGAGGTCATCGGCCGGCGCTTGGACGAGATCGCCCGAGAAGATGCCCATGCGCATTGCGCCGCGCTCGCGGAGCCTGCGGGTAAGGGCTCGCGTATCGATGTCGCAGAGCCCCACGATTCCCTGCTCCCGCAGCTCCTCCTCCAGGCCTCTCGTCGCACGCCAGTTGGAAGCGATGCGGGAGGGGTCACGGACGACGTACCCGCTCACCCAGATTCGGGAGGACTCCGGGTCCTCGTCGTTCACGCCAGTGTTGCCGACATGCGGGGCAGTCATCACGACGATCTGCCGGTGGTAGGACGGGTCAGTGAGGGTCTCCTGGTAGCCGGTCATGCCCGTGGAGAAGACCGCCTCCCCGAAGGTCGATCCGATGGCACCGTACGCGGCACCGCGCATGACGGTTCCGTCCTCGAGCACGAGCACCGCCGGCTCTCGGCGGCTCATGCGAGCACTCCGTCGATCACGGTGGGGATGCCGCCGAAGATGACGTGGCGGACGGATCCGGGCAGCTCCATAGATGCGTACGGGGTGTTGCGGCTCTTTGACGCGACAGCATCCGGATCAACGATCCAGCGAGCGGAGGCATCGACGACGCAGACGTGCGCCGGCGCACCAGACTCGAGCCCCTGCCCCTGGGTCTGGACACCGCCGATGCGTGCCGGGCGGACGGACATTCGGTCGGCGAGGCCTCGCCAGTCCAGGAGCCCTGACTCGACGAGCGTGTGCTGCGCGACGCTGAGGGCGGTCTGGAGGCCGAGCATTCCGAATGCGGCCGCCGCCCACTCGCAGTCCTTGTCCTCATGGGGGTGCGGCGCGTGATCGGTCGCGATCGCATCGATGGTGCCGTCTGCCACGGCCATTCTCAGGGCCGCGACGTCGTCGTGGGTTCGCAGCGGCGGGTTCACCTTGTAGATGGGGTCATAGCTCGCGGCAAGGTCCTCGGTGAGGATGAGGTGATGCGGGGTGACCTCCGCGGTCACGTCGATGCCGCGCGCCTTCGCCCAGCGGATGACCTCGACCGAACCCGCGGTCGACACGTGGCAGACGTGCAGCCGGGACCGGACATGCTCGGCGAGCAGGACGTCGCGGGCGATGATCGCCTCCTCCGCCACCGCAGGCCAGCCGGTGAGGCCCAGGACGCCCGACAAGGCTCCCTCGTTCATCTGTGCGTTTTCGGTGAGCCGTGGCTCCTGAGCATGCTGGGCGATGACACCGCCGAAGGCCTTCACGTACTCGAGTGCCCGGCGCATGAGCACGGCGTCGTGGACGCACTTGCCGTCATCGCTGAAGACCCGAACCCCTGCCGGCGAGTGCGCCATCGCACCGAGCTCGGCCATCTGCTCGCCGAGGAGCCCGGTCGTCACGGCGCCGACCGGGCGCACGTCAACCAGCCCTGCCTTCTGGCCCAGCCGCCAGACCTGCTCGACGACGCCGGCGGTGTCAGCGACCGGGTCGGTATTCGCCATCGCGTGGACGCAGGTGAATCCGCCGAGCGCCGCTGCCCGAGACCCGGTCTCGACCGTCTCGGCGTCCTCACGGCCCGGCTCGCGCAGGTGCGTGTGCAGGTCGACGAGCCCCGGGAGCGCGATGAGGCCATCGGCGTCGATGATGCGGCCCGATGCCGAGCCTGGTCGGGTCATCGCCGATATGACGCCGCCTTCGATGACGAGGTCGACGGGATCCTCACCGTAGGGGCGGACCCCTCGCAGTATCAGCGCGGTCATCAGCCTTGCCCCTTCATGTCGCCCCCGAGCAGCAGGTACAGCACGGCCATGCGAACGCTCACGCCATTCGCGACCTGCTCGACGATGACCGAGCGGCCGCTGTCGGCCACGTCGGCCGAGATCTCCATCCCCCGATTCATCGGCCCGGGGTGCAGGACGATCGCATCAGGTCGCATCACGCGAAGCCTGTCGGCATCGAGTCCGTATGCACGACTGTACTCATGCGCCGATGGAAAGTAGGCGGCCCGCATCCGCTCGCCCTGGACGCGCAGCATCATCACCGCGTCCGCATCAGGTAGCGCCGAGTCGATGTCGTAGTTCACCTCGCACGGCCAGGTCTGGATTCCGAGCGGAAGGAGGGTCGGCGGGGCAACGACGGTGACGTGCGCCCCGAGGGTGCGCAGGAGCAGCACATTCGATCGCGCGACCCGACTGTGCAGGACATCGCCGACGATCGTCACCCGGACACCGGTGAGGTCGCCCCGACCTCCGCGCAGGTGACGGCGAAGCGTGAACGCGTCGAGGAGGGCCTGCGTCGGGTGCTCGTGCGTGCCATCACCCGCATTGATGACGCTGCCCCCGATCCAGCCTGCGTTCGCGAGCCGATGAGGCGCGCCTGAGGCGCCGTGGCGGATGATGACGGCGTCGGCCCCGATCGCCTCGAGGGTGAGTGCAGTGTCCTTCAGGCTCTCCCCCTTCGAGACCGATGACCCCTTGGCTGCGAAGTTGATGACGTCGGCGGACAGGCGCTTCGCGGCGACCTCGAAGGAGATGCGTGTTCTGGTCGAGTCCTCGAAGAACAGGTTCACGACCGTGCGGCCGCGAAGCGTCGGGAGCTTCTTCACCGAGCGGTCGGTGACGGTCGCAAGCTCCGCTGCGGTATCGAGGATGAGGATGGCGTCATCGCGCGTGAGGTCGCCTGCTGAGAGCAGGTGCTTCATCTGCCATCCCCCGCAGCATCCTGCGCGCCCAGAATCGTCACCCGATCGACACCGTCAATCTCTGCCACCTCGACCCGAACCTCCTCGGCGATCGAAGTCGGGATGTTCTTGCCGACGAAGTCCGGGCGGATCGGCAGCTCGCGGTGGCCCCGGTCGATGAGGACGGCCAGGCGGACCGCGGCGGGCCGGCCGAGGTCATTGAGCGCGTCAAGGGCCGCACGGACCGTGCGGCCGGAGAACAGGACGTCGTCGACGAGGATGACCGTCTTGCCGTCAACGCCATCCGGCGGGATTGACGTGTACTCCAGGGCCCGAGCGGGCCTCAGCCTCAGGTCGTCGCGGTACAGGGTGATGTCAAGGGACCCGACGGGCACCGCCGCGCCCTCCGTGGAAGCGATCGCTGCGGCAATCCGCTCGGCAAGGGGGACCCCGCGGGTCGGAACCCCGAGGAGGACGAGGTCCTCCGAACCCCGGGCGCGCTCGACGATTTCATGGGCGATGCGCCGAATCGCGCGACCAATGTCGGCATCGTCGAGAACAACGTGCGCGCGCGAACTGTCCACGAGGGACCTCCTTCCCCGACTCTCTGGACGGGCTTAAAGGATGTCGGCGCCACGCCGAGGCGACGGTGGCGCCAAGAAACTGCTGAATTCTAGCCGATCAGACTCCGGCACCCGGACCGGCACTGCCGAGCCGATGCACCCGCATGCCGTTCGTCGTGCCGGGCACGCCGGGCGGCACCCCTGCGACGATGACCACGCG
The DNA here is from genome assembly GCA_049315365.1 of Candidatus Nanopelagicales bacterium. Taxonomy (GTDB): domain Bacteria; phylum Actinomycetota; class Actinomycetes; order S36-B12; family S36-B12; genus WLND01. The sequence continues at coordinate 41,312 of JBMOKH010000002.1, forward strand.
CTCGCCGACCGTGGCGCGGCCGATCTCCAGGAGGGATCGGTCGACCTGCTGCACCATGTCATCGGTATGCGTCACCTGGGGGACGAGGAAGGTCTCCACGCCCCAGACGAGCGACAACTGGCTGCGCACGCGGGGGTTCGGCGTGAATGCGAGCAGGTTCGTTACGTTGCGCCAACGGGAGATGAGCCGCGCCGAGAGCCCCGTCTCGGTGAAGGCGATGAGATATGAGGCATCGACATCATCGGCAACGCCGACGGCGGCGTGGGTCAGCGCCCGGGCCGTCGATCCGACGCGCTCGTCGACGAGCGGCGGGAGGGATGCGAGCGCCTCCTGCTCGACATGCTCGATGATGCGCGCCATGGTCTCGACCACGAGCGAGGGGTGCTCGCCGACGCTCGTCTCTCCGGAGAGCATGAGCGCGTCGGCGCCATCGAGCACTGCGTTGGCGACGTCGCTCACCTCGGCGCGCGTGGGCCGGTTGGCGGTGACCATCGAATCGAGCATCTGCGTGGCGACGATGACCGGCTTGCCTGCCTCGCGGCACATCTGCACCGCACGCTTCTGGACGAGCGGCACCATCTCGAGCGGGAGTTCGACGCCGAGATCACCTCGGGCAACCATGACGCCGTCAAACGCCTCGACGATCTCCTCGAGGTTGTCGACTGCCTGCGGCTTCTCGACCTTGGCGAGCACCGGCAGTCGCACGCCCTCCTCGTCCATGATCGCGTGCACGTCGGCGATATCCGCGGCATTTCTCACGAAGGAAAGCGCGATCATGTCGGCGCCGATGCGCAGCGCCCAGCGCAGGTCATCGACGTCCTTCTCGGACATCGCAGGGACGCTCACGGCGACGCCGGGCAGGTTGAATCCCTTGTTGTCGGACACCCGTCCGCCCTCGACCACACGCGTCACGACCCGGGGGCCATCGACCCGCACGACCTCGAGAGCGATGCGGCCGTCGTCAACGAGGACGGAGTCACCGGCGGTGACGTCGCCCGGAAGGCCCATGTAGGTCGTCGACACCATGTGCTTGTCGCCGGGAACGTCCTCGGTCGTGACGATGAACTCGTCACCCGGCTCAAGGAGCACCGGACCCGAGGCGAAACGCCCGATGCGGATCTTCGGTCCCTGCAGGTCGACGAGGATGCCGACGCCGCGGCCGGACTCATCCGAGGCCTGGCGGACCGCTGCGTAAGCGCTCGCATGGTCACTGTGGTCGCCGTGCGAGAGGTTGAGCCGGGCGACGTCCATGCCCGCGCTCACGAGGCTGCGGATCGCCTCGAGGGAACTCGTCGCCGGACCCAAAGTTGCCACGATCTTCGCTCTCCGCATGGCACCGACCCTATCCCAGCCTCCGTGCAAACGATGTCATGGCACCGGCCTCAAGCCCGCGATGACGCCCCAGCTCCGCGATGAGCCAGTTCGTTTCCGGGCGGACAGCACCCGACCGGCCCGCCTCGCCGATCAGCGAACCGTCAGCGGCCGCGCGGTAGGCGGAATCGGCACCGGAAGCTGCGTGCTCCCGCTCAGGAACAGGTCCACGGCAGCGGCCGCCGCGCGGCCCTCGGCGATCGCCCAGACGATGAGCGACTGGCCTCGACCAGCATCGCCGGCGACGAACACGCCGTTGACGTTGGTCGCGTAGTCGTTACCGCGGTCGAAGTTGCCACTGTGGTCGAGCGCCACCCCGAGCTGGCCCGCGATCGAGCCGACCTCGGGGCCGGTGAAGCCCATGGCAAGCAGCACGACGTCGGCCGGGATCTCGCGCTCGGAGCCCTCGACCGGGCGGAATCCGCCCTCATGGGCCGCCACCTCGACAAGGCGAAGCGCGCGCACCGATCCGTTGCCGTCGTCGACGAACTCCTTCGTCGACACCGAGAACATACGCTCGCCGCCCTCCTCGTGGGCACTCGTCGTGCGGTAGACCATTGGATAGGTCGGCCAAGGCTGGCCGCCGGGCCGGGCGGGCGGCGGGGTCGGGAGGATCTCCAACTGGGTCACCGAGGCCGCGCCCTGTCGATGGGCGGTTCCGAGGCAGTCGGCGCCAGTGTCGCCGCCTCCGATGATGACGACGTGCTTACCGGCGACGTCCAGCGGCGAATGCACCATGTCGCCCTCGACGACCCGGTTCGCGAGCGGCAGGAACTCCATCGCCTGGTAGATCCCGCGCAGCTCCCGACCGGGGGCCGGGAGATCGCGCCACACCGTCGACCCCACCGCGATGACGACGGCGTCGTAGCGGTGGCGCAGGTCATCTGCGGTGATGTCGACACCAATGTCGGTGCCGGGGCGGAACTTCACGCCCTCCGCCTCCATCTGCGCCAGCCGGCGGTCGAGGTGCCGCTTTTCCATCTTGAACTCGGGGATGCCGTAACGAAGCAGGCCGCCGATGCGGTCGGCGCGCTCGAAGACGGCGACGGTATGCCCCGCCCTTGCCAGTTGCTGCGCCGCAGCCAGCCCCGCGGGGCCTGAACCGATGACGGCGACGGTCTTGCCGGAGAGCCGCTCCGGACGCTGGGCCGTGACCCAGCCCTCGTCCCATGCCCGGTCGATGATCGACACCTCGACCTGCTTGATCGTCACTGCATCCGCGTTGATGCCCAGGACGCACGCGGTCTCGCACGGCGCGGGGCACAGGCGTCCGGTGAACTCCGGGAAGTTGTTCGTCGCGTGGAGACGCTCGCTCGCGGCCTGCCAGTCGTGCCGAAAGACGAGGTCGTTCCACTCGGGAATGAGGTTGCCGAGCGGGCACCCGTTGTGGCAGAAGGGGATGCCGCAGTCCATGCAGCGTCCGGCCTGCTTCTCGACCTTGGTCTCGCCGAACTCCTGGTACACCTCGCGCCAGTCCTGGAGCCGGATGTCAACCGGCCGCCTCGCCGGAAGCTCACGCTCAGTCGTCAAGAAGCCCTTCGGGTCAGCCACGGCCGCCTCCCATCACGAGAACCATCGGATCGAGCCCTTGCTCGACCGCTTGTGCTGTCAGTTGCATCACGCGCTTGTAGTCCTTGGGCATCACCTTCGTGAACCGCCCCCGCGCCGACGGCCAGTCATCGAGGAGCGCGCCGGCCAGCGCAGAATCGGTCTCCTCAGCATGACGCCGGAGGATTCCGAGGAGCTCGTCCATGTCATGGTCTCCGAGCGGATCGAGGTCGACCATCTCGGGGTTCACCCGTCCGGGATCGAGGTCCAAGACGAAGGCAATCCCGCCGGACATCCCCGCGCCGAGATTGCGGCCGGTCTCGCCGAGGATGACGACGCGACCCCCGGTCATGTACTCGCACGCATGGTCCCCGACGCCCTCCACCACGGCGGTCGCCCCGGAGTTGCGGACGCAAAACCGTTCCCCAGCCCGGCCGCGGAGGTATATCTCCCCGGCCGTGGCGCCGTACCCGATCACGTTGCCGGCGATGATGTTGTCGTGAGCATCGAACACAGAAGCGCGCGAGGGCCTGATGATGATGCGCCCGCCCGACAGGCCCTTGCCCACGTAGTCGTTCGCGTCACCCTCGAGCCGCAGGGTCATCCCCGCGGGCATGAAGGCGCCGAATGACTGTCCCGCCGAGCCGATGAATGTCAGGTCGATGGTGCCATCCGGGAGCCCCTGACCCCCGTACCGGCGTGTCACCTCCGACCCGAGCATCGTGCCGACCGTCCGATTGACGTTGCGAACCGGCAGTTGGGCCCGAATCGGCTCCGCCCGTTCCAATGCCGGCCTGCAGAGTGCGAGCAACTCGACGTCGAGGGCGCGATCGAGCCCGTGGTCCTGGGCAACCATCCGGCGCCGGGGAGCGCCGGCAACCGCCGGAGCATGGAGGATCGGCTCGAGGTCGAGCCCCTCGGACTTCCAGTGCCGCACCGCGGCCACCGTGTCGAGCGACTCGACCTGGCCGACGGCCTCCTCCAGGGACCTGAATCCGAGAACCGCGAGGTACTCGCGCACTTCCTCGGCGATGAATTCGAAGAAGGTCTCCACGAACTCGGGCTTGCCGGTGAATCGCTCCCTCAGCACGGGGTTCTGAGTCGCGACGCCGACGGGGCAGGTGTCGAGGTGGCACACCCGCATCATGATGCAGCCGCTCACGACGAGCGGCGCAGTCGCGAAGCCGTACTCCTCCGCGCCGAGCAGTGCGGCGATGATGACGTCACGTCCGGTCTTGAGCTGCCCGTCCGCCTGCACCACCACCCGGTCGCGCAGGCCGTTGATCATCAGGGTCTGCTGGGTCTCGGCCAGCCCGAGCTCCCAGGGCGTGCCCGCATGCTTGAGCGAGGTGAGGGGCGATGCCCCGGTGCCCCCGTCATGGCCTGAGATGAGGATGACATCGGCATGCGCCTTCGCGACGCCCGCGGCCACCGTGCCGACGCCGACCTCCGAGACGAGCTTCACGTGGATCCGGGCCCGAGGATTGGCGTTCTTCAGGTCATGGATGAGCTGCGCGAGGTCCTCGATCGAGTAGATGTCGTGATGCGGCGGGGGCGAGATGAGCCCTACGCCCGGGGTGGAGTGCCGGGTCTTCGCGATCCACGGATACACCTTGTGGCCAGGAAGCTGGCCGCCCTCGCCCGGCTTCGCGCCCTGAGCCATCTTGATCTGGATGTCATCAGCGTTGACGAGGTACTCGCTCGTCACCCCGAATCGTCCCGAGGCGACCTGCTTGATCGCCGAGCGCTTGGAGTCACCGTCTGACATCGGGACAAAGCGCTCCGGATCCTCCCCGCCCTCACCGGTGTTCGACTTCGCACCGAGCCGGTTCATGGCGATAGCAAGGGTCTCGTGAGCCTCCGCGGAGATCGAGCCGTAGGACATCGCGCCGGTCGAGAAGCGCTTGATGATCTCGGCCGCGGGCTCCACCTCCTCGATCGGGATGGGCGGACGCAGCCCCTCGCGGAATCCAAACAGGCCGCGGAGGGTCATGAGTCGTGTCGCCTGGTCGTCGACGCCCGCGCTGTACTCGCGAAAGATGTCGAACCGCTTATTGCGAGTCGAGTGCTGCAGCCGGAATACCGTCTCAGGGTCGAACAGGTGGGCTTCGCCCTCCCGTCGCCACTGGTACTCGCCGCCGACGTTCAAGGTCCGATGGGCTGGTGCGATTCCCGACGGCGGGTACGCAACCGCATGACGGGCCGCAACCTCAGCCGCGAGGACGTCGAGCCCCACTCCGCCGAGCTTTGACGAGGTCCCGGTGAAGTGGTCGGCGACGAGTGCCTTCGACAGCCCGACGGCCTCGAAGATCTGGGCACCCCGGTACGAGGCCACCGTCGAGACTCCCATCTTCGACATGACCTTGAGCAGGCCCTTGCCGAGCGACTTCACGAGGTTGCGCATCGCTCGTTCCGGGCCGGTGTCAGGGATGATCCCGCGCCGGGCGAGATCCTCGACGGTCTCGAGGGCGAGGTACGGGTTGACCGCCGCCGCCCCGTAGCCGATGAGGAGCGCCACGTGATGCACCTCTCGCACATCGCCCGCCTCGACGAGCA
>JBMOKH010000276.1:0-3006 GCA_049315365.1 Candidatus Nanopelagicales bacterium
GCCGGTCAGAACACCGGACCTGCTTACGGTGCCGGTCAGAACACCGGCCATGGAATAGACGGCCAGTCCTCCGACGGCACCGGGAACGTCCCGTGCTCGATGAGCTCGTCGATCCGGGCCGTGAGCGCGCGGGCCTCGGCCGTCGTGAGCCAGTCGGTGACGACCTCGGCCTCGCTCGTGTCGAGGACCGCGCGCAGCCGCCGCAGGGTCGCGAGGAGATCCTCGGGGATCGGCACGCCGGACCACCCCCACAGCACCGACCGCAGCTTGCCCTCCTCGTGGAAGGTGAGCCCGTGGTCGATTCCCCAGATGCGTCCGGCCGTATCGACGAGCAGGTGGCCGCCCTTCCGGTCGGAGTTGTTCGTGATGGCATCGAGGAGCGCGATCTCCTGGACGGCCTCGAGGTCGGCGTGGACGAGCCTGATCGGGTCGCCCTGCCCGGATTGCCCCTCTAGGACGCTCATCCACCCGGGATGCTCGGCGTCGATCGCGACGAGGTCAACGACGCCCGCGGACGGGTCCTCCTGGATCCACTCTTGGCACATGCCGGGCCCGGCAGGGCCGTCGTCGCGCCAGACGGTGGTCGGGATGACATCCCAGCCGGCCAGCCGGGCTAGCTCATAGGTCGCGATCTCGCGGCCGGCGAGATGTCCGTCCGGGAAATCCCACAGGGGTCGCTCCCCACTCACCGGCTTATAGACGCAGAGCAGTTCGACGCCTCCGGGGGACGTGACCTTACAGCGCAGGGTCTGGTTCGACGCCGCGACGAGGCGGCCCTCGACGATGAGTTCGCCGGTCGCCAGAGTCGCCGCGAGATCCTCCCGCGGCAGTCGTTCTGCCTCACTCATGACCGGCGTCGGTAGCCGTTCGCCCGCGGGCACACGTGCCCGGCCGGGTCCAGTGGCTGGGTGCAAAACGGGCAGGGCGGTCGGCCCGCGCCCGCAACGATCTGGGCGCGGGAGGCGAATGAACGCGCATACGACGGGGTGAGCCAGACGCGGAGGGTGTCGGTGCCTTCGGCATCGTCATCGGCAATGTCTGGGACTCCCGTGCCGTCCTCTGCGACCGCGTGGGCCTCGACGACGACCCGCGAGGTCGCCTCGTCCCAGCCGAGCGCCATGGCGCCGACCCGGAACTCCTCGACGAGCGGAACATCGAGCGGCTGCGCATCGCTCTCCGAGCCCGTGTCCGGGATCGGGACCTCGGGTGACCGAGTGTCGCGCACCTCGTCGAGCAGCTGGTCGAGCCGTTCGGCGAGGACGATCACCTGCTGCTTTTCCACGACGACGCTCGTGACCTGATTGCCCGATCGGGCCTGGAGGAAGAAGGTGCGCTCCCCCGGCATGCCGATAGTGCCGACGACGAAGCGATCGGGCGACTGGAACTCAAAGACCTGACGTGGCACGGGTTGACCTTACCTTCTGACGGGCACGCCTGCCCGTCTCAGCCGGCGCCGCCACCGACAGCAGCGTCACTCGATCGGCGCTTTCGCTTCGCGCCCTTCGAGGGGGCGAGGGAAGATAAATCGCCGCCCGTGTCGTTCGTCCGAAGGACGAATGGCCGCAGTTTGGTGTAGCGGATGACGCTGACGGAGCAGGGGTCGACGGAGATGCGCTGAAACTGATCGAGGTGGACGCCGAGCGCATCGGCGATGATCGCCTTGATGACGTCGCCGTGGCTCACGGCAACGTAGACCGCCTCCTCGCCGAGTCGGCCGTTCCAGTCGCGCACCGCCCCGACGGCCCGATGCTGCATCTGCGCGAGCGACTCCCCCTCGGGCCCGGGGAACACGGCAGCACTCGGATGCGCCTGGACGACGCTCCACATCGGCTCCTTCGACAATTCCTTGAGCGGCCGGCCCGTCCAATCGCCGTAATGGCACTCGCCCAGCCTTTCATCGGTGTGCCGTTCGACGGTGCCCGCCTGCGCCCCCCAGATCACGTCGGCAGTCTGCTGGGTTCGATCGAGCGGGGAGGCGACCACGGCCGCAAGGCCCAGAACCGACAGCCGGGCCGCGACGGCATCAGCCTGGGATTCGCCGTGCTCGTCGAGGAAGACGCCGGGGGTCCAGCCGGCGAGGACTCCGTCGGCGTTCGCCTTCGTACGTCCGTGCCTGACGAGGATGAGGGTGGTCATGCTCACGAGCGTAAGGCGCGACTCCGACTGGAGCACAATGGGCTCATGATCCGCGGGATGGGCCTCTACGGTGCCGACAGTGCCCTGGCGCTCCAGGATGTCCGCAGTTGGGAGGTGCCGGGCGACAGCCCCGTCGAGCCCAAGCTCCTGGACCTCAAGGAGCGCTGCCGGGCCAACCCCGGCTCCTTCGTCTGGCTCGGGCTCTTTGAGCCGACGAAGGCGGAGCTCGCACTCGTGGCCGATGTATTCGAGCTGTCCCACCTTCAGGTCGAGGATGCCGCGAACGATGCGCAGCGGCCGAAAGTGGAGGTCGGCCCGGGTGGCCGCGTGTTCGTCATAGCGAAGGTCCTCGACTACATCGAGCGGTCATCCGATGTCCAGACCGGGCAGCTCGCGGTGTTCATCGGCCCCTGGTTCGCCGTGACCGTGCGGTTCGGCCAGATCGGCGACCTGCGCGGGATCCGCGAGCGACTCGAGAGTAGCCCCGACCTGCGCGCCCACGGGCCCATCTCCGTCCTCTACTCCGTCCTCGACCGCGTCGTCGACGGCTACCTCACCGTCACCGACGAGATCGCCCAGGACATCGAGGAGGTCGAGACCGAGGTGTTCTCCGGCATTCCGGAGAACAACAATGCCAACCGCATCTACCGGCTCAAGCGCGAGAACGTGGAGATCCGTCGGGCCGTATCGCCCCTCGTGCCCTTCGCCCACGCATGGGTCACCGAGTCCAACACCTGGATCCCGTCCGACATGCTCCCCTACTTTCGCGACATCGGCGAACACCTGCTTCGTGCGTCGGACTCGACGGAGTCAAGCGACAACCTGCTCATGACGATGCTCATGGCCTCGACCTCGCTGCAGGACCTCCAG
>JBMOKH010000277.1:0-2999 GCA_049315365.1 Candidatus Nanopelagicales bacterium
CTCGGCTAGTCCATTATTAGTTACCTCACTCACCGCAAATACTTCAGGTACTACTAATGTGGGTGACATTTTGAGAGCTAAATTGTACTATTCAGGTGCCGCAGGTTTTAATGTCGCCAATGCATCATTATTAGCAACAGTGAATAATCCTTCCGGTTCTATGGTCTTCACTGGATTCTCGCAACCTTTAGCAGGATCTTTATCTAATTTCTGGATTGTATACGATGTTGCACCAACTGCCATTGAAGGTAATGTGCTTGACGGCACATTTACTTCTGTAACGGTTGATGGAATCGTTAGAACTCCAAGTGTTCAAAATCCTGCTGGAAATAGATTCATTCAAAACCATAAAAAATATCGCTACTGCCAATGGAACACGTTATCTACGGTTAATTATTTAAGTGGCCCTACCAACGTATCTATTGGTGCCATTAATAATACTACTGCCGATTTAAATCAATTAACAAGTTATGCAAGCCAAAGTACCTCTTTATACAAAGGCGACTCTGCACAACTATTTGTAACTATAGGCCCCGGTAATACCGAGCAGGTCGCTGTTTTTGTAGATTGGAATAATAACGGATTGTTCGAATTGCCTGACGAAAAAATTTATTATGCAACAGGAATTCCAGGGGGCGGTACCATTGGTCTGCCAATTATGGCACCAGTGAGCACTCCTTGTTACATTAAAGTTCCGTGTACTGCAACTCCTGGATTTCATCGTTTTCGTGTAATTAGTGATTTAACTGGAACAACAATCACACCATGTGGCCCTATTACGTATGGCGATGGCGAAGATTATTCTTTGGAAGTAAAAGAACAACCGACACCGATTGCTTCTTTTGGTGCTTTGGATACCTTTTACACCAATGGCGTTTTAGCATGCACCAATACCTCCATTGGAACGGGATTGTCATCTCAATGGGACTTCAATAATGATGGAACCTATGATGCAGTCACTAAAAATGGTGCTTATCAATATACCAGTAATGGAACGTATTTTGTTAAACTAAAGATTACGAGTGCGGGATGCTTGGGTGTATTTACGGACTCCATCGTTAAAAAGGTAGTAATTATTAGTCCACCTGCAATAACAGCAGCTAATTTTATTTCTGATCGAAATGTAGTTTCTCCTGGTGATGTTGTTAATTTTTTCGACCTCTCAACGTATGGAGCTGGATCTTGGTCATGGTACCTTTCACCTTCTAACGTTGGTGGAAACCCAGCATTTATATATGTAAATGGTACTAGTAGTGCAAGTCAAAACCCTCAAATTGTTTTCAATGAATATGGTAAGTTTACTGTAACTCTTACAGCCACTAACTTGTTAGGTACTTCTAGTATAACTAAATCACTATATATTAACTGTGTTCACTCTATAAATATGTGTGGCAATGGAACTGCTGCAACAATTTCTGATGATGCTGGATTTTTATATGATGATGGCGGTAAGTTTGCAAATTACACCAAAGGAAAAAACTGTTCATTGTTGATAAAACCAGGATGTGCTTCACAAATTCAACTGAAGTTCAAGATGTTTGATATCTCAACACTGCAATGGTCGGGTTATCCAGCTGGAGGAGATTGGATAAAGGTATATGATGGTTCTGATGCATCTGGTGTTCCTTTGCATTCAGGTATTAACTGGCCTGCAGGAATTCAAAATCAAGCGGGAAATATTCCATGGTTGCCACCTACCTTAACAGCAACTTCTGGAGCCATGTATATTGTATATTGGACAACAGGTGTTGGGGGGCAAAAAGGATTTGAGGCAGAATGGAGTTCTACTCCAGTGGTTGGAAATAATCCACCAAGTGCTAGCTTTAATGTTCCAGATACCATTTATACTGGCGTTGCAAATACATATATGGCTTCTACTTCAGCTACGGTAAATTCATACGATTGGGATTTTAACAATGATGGTATTTATGATGCATCAGGAGCAACCGTTGCCTATCAATACAATACCCCAACAACGGTAACAGTTAAGTTGTTAATTTCTTCTTGTCAGGGAGCAACAACATTAACGAAGGTGGTTACGGTGATGAATCCATCAGTGCCTCCAACACCAGCATTCAACGTTAACTTTAAGTCAGGAACACCATTGGATGTATTCCAATTTTTTGATGCTTCAAAAAATGGGCCTACGTCTTGGCAGTGGACAATTTCTCCTGCAACGTATAATCTTACATCCGGAAATTTAATGTCACAAAATTTAAGTGTGAAATTTACAGCCGTTGGCTTATATACCATTAAACTGAAAGTGGCGAATAGCTTTGGAGAGGATAGTATTACCAAAACAACCTTTATTAATGTATTCTATTATTGCACACCGAATGTAAATATGTTGGATCCAGATATCGGCATCTCGAACATCATATTCCAAAGTATTAATAATACGACACCACAAGGTTTATCCGCTTATACCGACTATTCATCTTTAGGTACATTAAATGTTGAGCTCGGTGCTTTATACCCAATCACAATTAAGCGCACATCCAACACCAATGCCATTAACCGCAAGGTTTGGATTGATTTAAATGGTAATGGAACTTTCACGGATGCGAGCGAAAATTTATTCGAAGAAACTAATTCAACGACTTTGTCGGTAACAGGAAATATACTAATTCCCAAAACTGCAACTTTAGGAAATTCTAGGTTGCGCATCGGTGTAAATGCCGCCAACAGTCCTAACTTAGGGTGTGGTGCCAACTACTTTGGTGAATATGAAGATTATCGAATTAATATCGTGCCTGATGTTACTAAACCTGTAATCACCTTAATAGGAACTGACACCGTTTATGTAGAGGCTGGATATGTATACAATGATTTGGGAGCAACAGCTTCAGACAATGTAACAAGCCCACAAACATTTACAACTACCTATGTTGGCTTTACCAATGGCACAGCCATCGCCAATGCTGGAATATACACTGTTAATTATTCAGCTACGGATAGCGTAGGGAATCAGGCCATTACTAAAGTTAGAAAAGTAATAG
>JBMOKH010000278.1:0-2991 GCA_049315365.1 Candidatus Nanopelagicales bacterium
CTCCGGCGAGCACCACCCGCTCGAGTCGCACCTGCCGGTACTCGACCTCGGTGACATCCTCGAGTTCGGTGCCCAGGCCAGCGACGCGCCGAAGGGCGTGCCTGTCGGCAAGATCGTGATCCCCGGAGTTGCCGACGATGTCGACATGGGGCCGCACTTCATTGGCGCCTTGCTCGTCCGCGCCGGGATCGTAAGTAGTCATGTGGGGTCAAGGGTGCCACGGCGACCACGATGTTCCCAAACGCCCGTCCACAGGCCGGCCTCCCTCATCGGCTGCGCCCGGGGACGAACGAAAGGGGGCACGGGCCTGAGCCCGTGCCCCCTTCTCTCCTTGCTGAACGTGATCAGCCTGCGGCGATCCAGGCGTCGACCTTGTCCTTGTTCGCGTCGATCCACTTCTGCGCGGCTTCCTCCGGGGTCATGCCGCTCTCGATATCGAGGGCGACCATGTTCTGATCCTCGTTGGTCCAGCTGAAGTTCTTCAGAAGCGACGCGAACGGCGAGCCGGACTCCATGAGCTTCGTCGTTGCGAGCTTCTGCAACTGGGTCTCGGGGTAGTCCGTGAGCCCGCTTGCCTTCTCCGCATCGGTCCAGTCATTGGCCGGGAAGTTGACCCGGGCCAGCGGAACCTTCGCGAGGAAGTTCTGCGGCTCGTAGAAGTACCCGAGTGCCGGAGTCTTGTTCTCCGCCGCTGCGGAGAACAGCTCGATAAGCGCCGCCTCCGAGCCGGTGCTGATGATCTTGTAGTTCAGGTCGTTCGCGGCGATGAGCTTCTCGCCGATGGTCGTGTAGCCGGGAGGGCCCTCGTACCAGGCGCCCTTGTCGCCCGACTCCGAGTTCTTGAACAGGTCTGCGTACTTGTTCAGGTTGGCGCCGTCGGTGATGTCCGGGTACTCCTCGGCCATCCACGCCGGAACGAACATGCCGATGAGGCCGACGTTGCCGTTCGAGCCCACCTCCTGAATGGCGCCGCGATCGACCCATTCCTGCCAACGTCCGCCGCCCCAGTCCTCGACGATGACGTCGACCGAGCCGGCCTCCATCGCGTCGTACGTGACGCCTGCCTCGTCGAGGGTCGTCTGGGTGATGTTGCAGCCCAGGGACTCTGCGACGTTCGTGAGCACCTGCGCCGACGCCGTGTAGCCGACCCAGGCGTGCATTGCCACGCCCCAGTCACCGCACTCCGCTGCAGCAGGTGCTGCCTCGGACGCTGCTGCCGAGGCAGCCGTCGATGCTGCCGGGGCGGCGGCCGAGCTCTCCGTGCTGTTCACGCCCCCGCCGCATGCGGCGACCATGAGCCCTGCGGCCGCGAGCATCGAGACGATACCGAATTGCCGTGTTGCGAGTTTCTTCATATGCATTCCTCTCGAACGAATCGACCACCCGATGGTGATCCATTTCGACGCCGGTCAACGCTCGGCCCGAAAATCCTCAGCCCCTGCAACGGGGTCATGCCGTGCCGGGCCCACGTCGACCGGGCTCACGTCGGCGCTCAGCGCCCGCCTGGGCCATGCGGTCGAGCACGACGCCGAGGAGCAGGATGGCCAGGCCGGCCGCCAGGCTCTTGCCCTGCAACTCCGGCTTCGACTGCCCGACGATAACGAGATAGCCCAGGCCTCCGGCTCCGACGAAGCCGCCGATGACGACGACCGCGAGGACGAAGATGAGGCCCTGATTCGCGCCAAGCATGAGCGAGCGCTTCGACGCTGGCAACTGCACCTTCGTGATGATCTGCATCCTCGTCGATCCTGCCGCCGTGGCGGCCTCGACCATGCTCGACGGCACATCACGCACGCCATCGGCCACCACGCGCACGACGATAGGCGCAGCATAGAAGAACCCGCAGGCGATTGCCGCAAATCGGGTCGGCCCAAAGAGCGCCAGGACCGGCACGAGGTAAACGAAGGCGGGGAGGGTCTGGCCGGCGTCGAGGACCGGCTTCATGATCCGTTCGACCCGAGGGCTTCGTCCGACGAGGACTCCGACGACGACCCCGACGAGCATGACGATGACCGTGGCGATGAGCACCTGGGCCAAGGTGACCATCGTGTCGTTCCAGAGCCCGGTGAGGACGATGACGCCCAGAAGGACGAGCGCGATGGCCGCCGCCTTCCGGCCTCCGATGATGGCTCCGATGAGCGAGATCGCGATGATCGTGACGTACCAGGGCGTGTTCGACAGCAGCGATTCGAGGGGGTTGAGGAATCCGACCGTCACGACCTCGCGGAAACCGGTCGTGAGGAAGTACAGGTTGGTCGTGATCCACTCCGCAGCGGCGCTCGTGGCGCTGGAAACCGACTCGCCGATGATGAGCTGCTCCGGGAACACCGCAGCCCACAGTTCGTACCGCGAGAGCACGACCGCGACCATCGCGCCGATGAATGCCGCCCCGAGGCCGATCCTGCGTCGGATTCGCGCGGAACCGGATTCATGGACGAAGTTTCCCGTGCGCACCACGGCCGCCGTCGTCGCACGGTCGAGCATGATCGCGAGAAACACGACGGCCAGTCCCGCCACGACACCGTCGCCGACATCGCGGATGATGAGCGCCTCGACGACCGGCTTCCCGAGCCCGGGGGCCCCGATGAGCGCTGCGATGACGACGAATGACAGCGCGGCCATCATGGTCTGGTTGACGCCGAGCGCGATCGTCCGCTTGGCCATCGGCAGCTGCACCTTCGTAAGCAACTGCCAGCGGGTGGAGCCCATCGAGGTCGCGGCCTCGATCGGGCCGGCATTGAGGCTTCGGATCGCATGAGACGTGATGCGAATCGCGATCGGGATGCTGTAGATCATCGTCGCGATCGTTGCGGCCGCCGTGCCGATGAGGAAGAACAGTGCGAGCGGTGCGAGGTAGACGAGGGTCGGCAGGATCTGCGCGAGGTCCAGGCCGGGGCGCAGGAACGCGAGCACCCGATCCGACAGGCCCGCCCACACGCCCAGGGGCAGTCCGATCGCGAGCGACAGCACGACTGCGCCCAGGGTCATGGC
>JBMOKH010000279.1:0-2985 GCA_049315365.1 Candidatus Nanopelagicales bacterium
CGCATCGAGGTGCGCTCCCTCGACAGCGCGACGAATCCATACCTTGCCTTCGCCGTCCTGCTCGCGGCCGGGCTCAAGGGCATTGAGGAAGGGTACGAGCTGCCCGCAGGCGCCGAGGACGATGTGTGGGCGCTCACGCCCGCTGAGCGCCGTGCGATGGGCATGAAGCCGCTCCCGTCGAGCCTCAACCAGGCCATCACCGCGATGGAGCGATCCGAGCTCGTCGCGGAGACCCTCGGCGAGCATGTATTCGACTTCTTCCTGCGAAATAAGCAGGCCGAATGGGAGGAGTACCGGCGTCAGGTGACGCAGTGGGAGCTGGACCGCTACCTTCCAATGCTGTGAGCACCCTCGACCCGACCCTTCATCCGACCGTCCTCGTCGTCCAGAACGACGCGACCGATCCGCCGCTCCTTGCGGGGGAGTGGCTGAGCGAGGCGGGCATTCGCCTGACCGTGCTCAACGCCTGGGCGGGTGACCCTGTCCCCCGGCAGGTCGCGCCCGGGATTTCGGGGATCCTTGTTCTCGGAGGTGCACCGAACGCCCACGATGATGTTGCCGCCCCGTGGCTCGCTGACGTCCGGGCGCTGCTCGCCGACGCCGTGTCCGCCGATGTGCCGGTCCTCGGGCTGTGCCTCGGCGGCCAGCTGCTCGCGGCCGCCCTCGGCGGCCGGGTTGAGCTCTCGCCGACCACGGAGGTTGGT
Source organism: Candidatus Nanopelagicales bacterium (assembly GCA_049315365.1). Classification (GTDB taxonomy): domain Bacteria; phylum Actinomycetota; class Actinomycetes; order S36-B12; family S36-B12; genus WLND01. Next base: position 705 of record JBMOKH010000279.1, read on the forward strand.
CTTGTCTATGTGGAGCGGACGGAGGCGGGCCTCACCGACCGTCTCGTCTCGCAGTTGCAGGCACCGGGGGATCGCATCCCCGCGACCCAGTGGCACCAGGACCACATCACCGAACTGCCCGACGGGGCGGTCGTGCTCCTCACCAATCCTGCCTGCCGGGTGCAGGCATTCCGCGTGGGAGACCATGCCTACGGGCTGCAGATGCATCCGGAGGTCGATGCCGACGCGTTCGACGACTGGTCGACCGAGCAGGACGATGCCCTCGAGCGCTCAGGGCGCACCGGTGCCCAGGCGGCCGCCGAGGTGCGAGCCGAGCAGGGAGCCCTCATCGCAGCCTGGCGGCCGATGATCCTCGGCTGGGCCGAGCTGGTCTGGGCCTACGCCACCGACCGGCGCTGACGATGACGAGCGACGCGGCCCTCGCGCGGCTCGGATTCATCGAACTCGAACGCGCGCAGCGAATCATCGCCGGGGAGTCGTTCGCTGCGTTCACGATCGATGGCGAGGCCGAGCCCGAGGTGCTGGAAGGACTAGGCGCCGCGGCAGACCCGGATCAGGCACTGCTGCTGTTTGGCCGGATCCTCGAGGCCTGCGACATGCCGGCGCGCCGCCGGATGGCGTCGGCGCTCCTCGCGGACGAGGACCTGCGCGGCCGGCTCTTCGACGTCCTTGGCATGTCCGAGGCGCTCGGCGAATTCCTCGTCCGGCATCCGGGCCACTGGGAGATCCTTGTCGATGCGGAGGCACTCGCCGTCGCCCCGTCGGCGACCCGGACCCGCCGTGAGCTGCTCGTGGCCGTCGGAGCCGAACCGTCCGCGGCCGAGCCAGTCGCGTCGGGTGGGCTCCCGGTAACGCTCGATGCGCTGCGCGTCGCGTATCGCGCCCACCTGCTCGGCATCGCCGCCCGCGACCTCGCGGGGCTCGCATCGATGGACGCGGTGGCGGCCTGGCTCTCCGATCTCGCCGATGCGGTTCTCGAGGCCGCGCTCGCGGTGTCCCGCGCCGGGTTGCCGGCCGATTCGGTGCCCTGCCGGCTGGCGGTCATCGGCATGGGCAAGTGCGGGGGCCGCGAGCTCAACTACGTAAGCGACGTCGACGTCATCTTCGTCGCCGAGGCCGTGCACGATGACGACGAGGCAGGGGCCCTGCGTACCGCGACAGCCCTCGCCAGCGGCCTCATGCGGGCCTGCACGGCCGTGACCCCCGAAGGCACGATCTGGGAGGTCGACCCGGCGCTGCGACCCGAGGGCAAGCAGGGGGCGCTCGTCCGGACCATCGGTTCGCACGTCGACTACTACGAGCGCTGGGCGAAGACCTGGGAGTTCCAGGCGCTGCTCAAGGCCAGGCCGTCTGCAGGCGACCTCGGGCTTGGCGGCCGCTACGTCGATGCGGTCGCGCCGTTCGTCTGGGGGGCGGCCGATCATCCGGGCTTCGTCGACGATGTCCAGTCGATGCGTCGCCGCGTGGAGGAGAACGTGTCGGCGCGCATCGGCGATCGCGAGCTGAAACTGGGCCCCGGTGGCCTGCGTGATGTCGAGTTCTCGGTGCAGCTGCTCCAGCTCGTGCACGGCCGCAGCGACGTGATGCTTCGAAGCCCCACCACGCTCGTCGCCCTCGAAGCCCTCGCCACCTGGGGTTATGTCGGACGCGACGACGCATCGACCCTCGCTGCGGCGTACAGGTTCCTGCGGACCCTCGAGCATCGCATCCAGCTGCACCGGCTGCGCAGGACCCACACGATGCCGGACAACGACCCTGACCTGCGGCGACTAGGCCGGTCGCTCGGCTACCGCTCGGAGCCGGTCGCCGAGCTCGTCGCAGAGTGGCGCCGGCACGCCCGCGAGGTTCGCCGCATCCACGAGAAGCTCTTCTACCGGCCGCTCCTCCAGGCGGTCGCGCGGCTCGACGCAGGTGAGGCGCGACTGACGCCCGAGGCCGCAGAGCAGCGGCTCCGCGCCCTCGGCTACGCCGACCCGGCGAGCGCGCTGCGGCACCTGCAGGCGCTCACGTCGGGGGTGAGCCGCCGGGCAGCCATCCAGCGCACCCTGCTGCCGGTGCTCCTCGGCTGGTTCGCCGATGCCCCCGACCCCGATGCAGGACTCCTCGGCTTTCGCCGGGTGAGCGATGCGCTCGGCTCGACCCACTGGTACCTGCGGCTCCTGCGCGATGAATCAGCGGCGGCCGAGCGCATGGCTCAGGTGCTCGCGAGCAGCCGGTACGCGACCGACCTGCTCCTGCGCGCCCCCGAGTCGGTGGCCATGCTTGCCGATGACAGCGAGCT
>JBMOKH010000280.1:0-2981 GCA_049315365.1 Candidatus Nanopelagicales bacterium
CGCCTGCAGCCCCGCCTGCAGCACCGCCTGCTGATCCGACGCCCACGCCGACCCCGTCGTCGAGCGCCGTCGAGAGCGCCGTCGCGACTTATCTCATTTCCATCAGTGTCAAGCCGCCGGTGCCCACGGAGGCGAGCAAGACGCCACCGCAGGCTCAGCCACTGGGCAAGGCCGATACGCCTCCACCGGGTAAGTCCAAAGTGGTTCTTGGTGACCTGGTCGCCAACTGCACGACGACGCAGAGCCTCAAGGGAGTGATGACGTCGTGCGGTAAGGAGGCTGCACCGCCAAAGGAGGGGGCGAAACTTGATCCAGCGAAGAAGGTGTTCTGCAATTCGCTGCCGAAACCCCGGAGTGTTCCCTTGGCTGGGCCTCTTCCCGGACCCGTTGGTTTGATGCCCGGGCTCTACGTCTCGGTGCTGGACGGAATCATCAACTTGTCGAATCGAGGGGGGTCTCAGAGTTTCAGCGCTGGCCAGTTCGGTTACACGCCCAGCATCATTCAACCGCCGCTCTTCATCCCCTCGAATCCTGGCATCACGTTCAATCCTCCGCCCGCGTTCTCGCCCACGCCGAGCGGCAACTCGCCATCGGTGAGCAAGCCAACGAACGTTGACTGCGAGGTCAGGTCGTTGCCCCGGAGCGCGCCGAGACTTGCACCCGCCATCGACGAGTCGACTCCTCAGGGATCCGTCGTGTTCATCAACGCCGGCGGGCTCAGGCCGCAGAGCGCGGTGAGCGTCTATCTTCTGTCGGCGCCAAACGCAGCACTCGGTGAATTCGACGCCGACGCAGACGGGAATCTCGCCGTGTGGGTGCGTATGCCGGTCGATGCGGCCATCGGACCAAACGTGCTGCAGGTCAACGGGTTCACCGCCGAGGGTTACACGGCCTCCATCAGCACGGGTATCACGGTGCGCGCTGCGGTTGAGTCGAAGTCAAGGAAGCAGGTCTACTTCGGCTATCTGTCGACGAAGTTGACGAAGGCGGCGCGAGCCTCCCTCGACGATGCGCTCGCGATGATCCCGGTCGGAATGCCGAACAGTTGCAGTGTCACGCCGGTGACTCGCGGCGGCGAGGTTATCCCGGCCCTGCTCGACCTAGCGAGGAGTCGGGCAACGGCGACGGCGAAGTACCTCACCGATCGCGGCCTGCCGTGCTCGGTCGCCCGAACCCCGGCCGCCACGAAGGCCGTCACGTATCGCGCTCGGCGCGCCAACGTGGCGATCACGTACGGCCACTGACGAGCTAGGCGAAGGGCTCGACGGCGCCAGCAGGCGGCCGTCGTCAGAAGCCTGCTAATTTCAGGTGACTATGCACCCGGTATCGGGTGCTCCCAAGCGCTGAGCAAGGAGAATTCGTGCCGACTACTGCCTTCGACCTGGTGGGCGGCGACAAGTCCGTTGTCGTGGCGCGCATCAACGGCGAACTGCGCGACCTCGCGACCGAGGTCTCCGAGAGCGACGTCGTCGAGGCAGTCTCGGTGCACACGCCGGAGGGTCTCGCGGTGCTGCGTCACTCGACCGCCCACGTGCTTGCGCAGGCGGTGCAGGACACATTCCCGGAGGCGAAGCTCGGTATCGGCCCCCCGATCAAGGACGGCTTCTACTACGACTTCGACGTCGAGCGCCCGTTCACGCCTGAGGACCTCGAGGTCCTCGAGAAGCGCATGGTCGCGATCGTGAAGTCCGGGCAGCGGTTCTCCCGACGCGTCGTCGAAGAAGGCCCGGCGGCAATCGAACTGCGCGACGAGCCCTTCAAGCTCCGGCTGATCGGCAGCGAGGGCGGCGCCGATGTCATGGAGGTCGGCGGCGCCGAGCTCACCATCTACGACAACATCGACGCCAAGACCGGCGAGCGCTGCTGGGGCGACCTGTGCCGGGGGCCGCACGTGCCCGACACCCGCTACATCGTCCCGAATGCCTTCAAGCTCATGCGGACTGCCGCGGCCTACTGGCTCGGCGACCAAAAGAACGAGTCGCTGCAACGGGTCTATGGAACCTGCTGGCCGAGCAAGGACGACCTTAAGGCGCACCTGACCTTCCTCGAGGAGGCCGAGCGCCGCGATCATCGCCGGCTCGGAGCAGAGCTCGACCTCTTCTCGTTCCCGGAGCAGATTGGTTCAGGGCTCGCGGTCTTCCACCCGAAGGGCGGGGTCGTCCGCCGGGTCATGGAGGACTACTCGCGCAGGCGGCATGAGGAGGGCGGCTACGAGTTCGTCAATACTCCGCACATAACGAAGGGCGCGCTGTTCGAGCAATCGGGCCACCTGCAGTGGTACGCCGAGGGCATGTACCCCCCGATGCAGCTTGATGCCGAGCTCGATGCCGAGGGCCATGTGCGCAAGCAGGGCGTCGACTACTACCTGAAGCCGATGAACTGCCCGATGCACAATCTCATCTTCTCCGCGCGCGGCAGGTCGTATCGCGAGCTGCCGATGCGGCTCTTCGAGTTCGGCACCGTCTATCGCTACGAGAAGTCCGGCGTCGTCCAGGGCCTCACCCGGGCGCGCGGGTTCACCCAGGACGATGCCCACATCTACTGCACGAAGGAACAGATGGGCGACGAGCTCGACCGCCTGCTCACCTTCGTCCTGAACCTGCTGCGCGACTACGGTCTGGAGGACTTCTACCTCGAGCTCTCGACCCGCGACCCGATCAAGAGCGTCGGAACCGACGAGGAATGGGCCGAGGCGACCGAGGCCCTGCGCCTCGCCGCCGAGAAGCAGGGGCTCGAGCTTGTCCTTGACGAGGGTGGTGCGGCCTTCTACGGCCCGAAGGTTTCGGTTCAGGCGAAGGACGCCATCGGACGTACCTGGCAGATGTCGACCATTCAGGTCGACTTCCAGCTGCCGCAGCGGTTCGACCTCGAGTACCAGGCGACCGACGGCACGCGGCAACGCCCGATCATGATCCACCGAGCGCTGTTCGGCTCGATCGAGCGGTTCTTCGCGGTGCTCCTCGAGCACTACGCGGGCGCAT
>JBMOKH010000281.1:0-2967 GCA_049315365.1 Candidatus Nanopelagicales bacterium
TGGCTCGCTGCCACCGCATGGCCCGAATCCGCGTAGTAGGGGTAGTAGATGCTCGCGCGCTGGCCGTCGCGGTAGGCGATCTGGAAGGTTCCCGGGCCGTTCCCGGTGGCCCTCGTACGATCGACTCGCTGCACCGTCGTCGAGTGCCTGGCAAGTGCCGCGGGCATGGCGGGGGAGTAGATGACGAGGTCATACTCGGCGTCGGTGAGGAAGGTGTCGACGTAACGTGCGTTCTCCAGGAACATCTCGCCGTACGTCGGATCGTTGTCGGCGTTGATGGGCAGGTAGCGGTACTCGGGAGCTAGGACGTTGTAGGCGAAGGCTAAGTACACCTCGGGGTTCCAGGCCATGTAGTACCGGTCGTACCTGCCCAATGGCCCGAATGCAGTCTCGAGCGACTCGCGCGGGTCCACGGAAGCCGCCACCTCGGCGTCCGTCGCGCGCTGAGCTGCGAGCAGCGCTTCGTAGTAGGGCCCCGGAACGAACCCATCGGCAAGTGCGTCCTTCATGGCCTGTCCCTGATCGGGAGCACCAGCCCCGTCCGGACCGCCGGCAATCCCGTCCGGAGTCACGCCAAGCAGTCCGGAGAGCAGGTGGTAGGCGCCGACGCGTTCGCCCGGCGCAAGGCCCTTGATCGTGCTGGCATCCACGCCGAGGATCGCATTCAGCTTGCCGAGGACATCGAACTGGGCCGAGCCGAGCGCCTCCTGATTGTCGGTCCAGTCGCCGGGCTTCTTCCAGTTGTATCGATCGCGATCCCATTGGGCCACGTACTTCATGAGAGCGCAGGCGCCGAGGTTGTAGTTGAGCGGAAAGCTGCAGACGGCCTTGTCACGGGTGAAGCCGCCGAGCCAATTCGCGTCGATGGCGACCTGGTCGATGACCGAGGGCTTCGCGGCCCAGAACATCGTCGACTGCACGTCGGTCTGGTACGACGTGAGCTGGGGCTGGATGAGAATCTGCCCGCCGAACTGCCGCGCGACGATGGCGGGAGTGAGCGCTGCGCCGTCCGCGAGCCCGTCTGACAGCAGTGCGAAGTGGGCCCGGATGAGCGACACGAGCTCCGGGTCGCGAAAGAACGACGGGCCGTTCCTGTCGTAGCGGTCGCTGAAGAGGAGCAGGTTGAGCATCGTCGAGACTCGGGTGCCGCCATAGCTCTCGCCGACGAGGACGACCGGGTTGTCGCGTAGGTCCGGATGGCTGCCCAGGAATCCCAGGACGACCCGCAGCACCTGGTCGGCATCGATGAACGAGTTGAAATTGCCGCGGAAGAGGTATTCCTGGATCCGCTCGACGTCATCGTTGGCGGCGACCGGGTTGATGTTGTAAGAGAACCCGGTCTGGGGCGGATCGATGTAGAGGAGGTTGGCGAAGGCAGTCCAGCTATTGGGATTGACCGCGTACCCGGCGCCGCCGGCGCCCACCGCATCGGCGTTGACCGTCATCTTGGCGGTGTTGTTCGCGAACAGGTTCGCCGTCGTCGCCGCTCCGGGCCCGCCATTGAGCATGACGAAGACCGGGGCGGTTCGCGGATCGACGCCTGCGCCGTTCGCGGGCTGGAAGGTGGTGAACAGCCGGGCCGGCGTCGTCGAATACCGGTAATCGCGCGTGAACGCCACGAAGCTCTTGTGGAATGAGTAGTCGATGGGGCCGACCGTGACGAAGGCCGCCTCGTTCGTCGGCTTGGCGGAAAGACACGGGGATCCCGTGGTGACCGACCCGTCCGGGCAGGTCGTGTTCCACCAGGTGGCCTTGGCCGTGGTCGTGCCCGTCATGTCTGCGCCGAGAAGGGTCGCATTCGTGAGGTTCGTGCCGGTCATGACCGCGCGGGTGAGGATCGCCCGCTTGAGGGAGGCATCGGTGAGATCGGCAAGCGTGAGGTTGATCGAGGCGAGGTCCAGGCGCGCAAGGTTCGAGCCAGTAAGGTCAGCGCCTCCGAGCAGGGCTTCGCGCAGGACGGCGCCGGTGAAGTCGACCCCGTGGGCATCGACCCGCGTGAGATCTGCCTCGGCGAATGTCGCCCCGTCGACGAGCGCCCCGTCGATATCAGCGCTCGAGAGGTCGGCCCCGGTGAAATCGGCGCCTGAGAGCGTTGTCCCGTCGAGATCCGCGCCGGCCACCGAGGCCGAGGTGAGCATCGCGCCCCTGAGGTTCGCCCCACGCAGCCCGGCGCCGTCGAGGTTGGCGCCGATGAGGTTCGCTCCGATGAGGTTGGCGCTCGACAGCGTGGCGCCGGTGGCATTGACTCCGAGGAGCAGTGCATCGCTGAGGTCGGCATTCGCCAGGTTGGCTCCGGAGACGTCGGCGTATGACAGGTTGGCTCCGCTGAAGTCGGCTCCGGAGAGATCGCAGTCGCTGAGGTCGACGCCCGGCGCCGGCTCGATCGTCCGGCAGTTGACTATGTTGTCGACGGCTTCCTGAGCCCCTGTAGAGCCGAATGCCAAGGCTGCGGCGTGCGGGATGAGGGCCGAGGCCAGCGAGAAAGCGGTGGCGAGGGCGATGGCGAGCGGGCGAGTCCGGGTCGAATGCATGGTGACCACCTCAAGTTCGCGAAGCGCGATATTCCTCACGATATGCGCACGAAACGGCTGATGCCTGCTGAAGGGATCCCCCTTGCCGGCAGCAGTCCTCGTCGTCGATTGCCGGAGCGCATCGACCAACGCCGCTGCGGACAGAGCAGGGTGCTCAGGCTGGTATCCTCAGGGCGTCGGCCATAGGTCGGCGCATCCAGACGGTCGCGAAGCGGGCGCTTTGCGATACGTGTCGAACACGAACAGTGTGCTGATCCCTTGAGGGTCAGTGCGCGCCCGAGAGGAACAGTGCAGTGGACGCAGCAACGAAGCAGCAGATCATCGCAGAGCACGGCTTCAAGCCGGGCGACACGGGATCACCCGAGGTGCAGATCGCGCTGCTGACCAAGCGCATCCAGGAGCTCACCGAGCACCTGAAGACGCACAAGCATGACCA
>JBMOKH010000282.1:0-2967 GCA_049315365.1 Candidatus Nanopelagicales bacterium
GGTCGATCGCATCGTCGAGATTGTCGGCGATCTCGTCGAGGTAGCGGGTCTCGACCCGGCGCCTGAGCCGGGTGCCGTCGATGTCGATCATCAGGCAGACGCCCTCGTTCATGGTGACGGCCAGCGGCTGGGCGCCGCCCATGCCGCCGCAGCCAGCGGTGACCGTGAGGGTGCCGGCGAGAGTGCCGCCGAAGCGCTTCGCCGCGACGGCGGCGAAGGTCTCGTAGGTGCCCTGCAGGATCCCCTGGGTGCCGATGTAGATCCACGAGCCGGCGGTCATCTGCCCGTACATCGTCAGGCCGAGCTGCTCGAGCCGGCGGAACTCGGGCCAGGTCGCCCAGTCGCCGACGAGGTTGGAGTTCGCGATGAGCACGCGGGGCGCCCACTCGTGGGTCTCCATGACCCCGACCGGCTTGCCGGACTGGACGAGCAGGGTCTGATCCTGCTTGAGGTTCGTGAGGGTGCGGACGATGGCATCGAAGCTCGCCCAGTTGCGGGCCGCCTTGCCGGTGCCGCCGTAGACGACGAGCTCATCGGGGTGCTCGGCGACGTCGGGGTCGAGGTTGTTCTGCAGCATGCGCAGGGCGGCCTCGGTCTGCCAGTTCTGCGCGGTCAGGGTGGTGCCGATGGGTGAGCGCACGGGGCGTGGTCCGGTCATGTGGCCATTCCATCGCTCACGAGGCTCGTTTGGCATCACCTTGGTTGGAGAATTGTCTGAAATACGAGATTCTTTGCTTGGGAGGCCTGGCCGTGAATCCGTCGGTCACCGAGTCGAGGGAGGACGGACGTGGCAGGCAATGTCCCAGCGGCGACCCGCACGCTGGCCGTGCTCCGCGCGCTCGCCTCCGCAGCCTCGCCGCTCACCGCTGCCAGCTTGGCGAGGGACCTTGGCCTGCCGCGCTCATCGGTCTACCACCTGCTTGCGGCCATGGAGGATGCCGGCTTCGTCGCCCACTTTCCAGAGGAGGGCCGCTGGGGCCTGGGCGTCGCGGCATTCGAGGTCGGTGCCGCCTACCTCCGGCACGATCCCCTCGAGCGGCTCGCCCGGCCGCTCGTGCAGCGACTTTCCGCCGAGGTCTCCCAGATCACCCCTGCCGTGGCTCACCTCGGCGTCCTCCACGGCCGCGAGACCCTCTACCTGCTCAAGGACACGCCCTTGACCCCGGTCACGATCGTGGCCGAGGTGGGCGTTCGGCTCCCCGCCTCGCTCACGGCGTCAGGTCGTGCGCTGCTCGCCGACCTCCCCCCTGCGCAGGTGCGCGCGCTCTTCCCGGATGCCTCGTCCTTCGTCGACCGCACGGGGTCGGGGCCGATGACCCTTCGCTCGCTGAACCTGCTGCTGGGCCAGGAGCGGGCCCGTGGCTGGGCGGAGGAGGACGGGTTCATCACCGCGGGGCTGGCATCGGTTGCCGTTGCGTCGCATGACCACGACGGGCGTCCTGCTGCGTCAGTCGGGTTGACCTTCCGCTCGGACCAGGCAGGCGGTGACGCGCGGGCCGCACTGGCTGCTGCGGCCCGCCGCTGCGCCCGGGAGATAACGCGCCGGATCGGCGGTTCACGTCGTAGCATGCGCCCATGACGAGGAAGCGGAAGCACATCGCCGGCTGGGCCCTCGCCTGCGTCATCATCGTCATCCCCTTCATGGCGCAGGCCCCCGCGAATGCGGCCACGGCGGGCGGCTCGTGCACGAAGGCCGGCGCGAAGGCGAAGAGCGGCACGGTCGCGCTCGTCTGCACCCGGGTGAGCGGACGACTCGTATGGCGCCGTGCCAATGCTGGCGGCGCAGCAGGCCAGCCATCGGCCGGATCCTCGCCGGTCTCCTGGGCGTGGGATCACGTCAGGTCCGTCTGGGCTCCCAGCGGCACTCCGCCGAAATGCGCCTACCCGATCATCCCGGCGGGAAGCCTCCTCGACTTCGGCAGCGCCGTCTCGATGGTCCAGCCGGGCCAGGCCCGCGGCGGCAGCTTCAAGCCGCACGGGGGCCTTCGCTGGTCCAACTACGGGCAGTACGTGTCCGGAGTCCGCATCACGGCGCCGTTCGACGGCGTCGTGACGAAGGCCTGGCACTACACGGCCGGTGGGACGTATCAATTCGGGGTCGACATCATCAGCCCCTGCGGATTCATGGTGCGGCTCGGGCACCTGCGAACCCCGTCCCCGGAGTTCAGCAGGATTCTCGCGACCCTGCCGCAAGCTGCGCCCGATGACTCCCGTGAGACCCTCCTGAACCCGCCGGTAGCGGTCAAGGCCGGCACGGTCATCGCCACTGAAGTGGGCGATCCCAATCCGGCCAACCCGGACGTGCTGGGCACCTTCGCCGACTTCGGGCTCGTCGACCTGCGGGCACCGAATCCCGCCGCGTCATCAATCGCGACGAACGCGGCCACGGAGTACGCGTCGTACTCCGTGTGCTGGGCCGAGGGCGAGTACCTCGCGGCGAGCGACCGGGCGATCGCGGCAGCCCTCCCCTTCTCGAATGGCGACCCGGCGAGCATCTACTGCCGCGGCCGGTAGGTGCCGGTCGGGCGTTGCCCCAGCGGTGGCGGGCATGCGAGCCCGAGTTGTGCCGGGCGGCGGGGATTGCCTAGCATCGGTGTTCCGGCGCCCGCTGGCAGGTCGACTGTCGGCGCGCCGACCCGCGATGGGCAACTTGCTCGCGGGCCACCCGAAAGGCCCCTGGCGTGACCGCTGAGGCAACCCGTTCCATCCCGCCGATCCCATCCATCACCTTCCCCGCCGACGCCGACCGGATGCACCGGTTCGATCCCGACATGACCGCGATGATCCTCGAGTATGTCGAGGAGCGCCTCGCAATCGTCGAGACTCCGGTCGACGGACTCGGCGACCGGGCGGTGCTGGAGAAGGCCGTCGCTGGACTGATCGGCGATGACCCCCGCGATGCCAGGGAGGTCCTCGACATCTACGTCGAGCACATGGCCGACACGATCCTGTCGGCCGACAGCCCGC
>JBMOKH010000283.1:0-2958 GCA_049315365.1 Candidatus Nanopelagicales bacterium
GCGGCGGACCGATCACCATCGTCAATAGCCCCACACCCACCCGGTGGCTCGCCCCCGACGAGCGCCGGATGGACACCGAGGGATGACCCGAACATCACGTCCCTTCGGTGCGTGGCTCCCAGTCAACACGCGAGGGGACGTGGGCCTACTTCGGGGATGAGCCTGGCTCGGTTGCCGGGGAGGTCAGCGTTAGCAGCACCTACTACCCCTCCATCGCAGGGGACGACGGTACGTGGCATCGGGGGGGATGCGTCCGCACCGCCGTCTCGGCCAGCCTACGGCGAAAGCAGCGTTTGTCCGCAAGTGTTCTGACAGGTACTGGAGTACGAATCACGAACTGGCCCAAACCCGTGGGCCCAGTCGACGGAATGGCAGCCCAGCCTGCCGGGAGTGCAATGCACCGCTTCCCCTCCCCGTGGGGATTGGCGGCAGCGAGCGCCGACATCTCCAGCTCGACGCACCAGGGCGTCACACGTCGATACGTTGGACGCTGGCGCCCACCGGTCTCTGCGAACCACCAGCGAATGTCCCTCGACGCCTGCAGCGCTTGTGAATTTCTCAAGAAACGGAGTCACCAGATATGGATGGATACGACCCTCACGACCTCAGCCGCTTCGAACAGGCGCAGACAAACCAATATCAGACGGCGCTCTCAGAGATCCGCGCCGGCCACAAGCAGTCTCACTGGATATGGTTCATTTTCCCGCAGTTCGACGGGCTTGGGTTCAGCGCCACGTCACGCTGGTACGCCATCAAGAGCATCGCCGAGGCCGAGGCATACCTCCAACATCCGGTTCTCGGACCGCGACTGGTGGAATGCTGCCAGGCAGCGATCGACGTCAATGGTCTCTCCGCGTTCGAGATTTTCGGGGCACCGGATGACATGAAACTTCGCTCGTGCGCAACGCTTTTCGAGCACGTGTCGGCGCCAGGCTCCGTGTTCGAGACCCTGCTCAACACGTTTTTCGACGGCGAGCCGGATAAGGCGACACTTCAGCTCATTGACGCGGCGCACTCCTCCCGGCACGCCGTGGGCGTCTCTTACGTGGCCGTGACGGCTCAGCCCCCACCCCCGCGAACGCCGGACACTCAACGGGCCGTCTGGGACCCTTCTTCCTCCCCGAGGAAATGACGATCTGCATGTGAACGACGCATGCGGGCCACGGCGTTTCGTCACCACCCCGTTCTCGCATCCACACGGAAAATCATGCGGGGAGTCGTCCTTTTGGTGATTGAATGCTGCCCTTGACGTTTCCCCGAGGGACGTGTCCGGAGGCTGATCTGCTCAGACCAACATGGGCGGTTGCCGCGGTTGGTGTCAGCAAGCTGCGGATTGTCCCTGGAGTCGTGATTGGTGGTGCTGTTCCTTCTTCTTCTTAGCCGCTCTCGGGCTCGCGAGATTATGTTGCCCATGCGCGGCCGGGGCGGTGTCCGGTAGCTTTCATAAACTCGGCTTCCGTGAAATCGTGGTTGAGGGTGCCGAGAACCATGACTCCGCAGCTGCAGACGACGCATCCCCCTTCCGGCTGCTGTTCGTGCCACGCGTATGCGTGCCGTCCGACTCGGCGATCGGAGGCGATGTTGGCGAGCCGATCCGAGTGGCGTCGCCCGTTGAAGGCGATCAGGCCAATCTGGGGGAAACATCGATCGTTGTGCCGCATGCGTCGTTCGAGATCTGCCACCGCCCGTTGGTTCATCTCAAGGGCGGCCTCGATGTCTTGGTCGATCGACGTCAAGACCGGCACGCCGTCCCGACGTAGGACATGCAACGTCCGGTAGGTGAGCACTTCTAGGGCTTCGAGGTATTCGCGCAATCGTTCGCCAGCCAGAACCTCGGCTTTCGTAGGTTCGATGGGATCGTGGTGTTGGGCGGCACGAGCGCGGTCCCGTTCAAGGCGACAGGTGTGCTGCTCGAACCATCGCGCGTATTCGGCCTTGGAGTATCGGCGCATCCCACTCGACGTCGTAATGGTTGTGTCCTCCATGCGGATCGAGCCGGCGAGGTGGAGGGTTGCGTCACTGACTGCGTTCTGCCGCTCGTGCCTCCACTGGCCGGTCCAATTGCATGTCGAACACCTTGCGATGAAGTTGCCTGCGTCGTAGTAGGCACTTACTTGGTGGTGGTTGTTTGCGCTCATGTGTTCCCCTTCTTGCTCTTCCCCACGCAACACGCTTGGGGCGGATCTCCTCAGACCACCGTGGGCAAGTGCCGCGGTTGGTGCCAGCAAGCTGAGGCTTAAGGCTGACGTCATGATCGGTCGTTCCTGCTTCTTCGTTGCAATCCCGACGGTTTGATGCTCGAACCCACTATGTAATTGTCAACGAGTGGGCAAACCATCGCCAATGGCGACAGGCGAACCCGCCTCAAACGTGTGGATCTCGAGAGACCCGTCTCTTCCCCTTACGGGGCTGATCTTCCTCAGGGAGCACCGTGCGACGGATCGCGGTTGCCTGCAGCAAGCTTGAGGCCTTGACGCTGCATTCTTGATCTACGTAGAGAGTAGCACTCCACGTGGCCAGCCTCACGCGCGCCACGAGACTCACGAATGTGCCCGTGGAAGTCTCTCCGTGCCTCACGTAGGAATGCCCGCGTAACGGTGACCATTGTTGGGAATGGAAACCGTGCTGTCGATGAATTCTCATTCCGAGGTCACCACGGAATGCGCCAATTCGTCCGTGGCGACGTCGAAGCGGGACAAGGCACGGATCCTTGATGAGGTCGTGGGGGTGACGGGGTGGTGGTCAGAAGTTTGCTACGTCGGGCACGAAATCGTCCTGGGAGCGTTCGCCCCGAGGCAGGTGATCACCAGCGAGTTGATGGAGATCCCCTGGAGGCCTGGAGTGAGCGGTCGTCATCGCGCTCCTGCCCCAGTCTGAATCGGCCGCGGTCCTGCCGCGCTGGATCCACACGGCACCGATGGCGTGGCTAGCCGCCCGCGCATCATTCACCGCGTCGGC
>JBMOKH010000284.1:0-2952 GCA_049315365.1 Candidatus Nanopelagicales bacterium
GCTGCAGGACGCCACGGCGAACGCTCGCAACACCTTCATCGACGACTACTCCGGCGTGCCGGCCAATCGCACCATAGGAGTGTGCGTGGCCGGATCCGATGGGTTCGCAGCTCGCCGCGGGTTCGGCGCACGAACATCCCCGCGGACCTTCGGTCACGGTGGCGCAGGGGGGCAGGTGGCGTGGGCCGACCCCGAGAACGGGATCTCGTTCTGCTACCTCACAAGTGGTTTGGAGCAGAATTTCGCTCTGCTTGAGGAGCATGAGAATGCCCTGTCCGACCTCGCGGCGGCATGCGTCCGCGTCTGACCCAGGGCCTCACGCGGCCCGTGGCCGCAGTGCCCCGGTGAGTGTTCCGGTCGAGGCAGGTCACTGCGCCCGACGCACGCTTCCGGTATGCCACCTCACCTCTGCACTGCTCATCCATTTGCGTTGCAACGCCAAGTGATCACTGGTCGCACAGGTACCTCGTTGTGGGCCCGTCAGCATCCCAGCGTGGCTGCATTGCTTCGATGAGTGCGGCTACCAAGCGGTGGCCGTCACCGTCGGCATACGCGAGGAACACGCGATCGTGAGCGGGCGGAGGAGGCCTGACCGCACCACTCGAATAGGGGACGTCCATGTCGACCTACCTCGCCCATCCCTTTTGAAGCTTCACCGTTAGTGATCGAGCGACTGAGCCTTCTCGTCCCGATCCCGAATGCCGATCGCGCCGAGGAGGATCAGCACGCCCACGGCGAGCACAATGCCCACGATCGTGCTCCACACACGGCCGATGTCCGTTGTCAAGATATTCGACGACGCCCCGACGACCAGCACGACACCGGGGGTCAGGAACGTGACGTACTGCCAGTACGGCCGGCCCGACAGCATCACGTAGGCAGCGATCCCAAAAAGTAGGATCGCGGCGAGCGTCAGGATCAACGGGTGCCCGTTCAGCGGAAGGCCGACCACAAGCGCGACGCCGAATCCGATGAAAGTGCCGAGCACTCGATGACCTGCCTTCCGCCAGGTGCGGTGCACTCCGGGCTGCGCGACGACCAGAATCGTGAGCAGTACCCAGGCACCATCCTGTTGGAACTTCGTCAGGCCCACGATCAACGCGATGACTCCGCACACCACCGTCAACGAACCGGTGTACACCCACGTCGTGCGCCAAGGCATCTGTGTCAGCGGCGGGAGCTGCACCCTGCGCTTCATCACCGTGCCTGCCACTGTTCCCCACAGGCCTGCGACGATGCATACGACCGCTAGGACCAGCATGTTTGCCGCCACGCTGCTGTGCGGCAGGACGGTCGGCGGCTGAGTGATCGTGAACGCGACCGAGATCGGTGCCAACACGATGGAGGTGGCCAAGCCCAAGCGAAGGGTGAGCCCATAGGCGAAGACGGCCCCCGCCATCACCAGAGCCGCGAGGAGCGGATGCGGTGACGCGGCGTAGGCAATGAGGTTGACCACGGTGAAGGAGCCCACCATCAGCATTGCCCGGCGAAGGTCCATGGGCAACGCGACGAGTAAGCCGAGGAGCACGCCGTAGGTGAACAGGCTCATTGCAGGGCCGATACCGAGTGGGAAGAGCAGCAAGCCCGGTGTGAGCAGGCCCATCGCAATCAGCGACTGGATCAGTGCCTTGCGATTGACCACCGATCCCGTGGACGGCATGGGGCTCCTTGCGCAGCAGGGTCATGGTGTCGGCAAAGACATCCAACCGTGAAATCGCCGACACAATAGCCGACGCGCGGCACGCCCGCGTGGCCGGAGTTCGCAGCCTTGGTCCTCGATCCCGACCTACTGGAGGCCGGACCGTCGTCCGAGCCCTTTAGATCTTGAGCAGCTTCATGGTCAGCCGCGAATCCATCCTGGCGATGGCGACGTCACCCATGATGTCTGAGGTGAGCCAACGTTCATAGTGATCGATGTCGGTGACCCGCACACGGATGAAGTAGTCGGGTATGCCGAACATGCGTCTGAGTTCCACTACCTCCGGCATGGCGGCCACTCGTGCCTCGAAGGCCTCGACTGTGGGCAGGTCCTTGGCCACGAGATCGGCGTGCATCAGCACCTCAAAGCCCTCGCCCACGGCGTTGGGATCGACCTGTGCCGCGTAGCCGGTGATGACGCCGTCCTCTTCGAGTCGGCGCACTCGCCGCAGGCAGGGCGCAGGAGTGAGTCCAACCCGGTCGGCTAGCTCCTGATTGGAAAGCCGACCCTCCGCCCGGAGATGATTGATGATTGCTCGATCCGTGTCATCCATATTCCAAGTATTGCGCTGGCAAGGTCTGGGGAGCATGGATACGCAAGCATATTTCGCCTGGATGTCTCTATTCTTTCACCATGACCGCACCCCGCCTCCTCGTCATTCAGCACGACCTCGATGACGCCCTGAACGAGCTTGCCGCGCCCCTTGCCGACGCAGGCCTGATCATCGACACCTGGTGCACCTTTCGCTCCGATGCCCCAGAGGAACCGCTGGAGTCCTTCGACGGCGTCCTGTCCCTCGGCGCGTTGGCGAGTGCGACGGACGAGGACGCCACCCCGTGGATGCGGGGCGAGATCGCCGTCCTGGAGCAGGCATTGGCCCGACGCATGCCCATCTTGGGGGTGTGCTTCGGTGCGCAGCTGCTCGCTCGCGCCGCCGGAGGCCGGGTCTACCGTTCACCGGTCACGGAGATCGGCTGGTACGAGGTCGAAATGGCGCCCGAGGCAGCAGCGGACCCGGTGCTGGGCTCGCTCGGTCCGAGCCTGCACGTCTTCCAGTCCCACTACGACACCTTCGAGCTGCCCGCCGAGGCCACCGTGCTGGGACGCACGGGCGAGCTGACGGAGGCGTACCGGATCGGTGATCGTGCGTGGGCCGTCCAGTTCCACATCGAGGCCAACCCGTCACTGGTCTACTCCTGGCTTGCGGTCTACAAGGACGCCATGCTCAAGGCGGGCGTCGACATCGACGAGCT
>JBMOKH010000044.1:0-13219 GCA_049315365.1 Candidatus Nanopelagicales bacterium
GCCGGGGCCGACTTTGCCGGGGCCGACTTTGCCGGGGCCGACTTTGCCGGGGCCGACTTTGCCGGGGCTGCCTTTGCCGGGGCTGCCTTCTTCGCTGCTGGGGCCGCCTTCTTCACAGGCGCTGCCTTCTTCACGGCGGGAGCAGCCTTCTTGGCCGGGGCCGCCTTCACCGGGGCTGCCTTCTTGGCCGCTGGGGCCGCCTTCTTCACCGGGGCTGCCTTCTTCGCAGCGGGAGTCGCCTTCTTCACGGTCGGTGCGCTGCCAGTGCTCTTCGCTGATGCCATTGACGCGTCGTTGCCCTTCTCACGGTTTCCCCACGACAAGAGCCCGTGTCAAGCCGGTGGGCTTGGACGGGCCGTGAGGAGCGACCTCATTGTGTCACTCAATCGATCGTCTTGTCGCGCCGGGGGCCTCCTGCCGTCACGGAACGAGCACCGCGCGCGCCTGGCCAACCAGGAGCACAGCCGCCGCCGACTGAGTCACGGGGAGGGAAACCTGAAATGGACCGAGGTCGTCGATCATGTAGCTCGCACTCCAGGTCGTCGTCACGCGCACCTGCATGCGTCCCCCTCGGGAGTACGTGTGCGACACCGCAAGGTCTGGGTAGGTACTCCCGGGAATTGACGTTCGAAGGGAGGTCCCGTCACCGAAATCCCAGGTCCAGCTTGGCCGTGGGTAGAGGGTCACGCTCACGCCGTTGATGACATGGTCGCTCGGTGGCAGCCCGCTCGGCTGAGTGGAGTGGAAGATCACCGGCAGGTAGGGCAGCACGCCCTTTCGAGGCTGATGGGCAAGGCCTGTCGCCGGGATCGCCCGCTCGAATTCCTCCGAGACCGACGAACCGATCTCCGCGACCGTCACCGGGCCGCCCGGCGGAATGCACACCAAGCCGAGATCACGCCAGGAGGCTCCCCCATCATCCGACAGCCACACCCGCAGCAGCTGCGCCGAGCGGGCGCAACCGCGCGTGACGCTCAGGCAGGCGGCATGGGCACCGTCATCAGGGGAGCCGGCGCAGGGATCTGCCAGCCGCCATCGGCAGCCGACGCAGGTCGCCACCCGCTGCCGGGTCTCGCGACCGACCGTCCCCGGCAGGATCAGGCCGCCGGATCCGACGAAGCGATCGCCCGCATCGTCACCGACGACGTCAACCGATGCCGGCCGCGCAGCCGCGGGGTGACCCTTTGGTGCCGCCCCTGCCGGAGGGGCAAACGGAATCAGGGACGCGACGAGGGCGAGGATGCCGCCGATAAGCGCCATCGCGCTCAATTGGACCGATGGCGCGCCAGGTGCTGGTGACGGGGACTGCTGGGACGCAATGCGCATGCAGCCACGCTAGGCGCTCTCACTCCTCGCTGCCCAGTCGTCAACGGCGGCTGTGGATAACCCGGCGGTTCTGTAACGTGATCGGCACGGTCACGAGGAGCGGGGCGTCTGCTCCACCTCGATGCCGGCCCGACGCAGCCCCCGCTCGAGGGATTCAACGACCGTCTCGACCACCTTGACCCGGGCGTGCCTCTTGTCGTTCGCTTCGACCACGGTCCACGGGGAGAACGAGGTATCCGTCCGCTCGAGCATCTCGGTCACCGCCGACTCGTACTCCGTGCGCTTCTCCCGGTTGCGCCAGTCCTCCTCGGTGAGCTTCCAGCGCTTCATGGGCTCCTGCTCCCTCGCGGTGAACCGGCGAAGTTGCTCGTCATGCGAGATGTGCATCCAGAACTTGATGAGCACCATGCCCTCGTCAGTCAGCATGCGCTCGAAGGACTTGATCTCCTCGTATGCGCGGCGCCACTGGTCCTCGGTCGCAAAGCCCTCAACTCGCTCGACGAGCACCCGTCCGTACCAGCTTCGGTCCAGTACGGCCATGCCGCCCCAGCCGGGCAGCTGGGGCCAGAACCGGGTGAGGAAGTGGTGCCGTTTCTCGTCGTAGGTCGGTGCCGCGATCGACACGACGCGTACGTGCCGAGGATCGAGCGGCTCGACGACTCGCTTGATGGCGCCCCCCTTTCCAGACGCATCCCACCCTTCGAACACCAGGCACAGCGGCGGTCCGAGGACTCCGGAGGCGTCGTAGATGCCACCTGCGAGCAACCGCAGGTACAGCAGGCGTTCCTGGGCCGCGGAGAGCCTGCGCGCCTCTTCGTCGCGCGAGAGCTTCTTGGTCAGATCGAAGGTATCGAGGAGTCCCATGGGACTGATACTGCACGATCGGCAGATGCTTGGTGGCGAACTGGTTCAGGCTCCCGACCCAGCGGCGCCTTCGACGGCAAGGTGGACGAAGCTGGCCACCTGATCGTCCTCGACGAGGAAGCCATCGTGCCCATGCAGGCTGTGCACGATGTGAAGCGCATCGGCCCCCGGCACTAGGTCGACGATTTGCTGCTGCTGCCAGACCGGGAAGAGCCGGTCCGAGTCGATCCCGACGACCGTCAGTGGGACCGTGATCGATCCGAGGGCCCGCTCGAGGCCGCCGCGACCCCGGCCGACGTCGAACAGGCTCATCGCGTCGGTGAGCGCGACGTAGGTGTTCGCGTCGAATCGACGCGCGAGCTTCTCTGCGTGGTGGTCGAGGTAGGAACCGATGGCGAACCGGCCGGAGCGCTTGCCCTGTTCCCAGTCGAATGGGTCCTCGCCAGGCTGCGTGGTCCGAGCGAATCGCTCATTAAGCTCGGTCGCGCTTCGGTAGGTGAGGTGGGCGATGCGACGCGCGACCCCCATCCCGGCGTGGGGGCCCTCCCCGTCGGGCATGCCGTAGTAGTCGCCCCCGCGGAATCGCGGATCGGCATAGATGGCCGACAGTTGCGTCTCGTGAGTACCGATCTGGTCGGCGTCGACGGCCGCCGTCGTGCCCAGGACGAGGCCACCACGCACCCGCCCAGGATGGGCGACGAGCCACTCGAGCACCCTCATCCCGCCGAGCGACGGGCCGAGCATGAGCGCCCACGAGTCGATGCCGAGTCCGTCGGCGACCCGGACCTCGATCTCGACCATGTCGCTCACGGTGATCGTGGGGAATCGACTCCCCCACGGACGACCGGAGTCGTCGAGCGATGACGGTCCTGTCGTGCCCTGGCAGCCGCCGAGGACGTTCGCGCACACGACGAACCAGCGATCGGTGTCGATGGCGCGCCCGGGGCCGACGAGGCTGTCCCACCAGCCACCTGTCTTGTGACCAAGACCAGCCGGGCCGGCCACGTGGGAGTCGCCGGTCAGCGCATGGCAGACGTAGACGCCGTTGGAGCGCTCCGCGTTCAGCGTCCCCCACGTCTCGTAGGCGACGCGCACACTTGGGAACGTGAAGCCCGATTCGGTGGTGTAGGAGCCGAGGTCAAGGAACCGCCGCTCCCCCACCGGGTCTCCCTCCTGCCAGGCAGAGCTGGCAGGAGGGAGACCTTCGTAGGTGAGTTCACCGTACGAGGAAGGCATGTGTCAGGCCTTCGTCGCCGCGAAGCCCGTCTCGAGGTCGGCAAGGATGTCCGCCTGGGCCTCGAGGCCGACCGCGAGGCGGACGAGGCCCGGGGTCACCCCCGATGCTGCCTGCTCCTCGGGCGTCAACTGCGAATGGGTCGTCGAGGCTGGGTGGATCACGAGGCTGCGAACGTCACCGATGTTCGCGACGTGGCTGTGGAGGACGAGGCCTTCGACGAACTTCTTGCCGGCCTCGAGCCCACCTGCGATCTCGAAGGAGAGAACGCCGCCGGTGCCGCGAGGCGCGTACTTCTTGCCTAGTGCATGCCAGGGGCTCGATGACAGTCCTGCGTAGTTGACCGAGACAACCTCGGGACGGGCCTCGAGCCAGGTCGCCACCGCCAGGGCATTGTCGACGTGGCGCTCCATCCGCAGCGAGAGGGTCTCTAGACCCTGGGCGATGAGCCAGGCGTTGAACGGGGCCACGGCGGCGCCGAGATCCCGCAGGAGCTGTACCCGGGCCTTGAGGATGAAAGCGAGGTTGACGCCGAAGGCTCCGCCAACACCGAGGTCCCGTGCGTAGACGAGGCCGTGGTAGCTCGGGTCAGGGGTGTTGTAGTTCGGGAAGCGCTCCGGGTACTGGGCGTAGTCGAATGAGCCGCCGTCGACGATGACGCCAGCGACCGCGGTTCCGTGGCCGCCCATGTACTTGGTCGCCGAGTGGACGACGATGTCAGCACCCCACTCGAGCGGCCGGATGAGAAACGGGGTTGCCACGGTGTTGTCGATGATGAGCGGAACCCCTAGGGAATGCGCGACCTCCGCGACGGCTGCGATATCGAGCACATCGTTCTGCGGGTTGGAGATCGACTCTCCGTAGAAGGCCTTTGTGTTCGGTCGTGCTGCGGCGCGCCAGGACTCGGGATCGCCCGGATTCTCGACGAACGAGACCTCGATGCCGAACTTTGGCAGCGTGTAGTGGAAGAGGTTGTACGTGCCTCCGTAGAGCGACGGGCTCGAGACGACGTGATCACCGGCCTCTGCGATGTTGAGGATCGCCAGCGTCTCGGCCGCCTGCCCGCTCGCGACGAGCAGTGCACCTACTCCGCCCTCGAGTGACGCGACGCGGTCCTCCACCGCCGCCTGGGTCGGATTCATGATGCGCGTGTAGATGTTGCCGAGTTCCTTCAGCGCGAACAGATTGGCAGCGTGGTTCGTGTCATTGAAGGTGTACGAGGTTGTCTGGTAGATCGGCAGGGCCCGAGCGTTCGTGGCCGAGTCCGGGGATTGACCTGCGTGGATCTGCCGGGTTTCGAATGACCAGTCTTGTGACATGGATATTGCCTTTCTCAATGCAAGGACGCCGCAACGGCGTCGAACGGGTACGCCTTCACCGGGGCCCTGCGTGCGCAAGACCCGCGCTTGCCTCCGAGGAGGCCTGGTCTTCACCCGGAGCACCCCACCGCGGTGGAGGGTTGCCGGCCAGCTAGCCGGGGCTTATCGCTGACACTCTTGACCTGACGAAAATGTTAGCGGCTGTTCCCGAGTCCGCAACAGGGGGTCGTGCCTAGGCCGCCGGGCTGCCTGCCTGTGCTGCCGGCGGGCGGGCCCTGCACGCTTCAATGGTGAGCCGGCCGATCACGTCCTGCCACGCAGACGGGGGCAGCCCCGCCGAGATCGACGTCCCTACGAGGACTGCAAGTGAGTACGCGGGATCGTCATTGAGTGCGCGGTCTATAGCGATCGCTGCTCGAGCACCATCACCGAGCAGCCACGCGAGAAGCGCCGCGCACGTCGCGATTGGCGCAACGTAGCCATTGGGAGCCAGCCGGAGCCCGATCAGGAGCCTGTCAAGGCAGGCGTACGGTTCGCTCGCGCCGTTGAGGTGCCACAGCAGCGTGTCCCGAACCCGCACATCGCAAAGTCCGACGAGAAGCGTGACCGTGTCGGCATCAGCCAGTTCGCCGCCTTCGAAGATCAAAGACGTCAGGCGATCCACCTGCTCATCGCGCCATGACTCGACGGCTGCGCTGCCGCCGGCGCCGAGCGCGTCATCGAGCTCCTGCTCCCGATTGACGATGAGGGGCTCGATCCGGGCCACGCCGGCCGGATCGGGTTCGAGGACCGACACGAGATCTGCCCTCGACGCAAGCGCCGAGACGCCCCTGACCGCGAACGATGCGGCAACGGCGTTGGCCACGACCGGGTCGACGATCCGGCCGGCGGGTGGGCAGCACTCCTCCACGCACAGGTAGCTGCGGAACCGGTCGCCGCTGACCTCGAGTGCATCGCGAACGGACACGTCCATGGCAGCAAGGGCTCGCATGACCGCGTCGACGAGTTCGCGCCTCGGCATCGGGTCCGCCGCGCCGAACTCGTCACGCTCGGTCCGATAGCCCTCCTGCCCGCCATCCGCGACGGCATGGACATCACTGCCATCGCAATGGACATCGCAGGAACCATCAACGACCACGATCACCGCCTCGTCCGGCTCATGGCCCTTGAGGGGTTGCACGAGGATCCTCGCGAAGTCCGCGAGGTCGACCCCGTCGCCGGTCGCCGGCAGGTCGACTCGCTGGGTGAGGAGGATCCGTCCCCCCTTCGTCCACACGACGACCAGGCTCTCGGACGGCTGGAAGCCAAGGAGGTAGGGCAGGGAGGCCACGAGCTGATCGGGGCCGGTCATCTTGAGCGTTGGTTGCGTCGTCATGGACGCACCATTCCCGCTGCCGTGGCAGATGGGAAAGTCGGCAAGGCAGCCTGTGGACGTCGGTCCGATTCGTGAGTGGGCTGTGGACGAGACGGAGTTCACGCCGTAGCGGGGCATGCAAAAGCCCGGCCGCCGAAGGCTTCCCCTCCCGCGACGACCGGGCTCCCAAACTCTAGGGAATGGCGGCCGTCGGCCCTCTGCGACACGCCGGAGCGCTGTCGATGGGATACGGCCCCAGGATCACGCGGGCTGAGCCGGCCCGGACTTCGCAAAGGCCCGGCCGGCCCGCCTCGTCCAGGCGAGCAGCGCGAGGATGCCGATGATGATCTGCGGGACGTAGGACGATGCCCGCCAGACGAGGTCCGCCGCCGTAGCGTCGCCCTTCTCCGCGCCGAGCGAGATGAGGATCGAGATCATGAGTGCATCGACCGTGCCGAGGCCCCCGGGGGTGATGGGGACCATGAGCATGACCTGGCTGATGGCGAAGGCCGCGAACGCCGCGAGAATCGACGTACCGGGCGAATCCCAGCCCTGGACGCCCCGAAGGGCGACGTACAGGATAAGGAACTGGGCGGCCGAGACGGCGACCTGTGCCGCCGTGATGGCAGCCCAGCGGCGCCTGAGGACGTCGTACATGTCGCCCCGGAACTTCACAATGGGCGCTACTGCATCAAGATCATGGAGGGACTTGACCCGATTGCGGAGCGGTCCGATGGCCTTGTTGGTGAAGCGTCCGATCGAGAGCGCCAGCGATTCGGACCTCATGACGAGCACGAAGATGACCACGGCGGCCACGAGGATGAGCAGGCCGATGATCCCCACCCACGTGTACTGGCTCGATCCACCAACCGCCGCTAGGGCCACCACCCCGAGGATCGGGAAGCCGAGGCTGACGAAGGTGCTCCAGACTCCGACCGCAGTGATGGCCGCTGTCGCTGCGGTCGGCGCGATGCTGAAGGACGTGAGCATTCCGAACTGCACCGCCAGTCCGACCGCGCCCCCCGCCGGCACTCCATTGCTGATCGTGAAGGCGGCCTGGTTCACCTGCTGGGAGCGCCAGTAGTGCAGGCCCGGTGTCACCGCCATGAACGGCAGGCCGTAGGCGAGCAGGTACACCACGACCATGACCGCGATGAGCCCCATGGCGAGGGTCCCCATCGATTGGAGGGCGGACCAGGCCTGTCCGTAGTCACCGATCTGCGGGATCACCTTCCAGAAGATGAGCACCATGAACGCAAGTCCGATGCCGCCGAGAATGAGCGACTTCTTCTTGTCCAGCGCAGGCGAGCCGCTGCCCTGCCCCTGATCCATCGAGTTCGACATGAGTGAAGACTGCCATAGCCACCGAATGCCGGGGGCCAGTTCGACGCAGGTTCGGGAGGTTGGCAGTATTCGGCTATGCGGCTTGATCACATGTCCTATGCCTGTACCTCCGGGGAACTCGCCGACGTCGTGCAGCGGATCGGATCCGACCTCGGCGCGACTTTCAAGGACGGCGGGCGCCACCCGCAGTTCGGGACGCGCAACTTCATCCTGCCGCTGGCAGGGGGGTGCTACGTCGAGGTGGTTTCCGCACTGGACCATCCCGCGGCGGAGAAGGCCCCCTTCGGCCAGGCAGTCTCGCGCCGGGCTTCCGATGGCGGGGGCTGGCTCTCCTGGGTTGTCGCCGTTGACGACATCACTCCGCTGGAGTTGCGCCTGGGCCGCGAGGCGAGGGCCGGGCACCGGATCCGCCCCGACGGGCACGATCTCAACTGGAAGCAGATCGGCGTTCTCGACGTCATGGCCGACCCGCAACTGCCCTTCTTCGTCGAATGGGGCTGCAACACCGCGGAGCACCCCTCAGCGGGGGCAGGGCCGGTGTCGGTCGACCGGATCGAGATCGCCGGCGACCCCGACACCATCAGCGCCTGGCTCGGCGAGCCGAAGGAGCACCCGCTCGACGACATCACGATCGACTGGGTCGATGCGGAGGAGCCGGGGATCGTCGCTGTGTGGTTCCAGACGCCGCAGGGATCTATCCGGATCGACTGACGTCGCGCTGGCCCTCTCTCTCAATCCCCGGGAGCAGCGCAGCCGATCAGGTGATCGTTCACGACGCCGCAGGCCTGCATCGCCGCGTACATGGTCGTCGGCCCGACCCACGCGAGGCCGATCGCCTTCAATCGAGCGCTCAGGGCGCGGGAGTCATCGGTGGCGGAGGCAACGTCCGATATGGACCTCGGGCGTCTTGGGAGCGGGCTCGGAGCAAAGGACCAGAACAGGGCGTCGAGCGCACCGTCCCCCTCACCGTCAAGTAGGGACACCACGGCGCGGGCGTTGCCGACCGTCGCCTCGATCTTCCTGCGATTCCTCACGATTCCCGCATCTTCCATGAGCCGGTCCACGTCGCAGGAATTGAACTGCGCCACCTCGCGCGGGTCGAACTGCGCGAATGCCGTGCGAAACGCAGGGCGCTTGCGCAGGATCGTGAGCCAGGAAAGGCCCGATTGGAATGCCTCGAGGCAGATACGCTCGAATATCGCGCTGTCACCCCGGACCGGCCGACCCCACTCATGGTCGTGGTAAGCGGCATAATCGGCAGACCCGGTGCTCCACGGGCACCGGGCAATCCCGTCCTCGCCGATGACGACCCCACCGCCGGTAACCAACTCGTGGGCCATAGACGGGACTAGCCTCGCGCGGACTCGCGCAGGTGGATGCTCAGCGACTCGACGATGAGCTCATGGTCGGCAACCTGCGGAAGGCCCGACACGCCGAACATTCCCACCATGCCGACTCCGGCGACCTTGACCGGCCAACCCCCGCCGTGCGCGGCGAATTCAGCCTCCGGCAGTCCGGTCGCCTCGTTGAACGCGCGGTCCTTCTCCTCGTACGCCACGCGGACCGCGAGGGTCGACTCCTCGAACCGGGCGACCACGCGGAACTTCCGGCGCAGCCACTCATCGTTGTCTGTGGTCGTCCCGGGAAGGGCCGCGCGATAGGCCACCCGCTGGCCGAGCACGATCTCGATGAGCACCGGCAGGCTTCGGTCGACCGCGATGTCGGTCGCAATGCGTCCCAGTCGCAGCGCATCAGCGAGTGAAAAGCCAGTGAGCTCGAGCGAATCGGCCTCGTCCCGAAGGGCCGCCGAGGAATATCCGCCGGTCGTTGCCGCCATGCCGGGCCCTATCTCGCCGAGTAGAAGCGCAGCTCCGTCGGCTCGCGCAGCAGGTCTGCGACAGCCTCATTGCCGGCGACGACATGATCAGTCACCATGTGCGCCTCCCAGTCGGCGCGCGTCGACCACTTCTCGAGCATGAGCCAGGTGTCGGGCTCGTCATCGCCCACGACTAGGTCGTAGAGCTCGCAGCCGGCCTCGGCCCGGGTCGCCGCCATCATGACGCGCAGTGCCTCGACGACCTCTTCTGCTCGCTCGGCCCTCGGCTTGATCACGGCCACGAGATACAGCGGTTCCATGATCACTCCTGCTCAGTTGGGTCATGCGCCTACGGCGTTTGGTGATCTTACCCGCGATGCGCGATGAATCGCCCGCGGATGCTCAACGCACCCGCGCGTAGGCCCTTGCCCCGGTGCACCACTTGCACTTGAGCACCTGCGCTCGAACCCAGGTCCCGGCGGCGAGTGCCGGTCCAATGCGTGCACTGAACACCCCTGTCGGGCCGACCTCGGGCACGGACACGTTCGCCCATGTGGAGGATCTGGGCTCCCGTACTGCGATGACGACGACTCCCCCGGCCGCGATGCCCTCTCCAGCGATGACCGCACTGCCGCTGGCAACGATCCTTGATCCGTTTCGGCTCAGCGCGAATCCGGTGATTGATGTTCTGGCCTGGGTGACGGTGAAGGTCATCGCCGGGAATTCCGCTACGTCGGTTGAGTCTGACCCGATGAAGCTGGCAGTGCCGGAGAGGACATAGGCCCCAGGGCCGTCGGCGGGGCAGACGTAGACGTAGTCGGTGTAGTTCCCGGTTGCCGGCTCGCTGCGAGCGAGGACGAACGAGTCTGCGTTCGCGACGGACGACCCGGGTTTGCGGACCGTCAGCTCACCGATGACGGTGACGTCGGAGCGTCGCTGCCATTGGATCTCCAGCGGAATGAACAAGCACTTGGCCTCAATGAACTGCTGGGGTGACCGCAGCGACATGGTGACTGATCCGAGCGGGGAGGAAACCTGCGTCTCCCGGGTGGTGTCGGTGGCCGGTGTCGCACCGGCGATGGCGGTCGAGCCGATGCCGGCCAGAATCAACATGCCCAGCGCGACGGACACCAAGCGATATTCTCTTCGCCGTCGCAACAGGGCTCCCCTTCTCAAACTTCACCAGGCCAGCGGCCCGCCGCCCTCAGTGGCGCTTCGTTCCGCTCGTGACATCATCAGCCTATGTCAGCGCGCGTCAATCGCCTCAGCATCGCCTCCTCGGGAAGCGTCCTGTCCATCGGCTCGAAGGACTCGTTCCTGTCGATCGGGAGCGTGGGCTCGGCACTCTCCGCTGGAAGCATCGGATCGGTCGCATCCATACTGTCGGTCGGATCCGCGGCGTCGGTCTTGTCCGTCCTATCCGCGGCGA
Organism: Candidatus Nanopelagicales bacterium; assembly: GCA_049315365.1. Taxonomy (GTDB): domain Bacteria; phylum Actinomycetota; class Actinomycetes; order S36-B12; family S36-B12; genus WLND01. The sequence goes on from JBMOKH010000044.1 coordinate 10,687, forward strand.
GCACGATGTCGGTCATGGCCTGGCGCGGACGACGATCCCTAGGCCGCTGACGTCCGCGCGTGGCAGGTGACCCGCGGTCCGTCGGGGCCGGTCCCCCTCGCCAGGTATGCGGGACGTCCCTTCGTTCATCCTCGTGCGGGCTGAATTTCGCTTCCCGGTGAAACCTCATCGTGCTGCCGTGCGTCGTATGGTGCAAGGGGATGCCGGACGAGGAGGGAAATCATGAATCGTGAGCACTGCTCACCAGGTGCGCCGCGGGCAAGGCGATCGGCCCTGTTGGCGAGTGCTCTTGTTCTCGCCGTCGTCGGACTGCTGGCAGCTTGCAGCGGCAGCGGCGGATCAGGGCCAGCCGGGGTGACCGCCGGCGAGCCGATGCCGGCCAATGCCGAAGTCACCATGGAATATGGACCAGAAGGGATGCCCGGGGAGGCCAACAAGGCGGCCGTCACGGCCGAGCAGCAGGTCATCCGGACGGCCTCGGTCTCGCTTCGCGTCGATGACGTTGCCGGGGCGGGCACGCAGATCGTTGCCCTCGTCTCGGAGAGCAATGGATTCATCCAGATGCAGGACCTCTCCAACTCCGGGGAAGCCACCTACGAGACGATCACCGCACGGGTCCCCGCTGACCGACTCGATGCCTTCCTCGCGGAGATCGCCCGCCTCGGCACGGTCGAGAACCTCTCAAGCCAGGCATCCGACGTCACGCAGCAGACCGTCGACCTCGAGGCTCGCATCGGTGCCCTCGCGACCTCGGTGGAGCGGTTACAGGAGCTGCTCGCCGCGACCGGGAACGTAGCCGACCTCGTGGCCGTCGAGGCCGAGCTCGCGAATCGGCAAGCCGAGCTCGACTCGCTCGTGTCCCAGCGCGACTACCTCGCAGATCAGGTCGCCTACTCCACGGTCACCGTGTCGCTCACCCCCGTCGTCGAAGCCATCGGGGTGACGCCGCCTGGCTTCTGGTCGGGCCTCCAGAACGGCTGGACGACGCTCGTAACCCTCGCCGGGGCGGCGATCACCGCGCTCGGCTTCCTCATCCCGTTCATCATCCTGTCGGCCGTCATCGCGGTGCCCATCATCATTGCCGTGTCCGCGGCGAGCCGCCGGCGAAGGCTCGCCAGCCTCGCCTCCACCGACGCACCCCCCTCGTCGACAGGTTCCAATCCGGGGACAACCTGACGAATACCGTCAGGAAACCTCCGGATTCTGCAGTTCGCCCCATGAGCCGGGACAAACGGCGGGAGGGGTCGTGGGTGTGCGGAGTGACGGGTGGTTTCAAGGCGCCTTCATGCCTCTGACAGACTTCTGCTCCGCGAATGCCACCACCGCGGCCGACGAAGGACATGTGCATGGGCTCCATCGAAGACGAGCAGGTCTTCATGGACGGCGCCTACGACACCCTCGAGCGCCACATCGACTATCTCGACGGCCGGGTCGCCCGCCTGAGGGCCGCGCCATCAGTCGGCACCGTCCAAGACGAGCTCGAGCGCCAGGCCCAGTTCGAGAACCTCATGCACCAGCTCAAGGCGGCCCGACAGGCGGGGGCTCGCCTGTGCTTCGGCCGGATCGACACCGAAGCTCGTGACTCGTACCACATCGGCCGCGTCGGCCTTCGCGACGCTGACGGCGACCCGGTGCTCCTGGACTGGCGGGCCCCGAACGCGGCGGGCTTCTACCAGGCCACGACGGTCAATCCGATGGGCGTTACGCGGCGCCGGCGAATCATCACGAAGGACCGGACCGTCACGCACGTCGAGGACGAGCTGCTCGCAGACCCCACCTTCACCTCCTCTGACACCGATGCGGCAGCCGCAGCCGTCGAGGCGCCCCGTGAGGGCCGGATGGGCGACATCATCGCCACAATCGCGGCCGACCAGGACGCGATCGTGCGGAGTCCGCTCGCCCAGATCACCGTCGTCGAGGGCGGCCCTGGCACGGGCAAGACGGTCGTGGCGCTCCATCGCGCAGCCTGGCTGCTCTACACCTTCAGGGAGAAGCTCGCGAAGGACGGCGTGCTCGTTATCGGGCCCTCGACTGCCTTCCTGCACTACATCGAGCAGGTGCTTCCGAGCCTGGGCGAAACCGATGTCGTCCTCCTCACTCCCGGACAGCTCTTCCCCGGCATCACGGCCACTCGCAGCGATCCGGCGGCCACGGCCGCGATCAAGGGCGACCTTCGGATGACAGCGGTCATCGCCGCCGCCGTTGAGCGCAGGCGACGGATCCCGGACCACGATGTCCCCATCACCCTCGACGACGGATCGACAATCTCCATCACGGCGCGGCAACTGGCCGATGCCCGCAAGAGCGTTCCAAAGAATGCGTCATTCCATGGCGGTCGGGATCAGTTCCTCACCCGGGCCCTGGACGCCCTGGCCCGGGATCGCTGTCGCAGGAGGTCAGAGGACCCGAGCGACGAGGACAATCGCCGCGACGCCCTCGCCGACATCATCGACGATCCCGCGGTCCGGCGAACCCTGAACCACATGTGGCTGCCGATCAGCCCCGAGCGCCTCGTCCACCTCCTCCTCACCGA
>JBMOKH010000285.1:0-2932 GCA_049315365.1 Candidatus Nanopelagicales bacterium
CTGCAGGGTGCCGGCGAACCCGCTCACTTCCGTGATTGCCCCGCGCCGTCCGATGCTCACGCGCCACGCGAGTTGGGTTCGCCGGTCGTTGATCGTCTGCCAGGCGATGACGGTCGTGCGGGGGGTCGCGGCATCGACCTGCCAGTCGATGCCTTCGAGGTCGACGCCGAGCTCACCGAGGAGTAACCGAGCGGTCTCGAGGGCAGCCTCACGCGCTGGCACCCGGCCGAGATCTCCGATCGTGGGATCGGAGAACAGCCACGATGCCTCGGCGTCGCCCTTCACCAAGATGCTCGGGCCGTCGGCGGAGCCAACGCGCCAATCGCCCGTGGTCTCGGCGACGACCCGGCCCTCGACACCAAACGTCTCGGCCAGCACCTCCGCAAGCGCCCGGCGATCGATGTCGGTGTCGACAACGCGGTAGCCCGTCGCTCGACCGCGGTCATTCGCAAGCCCCTCGTCCGCAGTGAAGACGGCAAGCGGCTGCTCGGCAGGCATCACCGCGCCGACAATCGGCAATGGTGAAGCGTCCGGCTCCTGCACCACCACGGTAGGCGTCACGGCCGTCGGGACGGCAGCGACCGTAGCCGAACTGCGGCCGATCACCATGCCGATGAGCAACGTCGCGACAAGGGCAACCATCGCGACGGCCGCCGATGCCGCGCCGCGGGTGCGCGGGCTCATCGAAGCCCAGGGATTCATCACGAGCACGCCCCCCATAGTCCGGCGCCAGCGGTCTGCGCCGCCTGGCCCGCTCGATCAAGTTCAGACTTCCATTCGTATGGCGTAGCGCCGTACTGCCGCTCCCGCGCGTAGCCACCGGCGACGGCGTCGAGGTTGAACAGTGCCAATGACCCGTCGGGAGTCTCCCGCCACACGTATGCGAGGAGTCGTCCATAGCGGTCCTCATCACCTTGCGATGCATCAAGTTCCAAGGTGACGCTCTGGCCGGTGAGCGCTTGCTTCGCGAAGTCGGACGATTCTGGGCCGAAGCAATCAACCGGGGAACCCGGCTTCACCGTTTCGGGGGTGTCGATGCCGATGAGTCGCACCGTGACGTCGTCTCCGTTGATGCGCACATGGATTGTGTCGCCATCGACAACCCGTTCAACGATGGCTCCGGCCACGACTGCGCCCCTCGGCACCAGGTCGGTGCGAACAGGTGTGAGGTCCATCGGTGCAGTCGCCGTTGAGCATCCGGCGACGCTGAGCAGTGCCAAGGACACCAGCATTCCGGGCCGGGCGAATCCTCGGCGCGGAGCACCCGCTGTGTGTAACACGCCCGTCAGAGTAGCGTTTCCGCCATGCGTCTTCATCGTTCAATATCCGCGGATCGGCCCCTGCTCGTCGTCGCGCTCGAGGAGGAGGCAACACATTTGCATCCGCTGGGCCTGCCAATTCTCGTCACCGGGGCGGGCAAGGTGAATGCAGCCGTCGCCGTCGCCACGACCGTCGGCGAGCAGCGGCCGCATTCCCTCATCAACCTCGGCACCGCGGGGGCCCTGCGCCCTGGGTTCACCGGCAGTCACGTCGTTGCGAGGGTGACGCAGCACGATCTCGACGATGCCGCCCTCTTCAGCCTCACCGGGTTGCACTTCGGTGAGGCCATCGACGTGGCGGCGAGCGGCCCCACGCTCACGACGGGTGACGCGTTCATCGCTGACCCGGCCGCGCGCGAGCGCTTGGCGCAGCATGCTGACCTCGTCGATATGGAGGCCTATGCCATTGCGCGGGCGGCCGCAGCAGCCCGGATTCCCGTCACGATCGTGAAGCAGGTGAGCGACGAGGCCAGTTCAGAGGCGGCGACGTCGTGGACCGAGAGCGTCGATGAATGCTCGCAGCACCTCAGCGCCTGGGTCCGCGCGAACGTCGCACTCTGACGCGTTTTGGGCTTTCGCCTCTCTCAACTTGTGCGAGGAAGCGGCTATTCCGCGGCCTCGATCGGCACGACGGTCTCGTCGCCCTTCCCGGGGACGAGGTCGCGTCGCTCGCCGTTATGGCGGACGGAGTTGCGGACGTCCATGAGCAGCCCGGCCGCCGTGAGAACAAGCGAGACGGCGACCACCGTGGTGACGATCTCGGCGACGGATCCGTGCCGCCAGCCCACGACCACAACCACGAGGATTCCGAGCGCGATCCAAACCGAGGCGACAGCACGGCGATCCTGCGCCGCCAGCCGCGCATAGAGAAGGACCTGGACGAGGGCGAAGGCTGAACCCTCGAGTGCGAAAAGCCACGCCTCGGGACCGAGTTCGGCGACGTAGTCCGCGCCACCGAGGACCCGGATCACGAGCGTGCCGAAGAACAGGCTGAACATCGTGATGACGACGCCGAGGCTGGCGGTGAGGCCGGTGGCGACGAGGACCGTCCGCCGCGAGTCGGCGGACGTCATCTTCGGGAACAGGACAATGATGATGGCGTTCGGCAGGAAGAAGGCGATCTTCGCGAGGAGGACGCCAACTGAGTACTCGCCCGACTGGTCCTCGGTGAGGAAGAGTCGGGCCAGGAGGACGTCGATGTTCGTGAGGGTGAACAGGACGATGAGCGCGTGGGCGACGTGGCCGAACTCCGCGGCCCCGCCCTTCGCGAGGCTGCGGCTCCAGGTGCCGGGGCAGACGATGAGGTAGCTGACGATCGCGCCGATCGCGCAGCCGACGAGGATGCCCGCCGAGACCCCGATGATGCTCGGGAAGATGAGGACGAACAGGATGCCGAATCCGGCCCGGCCGAAGCCGTTCGCGATGAAGCCGAATGAGAATCGCAGGTGCTCCTCGCGCCCCTGCGCGATGCCCATGGAGCCGGTGCCGAGCACGACGAAGCCAAGCGATGCGAGGCCCATTGCGACCGCGGCGTAGGGGATGACGAAGGCGATCGACAGGGGCCACGCGGCAAGGAGCCCGAGGGCGATGATCGAGACGCCGATGGTGATCGA
>JBMOKH010000286.1:0-2923 GCA_049315365.1 Candidatus Nanopelagicales bacterium
ACCGCTGATCAGGGGTTTGCTCGGTTCCCTGCACTCAGGACGCGCCTGATCGTCAATCCCTGAGGCTAGGTGATCGAGGCCCGGTAGATGCTCTCGATTGAGGCGTCGAGCGCCGCATTGAACTCGGCATCGCTCTGCTGCGCGCTGAGGCCCTCGGTGAGCGCTCGGGAGAAGCTCGCGACGACGCCGTGGTTGCGGGCGAGCAGCGCGTTGGCGTCATCACGCGAGTAGCCGCCGGAAAGCGCGACGACCCTCAGGACCCGGGGATGGTGGACCAACTCGGCATAGAAGTCGTCCTGGTCGGGCAGGGTCAGCTTGAGCATGACGACCTCGTCATCGGTGAGGCTTGCGAGCTGGTCGAGGAGTGCCTGCTTGAGCAGGGCCTCGGCGGCGGCCTTCTCGGGGCTATGGATGTCGACCTCTGGCTCGATGATCGGGACAAGACCGGCAGCGAAGATCTGGCGTCCGATCTCGAACTGCTGGTTGACGACGGCATCGATGCCAGCCTGGTTGGCGAGGGTGATGACCGAGCGCATCTTCGTCCCGAAGACGCCCTTGTCCTTCGCCCGGGTGAGGAGGGCGTCGAGGTTCGGCATCGGCTTCATCATCTGCGCGCCGTCAGCCTCGTCGGCGAGGCCCTTATCGACCTTGAGGAACGGCACGACCTTCTTGACATCCCACAGGTAGGCGGCGGCCCCGAGGCCCTCGATGTCGCGATCCATGGTCATCTCGAACAGGATCGCGCCGAGGATTCGATCGCCGTTGAACACCGGGCTCGTGACGATGCGGCTGCGCATCTGGTGGACGAGGTCGAACATCTGCTCGTCGCCGGAGTAGGTGCCCTCGTCGATGCCGTAGAGGCCCAGGGCCTTGGGAGTGCTGCCGCCGCTCTGGTCTAGGGCTGCGATGAACCCCTTGCCGGACTTCATCTTCTCGAACTGCTCGCGGTTCATGCCACGTCCTCTCATCGGCTTCCGACGATACTCAAAGATGAGGCGGGAGTCCCGCGGACGCGGGCACGGACGTTGTCGTCGTTTGTAGACATTTGCTATTGTCCACGAACGTAGATGGTTCATGGAGTCGTCGTTCGTAGACGAAAGGCAGTCCAATGGCAGACACGGTACTTTCGGACTGGACCAAACTGGGCGCCCTCGTGCGCACAGCCCGAAACGAGCGTGGCTGGACCCAGGTCGAGATGGCCCAACGTGCTGGCGTCTCCCGTGCTTGGATCGCGAGGCTGGAGTCCGGGCACCGTCGCGCAGAGTTTGAGTCGATCCTGCGCCTGTTCACCGCCCTCGACCTGCGACTCCTCGCACGGGCGAGCGACTCGGGAGACGTCAGCGATGCGCCGGAGGCAGGGCACCTGCCGAACCTCATCGCAGCAGAGGCTGCCGTCGCGAAGTCCCGTTCGGCGGCCGCTGATCGCCGGCAACAGGCCTGGCAGGAGGCCGCGCAGTTGGCCCGGTCACCGGGTGGAACGTGAAAGGGGAGAGGCTGCGAGTGCTCCTGGCCGGCACCCCGATTGGCTGGCTGAAACGCGAGGACGGAGCAGCCCAACCCACGTTCACCTACGACGCCGACTATGCGCGGACTGGAACGGTAGCCCTCTCCGCGCGACTGCCGTTGACGACGGTGACGAGTCCGTCGAGGCGAGTAGCCCCGTATCTGCAAGGGCTCCTTCCGGAGAGTGAGGCAACGCGTGAGCGCTGGGCGATCCGAACCGGAACCAGAGCTGATGATCCCTTCGGAATGCTCGCCAGCATGGGCTGGGATTGTCCAGGTGCCGTGCAGTTCTGCCTGCCCGGCGACATCGATCGCATGATGAGCCGGCAAGGGGATCATGTCGAGGTGAGCGAGGCCGACCTCGCCAGGCGACTGCGCGACTTGCGACAGGACCCCGCGTCCTGGACCTTGCCGGCGGAGCACTGGTCACTGGGTGGACAGCAGGAGAAGTTCGCGATTGCGCGGATCGGCGGCAGTTGGCATGAAGCACACGGTGCCGCTGCGACAACCCACATCGTCAAGCCGGGCATCAGGCATCTGCAGAACCAAGCGCTCGTCGAGCACGTCACGATGTCGGCAGCTTCCGCCTTGGGGCTCGACGTCGCGGAGTCGACGTTCGTCAGATTCGAGGACGAATGGGCGATCGTCGTTGACCGGTTCGATCGATTCGCCATGGATGGAGGCGGGATCGGAAGACTGCACCAGGAGGACTTCTGCCAGGCCCTTGGCCGGCTGCCGTCTGCGAAAGACGAGCAGCGTGGCGGGCCGACCCTCGGTGACATGGTCCGCGTGATTCGTCACGAATCCACCCGGCAGGAGTCCGACATCCTGGCGCTGGCTGACTTCCTCATCATCAACGTGGTTGCGGGGGCGCCCGACGGGCATTCGAAGAACATCTCGATCCTGCGGTCAGCCGGTGCCACGTGGGTCGCCCCGTTGTACGACCTCGCGACAGGACTCGTGTACGACAGCAGGGACGTGGACCGCTCGGTTGCGGTGTCGGTTGGCGGTGAGCGGTCGGTGGCCCGCATCCGCCAGCGGCAGTGGGAACGCGCCGCGACAACACTCGGCATGCCCGTTGACCTGTTGACTGCCCGAGTCGGTCAGCTTGCTCGCGGCTTTCCGAAGGCGTTCGACTCGGCTGTCGAATCCATCATCGCCGTCCCGGGTGCGGAAGCGGTACTTGAGCGGGCATCGAAAAGCCTCACGCCGCACTGCGAGCGGATCCTGGCCCAACTCGGCTGACGAACCCCGTTCAAATGCGAAGAGCCGGCTACTCCTGAGCGACAACAGCGAGGAACTGGCTCCCGTACCGCTCCGCCTTCACCGGCCCGATCCCGTTGACTTCGAGCAGTTGCTCGAGGTCGCGCGGCCTCGTCGCCGCGATCTCGCGCAGGGCCTTGTCGGCCAGCACGACGAA
>JBMOKH010000287.1:0-2913 GCA_049315365.1 Candidatus Nanopelagicales bacterium
ACACCAACACCTATGATGATGGCGCACTTGACCGAAAGACCAAAGAAATGCTTGGATTGGTGGCCAGTATGGTGCTTCGATGCGATGACTGCATCAAATACCACCTGGGAAAATGCTTTGAATTGGGTGTTGATACGGCTAAGATCTATGAGATCTTCTCCGTAGCGAATATTGTTGGAGGAACCATCGTCATTCCACATACCAGAAGGGCTGCGGAATTCTGGGAGGAACTGGAAGCAGATGGGAAGTCTGCATCGGCAGATTGAACCGTGAAGAGCAACTTTCAGAAAGGGACTGAAAACTTTGGCCCTTCGGCTGAAAAAACCCATTCCGAAAATGACCACAATTCAATAGATTTGTTGAATAGAAACGTCGATTATGCCTGATCAAGCCACGATAGCCGTACCACTGACCTCAAAGGATTTTCAAACAGACCAGGAAGTACGCTGGTGTCCGGGTTGTGGAGATTATTCCATCCTCGCTCAAGTACAAAAAATAATGCCGACCCTTGGTATTCCAAGGGAGAATATTGCGATCATTTCAGGCATTGGTTGTTCCAGCCGATTCCCCTACTACATGGAGACATATGGCATGCACTCCATACACGGGCGTGCAACTGCCATCGCCAGCGGTTTGAAAGCCAGTCGCCCAGACCTTAGTGTATGGATCGTGACAGGGGATGGGGATAGTTTGAGCATCGGGGGAAACCATACCATACACCTGCTCAGGCGGAACTTCGACGTGAATATCATGCTCTTCAATAACCAGATTTACGGACTTACAAAGGGTCAGTATTCACCGACATCGGAAGAGAAAAAAATCACCAAGTCGACTCCATTCGGAAGCATCGATCATCCATTCAATCCACTTGCCCTTGCCATGGGGGCGGATGCGACTTTCATCGCCAGGACTATGGACCGGGATCCCAAGCATCTTCAGGAAGCTCTCCTTCGTAGTTATAAGCACAAGGGTTCTTCATTCCTTGAAATCTACCAGAACTGTAACATTTTCAACGATGGGGCCTTTGAGGTCTTCACCGATAAATCAAGTAAGGCCGAAGAAACACTTTTCCTCGAACAGGGCAAGCCTCTGGTGTTTGGAGCAGCAAAAGACAAAGCGATACGACTTGATGGGTTCAAGCCTGTAGTGGTCAAACTAGGAGATGGTATCAGTGCGGATGATTGTTGGATCCACGATGAAAAAGATTTTTACAAGGCACAAATACTCGTAAGGATGTTTGATAATCCAGCCGATGAGGAACACCTGCCAAGGCCCTTCGGAGTGTTCTACCAAACCGACAGGCCTTGCTATGAAGATGTCATGGCCGCACAAATCCAGGATGTTATTGGCAAGAAAGGTAAGGGGGATCTAGATAAATTCATTCGAGGTAATGAAGTATGGACCATACACTAAACTAGAATGTTCAAAGCCTCCTTACGGACTACTTTAATTCATGCATAACAAGGGATCCTAATTCAGAGATCTCTTTTTCTTTTCACTGCTATGCCGGTGATTACCCATCCTATTTTAAAGACACTTCATTCCTATACGGCCGTTGGTTCCTAAAAAAAAAGAAGCCAGCGATGGAAATCGCCGGCTTGTGCTTACCTCTGAAACCACAAAAAGAAACTTTGACCCCTTGCAGGGCGTTCGATGCGTGAGCAATCATATTGGCTGCTACGCAATCGTTACATAATAATTTTTAACACGGATGTGTCATTATTCATGTACCGGGTTGCCGGAACTGAATCTCTGTAATTTTTTGAGGTAAGCGAAGATTGGATTTGAGGAAATTAAATGGGATATCGGGTATGGATCAGTAGGTACAGATGACTGTACTGCATGATTGGAATATAAAAGTAATATCCAAAAATGAAAAATCAAAGTCCTGTCGACGAAAAAATCGAATAACTGCAAGTGTAATTGACATCTACATTCTTAATCTGTTGATAATCAATAAACTTTTCCTACTTTTACAAATTGGTAGAGCATGTTAAATAAATCCATTTGTTCGTTATTTGAAATTCTGTCACCAATCCCGTTATGCTGATACACCTTCATCCAGTAAATCCACAGCCACGTCTTATCAAGACAATCGTGGAATGCCTTCGGAATGGTGGAGTCATCATTTATCCAACGGATACTGTCTATGGTTTTGGATGTGATATCTTCCAACCGAAGGCCATCGAAAGGATATGCCGCATTAAAGCGGTGGACCCACAAAAAGCGCAGCTTTCTTTCATTTGCAATGATCTGAGTGACCTGAGCAAGTACACAAAGAGTATAACCACGCCTGACTACAGGATTCTTAAAAGTCATATTCCGGGCCCATTCACGTTCATTCTACCTGCCAGCAAGGAAGTTCCCCGAATTTTAAAGAGTAAGAAAGACACTATAGGCCTTAGGGTGCCGGACCATCCCATAGCGAGTGAAATCATTCGGGAGCTCGGTAATCCGATCCTCAGTTCCTCATTACCGGGTGACATGATTGAAGAATACACAGATCCCGAGTGCATCCATGAGAAGTTTGGAAAGCTTGTTGATATCGTCGTGGATGGCGGTGTGGGTGGTTTTAGGTATTCAACCATTGTCGATCTCACAGGAGTAGAGCCTGTGATCTTGCGACAGGGCCTCGGAGATTTCAAAGATTAAATTGGGATCAGACGGCCGGGATGTCCACATCATCTAACCTCCATTTAAACGACATACGGTGATATGGACTTGGCCCGAATGCCTTGATAGCCAATCTATGTGCCAAAGTTGGATATCCTTTGTTCTGCTTCCATTCATAATGTGGAAATTCATTATGCATGTTGTGCATGTGGTCATCCCGGAAAGTCTTAGCAAGGATGCTTGCCGCGGCTATTGATGCGTATTCCGCATCACCTTTAACGACCGTAATATGTGGCGTGA
>JBMOKH010000288.1:0-2908 GCA_049315365.1 Candidatus Nanopelagicales bacterium
GTAGGGCTCAGCAGCACCCCGGTCGTCCGGTGGACTGAGCCGATGAAGGAGGTCGGCCTGATGGTCGACGAAATGAACACCAGCCCCGATGCCAATTCGAGTGACCCCTCAGCGCCTGCGCCCCGCACGAGGCGCCGGGCGGCGAGCAGGCCGGCTGGCCCACCCGCCGAGGTGGTCTTCGAGAAGGCACCCGAATCGGTTGCCGCGCCCGCCGTCGAGCAGGTGAAGGAGCCGGCGAAGAAGGCGACCCGCAAGTCTGCCGCCAAGAAGCAGGCTGCCGCGGAGCCCGAGGGTGCACCGGACGTCGACCTCGGTGGCGAGGCTGCCGAGAAGCCGGCGAAGAAGGCAGCGAAGAGGCCGTCGCGGCGTACGGTTGCCCCGGTCGTTGAAGATGCCGAGGAGGTGTCCGAATCCCAGGTGTCCCGTGGCAGGCGTCCGGCCAAGGCAGTCGCGGCGGCGTTTGTTGCGCCGCTGTTCCAAGCCCCCGACGTGTCAGCCGCCGGTGCGTCATCCGATGAAGGTGACGACGACACTCCCGCCCCGCAGGCTAGGTCGCGTCGCCGTTCTGGCGGTGCTGCGAAGGCCGAGTCCCCGTCTTCCGACGGGCAGCCTGAAAAGGCAGCGGAGGGGTCCGATGAGGCTTCCGACGACGAGGGCGATGACGAGAGCAGGCGCCGTCGGCGACGAAGGGGCGGCCGTGGCCGCAGCCGACGTCGTGGTGAGGAGTCCGAGTCGGGTGACGAGGAGTCCGACGAGGCTGGCGAGGGATCTGGCGATGACGCGGAAGGCGGCGACGACGAGGGCGACGAGGCGGCGGGCCGCAGGCGCAGGCGCCGCCGACGCCGTGGCAATGATGACCTCGAGCCCTCGCCCGACGACCCGCCGAACACGGTGGTCAAGGTGCGCGAGCCGCGGACCCGCAACCGGGCTGCGAAGGGCACCGACGATGTCGGATCCCTGCGTGGTTCAACCCGACTCGAGGCGAAGAAGCAACGGCGCCGCGAGGGCCGTGAGGCCGGGCGCCGCAGGGCTCCGATCCTCACCGAGGCCGAGTTCCTCGCCCGCCGCGAGGCGGTCAACCGTGAGATGGTCGTACGTCAGTCCGGCGATCGCACGCAGATCGCGGTGCTCGAGGACGGCGTGCTGGTCGAGCACTACGTAACCCGCGGGTCCTCGGGCTCGCTCGTCGGGAATGTCTATCTTGGGCGCGTGCAGAACGTGCTGCCGAGCATGGAGGCCGCCTTCGTCGACATTGGCCGTGGCCGCAATGCCGTGCTCTATGCCGGCGAGGTCAACTGGGATGTCGCGGGCATGGAGGGCCAGCCCAAGCGCATCGAGTTCGCGCTCAAGTCGGGCGACCCCGTCCTCGTCCAGGTGACGAAGGACCCGGTGGGCCAAAAGGGTGCCCGCCTCACGAGCCAGGTTTCGCTCCCCGGCCGATTCCTCGTCTACGTGCCGGATGGCTCGATGACGGGCATCAGCCGCAAGCTGCCGGACACCGAGCGCTCCCGGCTCAAGGGCATCCTCAAGCGGGTCATGCCCGAGAATGCCGGCGTCATCGTCCGGACGGCCTCAGAGGGGGCGCCCGAGGATGCTCTCGAGCAGGACATCGCCCGGCTGCAGGCGCAGTGGGACGACATCAGCGCCAAGGTGAAGTCGGCGTCGCCGCCGACCCTGCTGTACGGCGAGCCCGACCTCGCGACGAAGGTGGTTCGCGACATCTTCAACGAGGATGTCGCGTCGCTCGTGGTCTCGGGCGATACCGCGTGGCAGACCGTGAGCGAGTACGTGACCTCGGTCGCGCCCGACCTCGCCGAGCGCCTCCACCGCCACGTCGGCACCAGCGACGTGTTCGCACTCCACCGCGTCGACGAGCAGCTGGCAAAGGCGCTTGACCGCAAGGTCTACCTGCCCTCGGGTGGCTCGCTCGTCATCGACCGCACCGAGGCGATGACCGTGGTCGACGTGAACACCGGCAAGTTCACCGGCCAGGGCGGCAATCTCGAGCAGACGGTCACCCGCAATAACCTCGAGGCGGCCGAGGAGATCGTCCGGCAGCTGCGGCTTCGGGATATCGGCGGCATCATCGTCGTCGACTTCATCGATATGGTCCTAGAGAGCAACCGCGACCTCGTGCTCCGGCGCCTCGTCGAGTGCCTCGGCCGCGACCGGACCAAGCACCAGGTGGCCGAGGTGACCTCTCTCGGGCTCGTGCAGATGACCCGCAAGCGGATCAGCTCCGGCCTCATCGAGTCCTTCTCGACCCAGTGCGAGGTGTGCGGTGGACGCGGCATCAAGGTGTCGCTTCACCCGGTGGATTCCGAGCATGTGGAGTCTCCCCGCAACCGGCGCCCGGCGAACGCGGTCGATCCGGCGGACGTCGCCGCGCGTGCCCTCGCAGCGACCGAGGTGCTCGTGGCCGCTGACGAGGAGGCCCCAGACGAGGATCTCGTCGATGACGCGCTCATCGACGATGACCTTGCCGATGCGGACGTCGCTGACGACGACGTGGCTGACGTGGACGACGACGAGGACGTTGCCGAGGAAGACGCCGAGAACGATGAAGGCGACGACGAAGAAGACGACGACGACGACGAAGACGACGACGAAGACGACGAAGACGACGACGAAGACGACGAAGACGACGAAGACGACGAAGAAGACGAAGAAGACGACGACGAAGAAGAAGACGACGATCAGGATGACGTGTCCGGGTCCGATGGGGAACGGGCCGACAGGGTCAAACCAGAGGCGGTTTGACCCTGCGCCACGCCTGTCCGTAGGCTGAGCCCCGATGCCCGCGTTGGGCGTCACCTCATCCGCGTCCTGCAGGCTGCGTGCCGGCCCGTTCGTGAATGAGCAATCGACAGGTAGGAGTACGTGGTGTACGCGATTGTGCGCGCTGGCG
>JBMOKH010000289.1:0-2890 GCA_049315365.1 Candidatus Nanopelagicales bacterium
TCGCAAGGACCCAGACCTCGCTCGCCGCATTGATGGCGGGAAGGGTGAGGGTGACGCGTGTCGGCGGGGGCTTGGGCGAACCATGCACGGCTGCGGTCGAGCGATCGGTCACGTGCAGGGCCGGATGCTCCGGGAACAGGCTTGCGACGTGGGCGTCCGGACCGATGCCGAGCAGCACGACATCAAAGCGAGGGACGTCACCGTGGTCCTCGGGCCGTGCGTGGCTGCGCAGGTGCTCGGCGTAGCGCTCGGCCGACTCCTCCGCGCTCTCCGAGAGGTCCGGGCCCTCGAACACATGAACGCGTCGCGGGTCGACGCCGACATGATCAAGAAGTGCCGACCTCGCTGCCGTGTCGTTGCGATCAGGATCGCCGGCCGGCAAGTAGCGCTCATCACCCCACCAGAATTCGACGCGAGCCCAGTCGACGGCATCGCGGCCGGGCTCGAGCGCAGTCGCGGCGAGGACCGCGGTGCCGATGCCACCACCGGTCAAGGCGATGCACGCAACGCCCGACGCCGCCTGCCGCTCGACGATGCGAGTGACGAGAATGGCAGCGACCGAGAGGGCCAGCGCTTCGGCATCGGGGTGACGCAGCACCTCGCGGTGGGTCATGGGGTGGTGCCGAGGACGGCGAGGGTACTGGCGTAGCAGTCGTCCGGATCGAGACGGCGAAGTTCCTCGCTCACGAGAGCGGCGAGGTCGCGCCGCGGGATTGCGACGATGGAGTCCGGAACCCCTGGCCGGCTCAGGGTCGCAGTGCGGCCATCGGGCCGGTGGATGGAGATCGGGCCGGCCGGAGTGGTGAGGGTCACGGAGGTCAGGCCTGGCCCCTCGTCAAGACGGATCTCAACCGGGGCCGCGAGCGCGGACCCGAGCCAGGCCGCGAGCAGGGGAATGCTCGGGTTCGCCTGCTCGCCGCATACGACGATCGACGAAACCGGGCCCACCTCCTGATCGAAGACGGAGGCGAGGACGGAGCGCCACGGGGTGAGGCGAGCCCACGCGAGGTCCGTGTCACCTGGAATATAGCCGGCCCTGCGCACCTGCAATTCGGCGATGGGGTCGGCTGCCGTCGCGGCATCGGTGATGCGACGCTGCGCATGGCGGCCGATGAGGTCGTCAGACGGCACGCCCGGGGCGGCACTCGGCCAGAAGGCCACGACCGGGGTGTCGGGCAGGAGCAGCGGGACGGCCACGGAATTCGCATGGTCGGCCAATTGCCCGCGAAGGCGCAGCACTGCGACCTCGCCGGGTCCCTCGTCGCCGCCCACCATGATCTCGGCGTCGAGCCGGGTGGTCTTGCCCTCCGGGCGGGGGATGAGGGTCACGATGCGCATGGGATGCTGCCGGGCGGCCGTGACCGCGGCCGAAGTGGCGTCGGACTGCGACTCCTCGTCAGCCATGATGAGGAGGGTCAGGACCATCCCGGTGGTCGGCGACCCCATGCGATGGCGCTCTGCTGCGATGGCCGCCGAGACCGCTCCACCGCTCGTATCCTCGAGCCGAATCATGGCCGCCTCCAGACTCGTCCGTCGAGATTCACCATGTCGTACTGCGAGTGGGGGCCCCACCCGCCGGAGACGTACTGGTCCGGCTGCCCCTGCTCGCTCCACCGTTCGAGCACCGGGTCGAGGATCCGCCACCCGAGCTCGACCTCCTCATGCCGCGGGAACAGCGGCGGATCGCCGAGGAGGACGTCGAGAATCAGGCGCTCGTAGGCCTCGGGGCTCGAATCGACGAAGGACTCGCCGTACTGGAAGTCCATCGTGACGTCGCGAACCTCGATCGACGAGGTGTTCGGAACCTTCGATCCGAAGCGCACGGTGATGCCTTCATCCGGCTGGATTCGGAACACGAACGCGTTGTTGCCGAGCTCCTCGACCGCAGTCGACGCGAACGGCAGGTGCGGTGCTCGCTTGAACACGACCGCGACCTCGGTCACCCTGCGGCCGAGCCGCTTGCCGGTGCGAAGGTAGAACGGCACCCCCGCCCAGCGGCGGTTGTCGACATCGAGGCGCAGCGCAGCGAAGGTCTCGGTGGTGGAGTCGGGGGAGATGCCCTCCTCCTCGAGGTAGCCCTTCACCGGGATGCCACCTTGCCAGCCGGCGGCGTACTGGCCCCGCGACGAATGCTGCTCGATGTCCTTGGGGAGCCGGATCGCCCGGAGCACCTTCTCCTTCTCGGCCCGCACGTCATCGGGGGAGAAGGACAGCGGCTCCTCCATGGCGGTGAGCGCGAGCAGTTGGAGCAGATGGTTTTGCATGACGTCGCGCGCGGCACCGATGCCGTCGTAGTAGCCGGCCCGGCCGCCGATGCCGATGTCCTCGGCCATGGTGATCTGAACATTGTCGACGTAGTTGCTGTTCCAGATCGGCTCGTACATGGCGTTGGCGAAGCGCACCGCCAGGATGTTCTGGACGGTCTCCTTGCCGAGATAGTGGTCGATGCGGAACACAGAGCCGGACGGGAAGACCTCGCCCACGACGTGGTTGAGCTCCTCTGCGCTTTGCAGGTCGTGGCCGAATGGCTTCTCGATGACGACGCGCCGCCAGGCGCCCGGTGCGCTCGTCGCAAGGCCGGACGTCTTCAGGTGCTCGAGCACCACCGGGAACAGGCCCGGGGGGATCGACAGGTAGAAGGCGTGGTTGCCATTCGTGCCGCGGCTCAGGTCGAGGTCGGCGACGACCCTGCTCAGCTCCTCGTAGGCAACGGGATCGGCTAGGTCTCCTGCGACGAAGCGGATCCCCTCGGAGAGCTGTCGCCAGGTGTCCTCATTGAACGGGGTGCGCGAGTGCTCTCGGACCGCATCGTGGACGATCTGGGCGAAGTCCTCGTCGGCCCAGTCGCGCCGGGCGAACCCGACGAGGGCGAACCCGGGCGGCAGCAGCC
>JBMOKH010000045.1:0-12924 GCA_049315365.1 Candidatus Nanopelagicales bacterium
AGGCTCGGGGCCGAGATCTGCGTCGATGACTTCGGTTCCGGGTACTCCAATCTCATGCTGCTCGAGGCGCTGTCGCCGAAGTGCATCAAGCTCGACAAGTCGTTCCTCGGGACGCGGGCCGGTTCGCGCAACGGCAGGGAGTTGATGACCGCTGCAGTGGACATGGCGCATGCGCTCCAATCCGTTGTCGTCGCCGAGGGAATCGAGACCGACGATCAGTTGAGGACGGTCCGCGAGATCGGGGCCGACCTTGTCCAGGGATACGCGATCGCGATGCCGATGCCACGTGATGAGCTCATTGAGTGGCTTCGCGACCGAATCCCTGTCGCTGCCGGACCCGCGTGAAAGGCGACCCCACACTCATTCGGTCGCAGGTCAGTGGCCTGTCAACACCCGGTCAGTCGATACTTAGGGGGACGGCTGGCGTCCGCCGCCCCGTGAGTTGAGGAGTGACGATGATGCGACGCCTAAGGCTGATACCTCGAGCACAGGCCAGCAGGCTGATGCTCGCCTCAGTAACGATCGGCGTCGTGCTCGTTGCTGCCGTTTCCGGGGCGGCGGCCGGCCCTGCCGTGGCCGCGGAGCCAGGCGACCGGGCGCAGGTCATCGACGGGTACCGGTCGGTCCTCGAGCCGCTCCTGCGGATTCCGACCGGATTCTCGGGCGATGTCGCCGCCTGCGACCCCGGGACCATCTCGCAGGCGAATGCCGATGCCACGTTGGCGGCGGTGAACTACGTGCGCGGCCTGGCCCAGCTGCCGCCCGTGGTCCTCAATCCGAGCAGGAGCGCAGAAGCCCAGGCATCCGCGCTCATCATGGCGGCCAACGACTCGCTCACGCACACCCCCTCGAAGGACGCAAGGTGCTGGACGAAGGCCGGGTACGACGGCGCAAGCCATGGCAATCTCTCCCTCGGCTGGTCGGATCCCCCCGCCCCGGTGCTGCAGTCGACCGGACCCCGCGCCGTCCTCGGCTACATGGAGGACCCGGGCGCCTCGAATGACTTCGCCGGACACCGGCGCTGGCTGCTGTGGCAGGGGCTCACGGAGATCGGCACGGGCGACACCGACGTGTCCAACACGATCGTCGTGATCCCCGAGGACTTCGCGGCCCACCGGGGAAAGGCCTGGGTGCCGTGGCCGTCAGCCGGCGCGTTCCCACGGGAGCTCGAGCCGAGCGGGCGCTGGTCGCTGTCCTACCCGAACGCCGACTTCCGCCGTGCCCGGATCAAGATGACCGGGCCCGACGGCACATCGATCAAGACGCGCGTGAATCCGATCCGAAGCGGCTACGCGGACAACACGATCGTGTGGGAGGCGGCGTTGCCGACTGCCTACCGGTCGGCCCCTGACGGCGACTATCCGGTGACGGTCACGGTCTCGGGCGTGCGACTTCCGGGCGGCAAAATGGTGAAGCGGACGTGGACGACGACCCTCGTCCGGGCGACGTCGGGTCCGTCGCTGCGTGCACGGCCCGGTGGACTCGAGGCTGTCCTCGTGCGACGGTGATGGGTACCATCGAGGCCTGCACAGGGGGCCCACTCCTTCACGTTCAGCACGCTCAGTCTTCGGATCAACCAATCGACAGGGAGCACATGATGTCCAGTCCCGAGAAGTCCAGCGAGTCGATCGCCTACCTGCCCGGCGCGAGTGCCAACGACAGCGCGCCAGGATTCGCTCCCGTGCCGGCGGACGTCCAGCCATCGGTCGCCGAGGCCCCTGCTGCAGCGGCCAAGAAGGTGCCCGAGGCAGATCCCCAGGCGCGGCTCGCCGAACTCGAGAGCAGGCTCGCCGAGATCGCAGCCGACAGGGATGACCTCCGTGCGCAGCGAGACAAGCTCCGCGATGAGGTGCTCGAACTACCGGCGGAGCTCGAGGCCATCGCGAACTCGCGGGCCTTTCGCATCATGAAGTCCGGTCCGCTCCTCGCGATGCGCCAGCCGCTCTCGACTCTGCTCGTCGTGAGCAGCATGGGCCTGCTCACGAACCTGTGGTCGTTCACGCCGGCCGCGACATCGATTTACATCGGTGTCGGCTCCGTCGTCCTCCTCGTGTCGGCGCTCCAGTTCTGGGCAAGCCACGACTGATCGCCCGGTCCGCGGCCGGTGCTTTCGGGACCGCTCACGTTCAGTGCGCTGCTAGGGCTGGGCAACCGCTCCCGCGCTCTCACGCCCGTTGCGGTCGACCGCGGTTACGACGTAGGCGGAGTCCGCGACGGCGTCCCCCTTGCCCGGATCGCTCCAGGTCATGGCCTCGCCCGTCCGGCGCACGGTCGCGACGAGGTTGCGCGCATCGGCGAGATCGCATGCGCCCGGTGACGATCCGGTGACTCGGTAGATCGCATATGAGGCCGCGGACGGGTCGGAGCCCGTCCAGCGCAGCGATCCTTTGTCCCGGCTCACCGCCGTGACCTCCTGCGGCGCCGATCCCTGCGAGTCGCCGACGACGGGGAGCAGTGCCGGCCGGGTGTACCAGCGCTTGACGAGTGCGGTCGTGGTGCCGCGCCGATCGGCGAGCACGTCCTTGGCCGAGAAGTAGATATTCCCGCGGACCTCGGGAATCTGGGCCGTGACGCCAAGGTGGCGGCTGAGTTCCTGTCGCTTGCGCCACTGTCGATTGGTGCTCGTGCCGGCCCGGTAGGTGGCCTCGCCGATGTAGAGGCCCACGTTGTGCCCGAGTTCGGCCGCCGAGGCGACCTCGCGCGCCCACCAGCGCGCGATCGTCCCGTACCGCGCGATCTTGAATCCGCGGGTCCAGTAGATCTGCGGCGCCACGTAGTCGATCCAGCCCTCGCGTACCCAAAGGCGGGTGTCGGCGTACAGGTCGTCGTAGGTCTCGATGCCGGCCTTCGTCCTCGATCCATCGTCATGGGTCGAGTCGTTGCGCCAGACCGCGAAGGGCGACACACCGAACTGCACCCACGGCTTGACCGCGTTGATGCGGTCGTGGAGTCCCTTGATCAGGGCATCGATGTTCGCCCGACGCCAGTCGGCCTTCGATGGGAAGGCGCCGCCGTAGGCGGCGAAGGCCTTGGCATCGCGGAAGGGCCGGCCCGATCCGGGATACGGGTAGAAGTAGTCGTCGAA
Source organism: Candidatus Nanopelagicales bacterium (assembly GCA_049315365.1). Taxonomy (GTDB): domain Bacteria; phylum Actinomycetota; class Actinomycetes; order S36-B12; family S36-B12; genus WLND01. The sequence goes on from JBMOKH010000045.1 coordinate 3,086, forward strand.
GTGGACTCCGTCGACGTCGTAGCGGGTGACGGCATCCATGATCGCGTTTGTGACGAACTCGCGAACCTCCGGGATGCCCGGGTTGTAATAGAGCTTTCCGTCCTTGCGCACGATCCAGTCCGGGTGGGCGCGCGCGGGGTGGCTCGGGGCGAGCCTCCCCAGCTTGGTGTTCATGCTCACCCGATAGGGGTTGAACCAGGCGTGCAGGTCGAGGTTCCGCTTGTGGGCCTCGTCGACGGCGAACGCGAGCGGGTCGTAGCCCGGGTCCTTGCCCTGCTTGCCGGTGAGCCAGGTGGACCAGGGCTCGAATGACGATGGCCAGATGGCGTCGGCCGCTGGCCGTACCTGAAGGACGACCGCATTGAAGTTGTTCTTGACAGCGAGGTCGAGCCAGGCGCGCAACTCGGCCTGCTGGGTCTGGGCGGACAGGCCAGGACGGGAGGGCCAGTCGACGTTCGCGACGCTGGCGATCCACATCGCCCGGAAGTCATGCTTCTTGAATCGGGGGTCGACCGGGCAGGCGCCGGGTGCGGGGAGCTCGACCTGTGGCACCCGGGCGCTCGCGGGCGCGGCCGGGGCGATGCCGGTGACGAGCGCGCCGACTGCGAGGCCCGCTGCCGCGATGAGCGCGGTTGCGAATCGGTATGGGCGGGGGGACGGGAATCGGTGCGGCGGCTTCATGGCGATTCGATCCTACGTCGGATGCGCGCGAATCCCATCGCTCAATCGCGTGCCTTGCGGGCGATGATGATGTCTCGCTGGATCGCCTGGTCGACGCGATGACTGAAGCCCACCTGCGCGCCGGGCTCGACCACCCGCAGGCCGGCGGACTCGAGGGCCTCCGCAGCATCGTCGCGCCTGGCCACGTGGGTATTCCAGGCGATGCCGACCGCCCCGCCCGGCCTCAGCACCCGGGCCCAGGCGGGGGCGTTGTCGGCGATGAGCTCGAGCGGGCTCCTGGAGAGCTCACGGCCCTTCGTGCGGCTGCCATGCTGCACGCCGTATGGTGCGTCCATCACGACGAGGTCGACGGACGCTGGTCGGAAGAACTCGGGGAGCGACGAGGTGTCGGCGTTCACGACGTCGAGCCGCTGGACGATCCCGGCCCTGTAGTCGTCCTTCCTCGCGGCGAACGAGAGCTCCAGCCGGCGTGCGACGACGCGGCGGTCGCGCCGAACGGGCCCGTACTCCACCCGGTGCTTGAGCCGCTTCTCTTTCACCCAGCGCTGGATGAACACCGCGTAGGCATCGACATCCCGCTCGTCGATCTCGATGCCGTAGGCGTTCCAGCCGTACATCAGCGCCTGGTTGAGCGTCGTTCCCCTGCCGCAGAGCGGGTCGAGCACGGTGAGGCTGCGGTTGAGCATGCCGCTCGCGAAGTCGGAGGCGAGGACCGTCACGTTGAGGAGGAGCTTGGTGAACTGCTCATTCGTCTTGCCGGAGTACTTCTGGATGGTGATGAGGTCGTCGTCGAGCCGGTCGAGGCCTCGCGCGGTGACCGGGCGCAGCAGTTCGTCCTCGACCGCGAACAGGGCGTACAACGACGAGAGGTTGGCAAGGAACGAGATATCCCGGTCGCCGATGTCGTCGCACTCGAAGCTGACGTACGGCACGCCGCCGATGCACTCGGTTGCAATCGCGCCGATGCGCCCGCCGAGGACCGACTGATTGAAGGCGCCCAGCTCGGCCTGGGTCAGGGCGATGGCGGCATCGGCATAGACCCGGTTGGCGGAGGGGAGGATGAGGACGGCGTAGCGGCTCATCTCGCCCCGGCCCATCTGGCAGTCTTCACGGGTACATCATCCAATGGGGTCGCCATCGTCAGATTGGGGCACCATCCCCCGATGGGGGCGCGGCACTCCTAGGGTGGAGTCCGCTGATTCGAGTCGAAGGGCTGAATCGAGCCGCAGGCAGGAGCAAGGATGGGAGAGGACGACATGGCGATCAAGGCCCCAATGCGGTGCCGGCCGATCGGCCTGACGATGGTCGACGGCTTCCTCGACGGCCCTGACGTGGACCGCGCGTACGAGGTCGTCTCGGAGTCGGACTTCGCGATGATCGGCCGGGTGGAGAGCAGCAGGGAGAGCCTGCGATTCCAGATAGCCAGCCCAGATGCCGCGCGGGACGAGCACCGGCTTGTCGAGGGCGACGACGGCGAGCCAGTCGGCGTGCTCGTCATCGAGCGCGACAACGCTGCGAGGCTGGTCTTCGCCGATGCCTACTGCCTTCCCGGCATGGAGACCGATGTGCTCGCCCCGCTCGCCGCGATGGGGATCGCTGCCGGCGGCCGGCTGAGCGAGGGGGAGCCCGGTTGGCAGATGGAGGCCGGGGCGCTCGTGAATGACGTTGCCGCGTGCGCCGTGCTCGAGGCGAGCGGCTACCGTCCGGTGCGTCGCTTCTGGCAGATGGGTATCGATCTCGCCGGCTACCCGTTGGCCGAGCCCGAGGCGCCGGCGGGGGTGACGAGGTCTGTCGCGGCGAGCGAGGGTGACCGGCGACTGCTCCACTCGATCCATGATTCTGCCTTCGCCGAGCATTTCGGGTCTGTTGCGCGCCCCTATGAGCAGTGGCTGGCCTGGCATAAGGACCGGCAGGACGCCGCGCCCGACCTGTGGTGGCTGGCCTGGCTCGACGGCGAGCCGGTCGCCGAGATCACGCAGGATCACTCCCGCGACGGCGTGAATGCCGCGTACGTGCGAAGCCTCGGTGTGGCCCCGAATGCCCGAGGGCTCGGCATCGGCCGATGGCTCCTGCAGTGCGCATTTGCTGAAGCGGCGCGGCGCGGCCGCGAGCAGGCATGCCTCACGGTCGACAGCGACAACACGACAGGCGCGACGGCGCTCTACGAATCGGCCGGCATGGCCTCCGAGGTGGTCATCGACCTATTCCGCCGGCCGCTTGGGGCGTCGGGCTGACCTAGGCGGGCCTGCCGGGGGAGAATGTGATCGTGGAAGCGGCGATCCCCCTGGCATTCACGGCGGCCTGGGCAAGCGGTATCAATCCGTACCTGCTCGTCTTCCTCATGGGCATCCTCGGGCGGCTCACCGAGCTCGACGTCCCCGTCGCGTTCGAGCGGGTCGACGTCCTCCTCGTCTTCGGGGTCCTCGTCGTCATCGATGCGATCGCGGACAAGATCATGTGGCTCGACTCGGCGTGGGATGTCTTCAACACGGCGATCCGCCCGGTCGCCGGCGGCGTCGTGGCGTTGCTCATCGCCTCGCCGACCGTCGACCTGCCGAGTGCGGTGATCGCGGCGGGCGGCGGCATCGTCGCGCTCATCACCCACCTCGCGAAGGCGACGACGCGGCTGGCGGTGAACACCTCGCCGGAGCCTGCGAGCAATGTGGTGGTGTCAGTCGCGGAGGACGCCGCGATCGTCGGCGTCGTCATCACCGCGATCTTCAACCCGTGGATCGCTGCGGCCATCGCAGCCGCCCTTTTCACAGCGGCGGTGGTCATCGCCCTGGCCCTTGCCGGAACCGCGAGGGCAGCCCTACGCAAGCGGAGGCAGCGCAAGGCCCAATCGGCCAACCCAAGCCCAACCCCCCTTCCATCCGGCCCCGAATCCGGGTCAGGTGAATGAATATCGGTCACACGGCATCGCATTCGTTCATCTGCCCCGTGCGCAGCGATGATGCCGCCGCCCGCATCGGCGGGGATGAGTTCCTCGTCGTCCTCACGGGTACCCACAGTCTCGATGAGGCTGTTGCCGTCGCGGAGGAGATCCGTAACGCGGCCGCCGTGTCCGTGTCCGTTGACCATGCGCAGGTCGTCACGTCGCTCAGCATCGGCGTGGCGCTGGTGCGCTAGGCCGAGAGCATCGGTGACCTCATCGCCCACGCGGACGAGGCGCTGTACGCGGCGAAGCGGGCCGGGCGGAATCAGGTCGTGGCGATTGCCCAGCGGGGGAGCGGCGGCCGCTGCGAGGGGATGAGGAGGGCGAGGCCCGCTGCGAGGCCGAGCAGGATGACGGAGACGACGCCGTCGATGATGAAGTGGTTGCCAGTCACGATGACGACCCACAGCGTGGCGAGGGGGTACAGCAGTACGAGCCAGCGCCATGTGCTGCGCACCGCGATGATGACGATCATCGCCACGGCGGCGGCCCAGGCGATGTGGACGGATGGCATGGCCGCATACTCGTTGGCGCCCGGCACGAGCGCGTACACCGACCGGCCGTTCTCGAGCGCGGTATCGACGATGCCGAGGCTGGGCAGGAGCCTCGGGGGTGCCACGGGCTTGAGCTGGATGAGCAGGCACATCGCCATCAGGAAGGCGACTGTCGTTCGGGTGAAGGCCCAGTGATCGCGGCGCATGAGGAGTACCCAGATGAGCGTGATCACGAAGACCGGGATGTGCAGGCCGGTGTAGTAGACGTCTGCGAGGTGGATGATCGCGTCGTTGCCGAGGACTGTCTGCTGGATGGCGGCCTCGCTCGGCCAGCGCAGGGCGGCCTCGAGGTCGGCGAGCCATAGGCCGGCGGCATCGGCCTGCTCGAGGCCGCCGATCGACAGCGAGCCGACGTACTGCCATGCGGCGTAGAGGCCGAGGATGAGGGCGAGTTCCCTCATGACGAGGATCGTTGCGTCCAGGCGGGGACGGGTCTGGGCCGAGCGCCGGCGGACAAGGCTGAGAGCGAGGGAGCAGACGGCAACGACGGCCGCGATGACGAGCGCCTGCCGCCACGGCAGCCAGCCGAGCTCGGGGAGTTCCATGACCCCACGGTAGCGATGGCCGGTGGATCATCCCCCGAACCAATGCCGAGCCCAGAAGGCATCATGATGTGTCAATAATGATGCCTTGATGCCCTCAGGCTAGCCTTGGGAAATGCGGACGACACTGACATTGGACGATGATCTCGCCATGGCGCTGCAGGACAAGGCTCGCACCACGGGCCGGCCCTTCAAGGAGGTCGTCAATGCCTGCCTGCGCAGGGGCCTGGCCGCAGAGTCCGAACCGCCTCGCAGCCCGATGGTCGTCCGAACCTTCGATGCCGGGCTGCGCGAGGGCATCGACCTTACGAAGGCCCTGGACCTCGTCGCCGAGATGGATGACGAGCACTTCGGAGCAGTGACACGCCATCTGGCCCAAGGGTCCCAAGGCAAATGATCGTCCCCGATGCGAACCTCCTCATCTACGCCTCGGACAGCGGGTCGCTGTTCCATGAACGCGCCCGAGAGTGGTGGACCGCAGTGCTCAATGGCGACGAGTCGGTGGGGCTGAGCTGGCTCGTCCTCGTCGCATACGTCCGGGTGATGTCGTCGGCGCGCATCATGAACCGCCCGGTTGCGGTCGTCGACCTGCTCGACGAGATCGAGCGGTGGCTCACGGCACCGCACGTGCAGGTCCTTCAGCCCACAGCCCGCCACCCGCACGGCCTGCGCTCACTGCTCGTGCCCGCGGGGGTCGGCGGAGATCTCGTCAACGACGCACACCTCGCCGCGCTGGCCCTGGAATACGGCGCGACCGTCTATTCGGCTGACACGGATTTCGCGCGGTTCTCGGACGTACGGTGGGTGAACCCGCTGGCCCGGTAGCGAGTTAACGCGTCGTCACGAGATCGGTCTGCGCGAATCCGCTGAGCGACGTGGCGCGGCACTCGCGGGCCGGTTCTGGTGTAGACAGCACTCATGAACGAGGAGACGTACACCCAGGTGATGCTCGTCGTCGCGCAAGTCTTCGAGGTCATTGCCGCCGGCGTTCTCTTCGCGGGCCTGCTGTGGTCATTGTGGATCTCGCTTCGGGACTACCGGCGGCGAAGGGACGGTGGCCTGGCCTACCGGGTCATGCGGCAGTCCTTTGGCGGAGCGATCCTGCTCGGCCTCGAGATCCTCGTCGCCGGCGACTTGATCCGCACGGTGGCCGTCGCGCCGACGCTCGACAATGTGCTCGTGCTCGGCATCATCGTCCTGATCCGCACGTTCCTGAGCTTCAGCCTCGAGATCGAGATGGACGGGGTGCCGCCGTGGCGCAAGGGACTCGTGAGCGGTGCGAGCGTGATGGCGAGGGCGGCGGCCTCCGCAAAACCCGCGCCCGGCTAGTTGGGTCCATGCCTGCCCAGCGCCGCGGGCACGCGTTGCAGGCGATTGGTCATGAACGCGATTGCCCGGCCAGGTCAACCAGCGCCAGGCGATCCGACGCGGTGTAGTCGCCGCGGCCCGCGAGCCAATACGGGAACATCACCGAGCGCGGATCACTGCTGTGGCCCAGTCCCATGACATGGCCGTACTCATGGGCCATGAGGCCGACCCTGTCCTCGAGGGTCATCCAGCGACCGCAACCCTGGGCTCCCAGATCCGGGTAGTCCATGATGATGGCACCAGCGACTGCCCTTCGGTCTGCCCACCCGGATGCATCAGCGGGTGTCTCAAGCCAGGTGAGCGAAGCTTCGGCGATGACGCCGGCAACCAGCAGGCCCGGGCGCTGGTCGCCGCTTTCGTACGTGATGACGACATTGATGCCCGCGATAGTCGGGTCGGCCCCCGGCACGTGGGCGGCCTGTCCGGGTCGCACCGGCACGTAGTTGAATCGGTAGCCGGTCGCCTGCGCGAGGAAGCCGATCACCCGTTGCCAGCGTTCGATCTCGGCGGGAGCCTGCGCGCCGGAGGCCTCGATGTTTGCCGGGTCGACCGTCCAGTTGATGGGGGCGGACATCGGCCAGCGAGGGGACAGTGCCGCGGTCTTGGCGCCATTGATGAACAATTGGCTTGAAAGCTCCGACCTGATGGGCGGCAGTGGGGTATCGGCCCGCACGGGCGCGCCGAGCGCGCACAGCATCAAGGCACCGATAAGCGCAGCGCCCGTCGATATCCCGAGTCGGGCAAGCCCTCGCCGACTTCCGGCCCTCATGCGATCCACGGCGCACCCCCGAGCAAACCAGACCCATGCTCACGTTCTGCTCAAGTGAAGCGTGCGCGAGGCTGGAGGATCAGGGGCAAACGTCCGTCTGCGAGGGGACCAAGGCCCTCACAGGCCGAGCTCGGCGGCAATGGGCCTCTACGGCGTCGATGCGCAATAGAGCGAGCGGTCACGCACCCCGCAACGGGCGAAAGGGCTCCCGTCCGTTGCCTTCATGTCCAGCCGCCACGATCCGGCAGTCTCATTGGGTGTCGCCATCGCGTACCCGAATTTCACGTCGACCCATGCCCAGCTAGGCATGGGGTAGGTCTTGCCCTCACCGACGGTGTAGGCCGTGGTCGGCAGGGAGTAGCCGATCGTTGGATAAAGTTCGGTCCCGGCGTTGCCGAGGATGAGCTGGCCCGGCAGCCCAGGCAGCTGCACCGCCTGCGCGAGGTGCTGGTGCGAGGAGAAGATCATGTCGTACGAATCGAGCAGGCCGTACGCGGCGGCGCCCTGATCATACGACGACCATTGGCTGAAGGGCTGGCCCGGCGTGGCGAAGACCGTGGGCAGGATCCCGAAGATCGGTCGGTGAGTGACGAGCCACGATTCGCGGCCGGTCCGTGGCGTGGTCAGCGCGGCGGCCTTGGCGTATGCGGGGCGCAAGATGGCGGCATAGGCATCGACGGCGGAGTCGTTGCCGCCGGCGGAGTCGACGACGGCAATGCGCAGGGTGCGGCCGGCGGCCACCGGCAGGTCGATTGCGTAGGTGTCACTCGGCAGCGTCGGCGCGGCGGTGAGCGTGCCATTCACGTCGACGGGCGCGCACGCGCCCGAAGTGCCCTCCCGCGGATCGAGGAAGTAGAAATAGCCGTTGCCGCCGCGGTAGCAGGCCTCGTGGTTGCCGCGAATGGCGATAAGGGGAGCGACGCTGAGCATGGGGGCCATCGGGACGAAGACATCCGCGAGCCACCCGTAGGCGCTGTCGGTGAACGGCATGCCGGTCACCGGTGAGGGGCTCGACCCGCAGAGCGCCTGGTCGGCTGCCGGGCAGGAAGTCTCGCGGTAAAAGTAGTCGCCGTTCATGATGATCGCGTCGGGACGCTCCTTGGCGATCTCGTTCGCGATCCGGGCAAGCGGCCATTCGTCGGGGTCGGCGCAGTCCTGAACCTCCCAAGCAGTGATGCGGCAGCCGCTGTCGCCCATTAGCGCCAGCCGGGTCGTCCGTGCCGGCATCCGAGCGGGGATGGGGCGCCCCTCGATGGACGCGCTCACCGAGCCCCGCGGCATGACCGATGAGCACACCGTCAGGGAGTCGAAGGCGGGTGAGGTGCGATCGGGCCGTGGGCGCTCGCGCATCGTGATCGACCGGGCGGCGCCGCCAACGGAAGTGACGTCGAGGGTGGGGCAGTCGACGCCGGCGGCGACGATGGCCCGGGCGACGAGGCCCGACGGCGCGGTCGAAATCGGAGCCGCTATCGAGTAGGCCGCGATTACGGACGAGGACGTCGCAGCCTGCGCGGGAAGCGCCGTTGAGCCGGCACCGACCGCGATGATGAGCAATGCAACTGCACCGGCGTTCTGCATGGCCTTCACTTGGTCGTCTCCGATCCGAGGCGCCGTGCCATTAGTGCAGACCGGTCAGGGTCTGGGCACTACCTGAGCGACCCGACTACGTGGCTTGAAGCAGGAGCGTACCGTGGCGGCCAGGCGGACAGCATCGTGATGGGATGAACGCGGTAGCGCCAATACAGCTCAGGGCTCGTCTCCGGCCCGTAGGCTCCCAGGCGGGCGGACGAAGGGCGGTGCGGCGAGCATGCAATTGACTGAGGTGGAGGCGGTCCTCCGGGGCCGCCCGCGGCACCTGTTCGCGCTGCAGGGGGACCTGAGCCTGATCGATGCGGATGCGCACCTGATACCCACTGACTCCTACGGCAGCGTCGAGGACCACTGGGCGTGGGCGGTTGGTGTCGATCGCGACGGCCGGACCAGCCAACTGCGGCAAGAGGAGCGGCTCCTCGAGGCCGAAGGCCACGCCTGGGTGAATGAGGCCCCGGCAGGGCCGGTGCTCGCGGTCAACGTCGCCGGGGGCAACATCGACAACGACGTAGCTTCGATGATCCGCCGGCTCGAGGCCGCCTTCGACGCTCTCGAGGTGCGGGGTCTGAGGACTCGTTTCCGCTCCCGGCCCCTCGTGGCCATGCCGCTCGTCGGGGTCGGGCGAGCGGGTCTCGGCGGCCGCACCGGCGAGGTCATCGCCTCGCTCCTGGACGCGATCGGCGATCACTTCGACCGAAGTCCCGCTGGCGGATTCGACCTCGTCATCGTCACGCGGGACTCCAGCAGCATCGCCGCACTGCAGCATGAGCGCCGCACGCGGTTCAGCGCAACGTCGACGGGCGTCGTCGCGGACTGGCTTGAGAGGGCGGTCGCGGCGGGCCGGGCAGGGGAGTTGGCCGTTATGTTCGGCGCGGGGGCGAGCGCGGCCCTGGGCCTGCCGATGTGGGACGAGCTGCTCAGGGAGCTGGTGCGGTCACTCGATGATCCCGGGCTCAGCCGGATGGACCTGACGGGCCTGGACCCCACCGATGCGGCGACCCTCCTCATCGAGGCCGGTGGCACGGTCTGGTTCAGCGATGCGCTCGCGCGCCTGCTCGCCACGCCTCGACATTCCCTCACACATGGGCTCATCGCCAACCTCCGCTGCCCGCTCACCATCACGACGAACTACGACCAGGCGTTCGAACGGGCAGCCGAAGCGATCACCGGTTCACCGATCGCGGTCCTGCCGTGGGATGAGGATTCCGGGGCAGGAACTCGGGTGCTCAAGCTGCACGGCGATCTCACGAGGGGGCAGCTGGTTCTGTCCCGCGACCAGTTCGTTGCCATGCAGGCGTTCCGCCGGCCTCTGGCCGGAGTGCTGCAGTCCAGGATGCTCATCGGCCACCTCCTTGCCGTCGGCACGTCGATGAGCGATTCGACCCTCGTCCATGCGGCGG
>JBMOKH010000290.1:0-2879 GCA_049315365.1 Candidatus Nanopelagicales bacterium
CGATCGCCGGCTGCCTCGTGCAGTCCGGGGATATCAGGCGCAACAGCAAGGCGCGTCTCATCCGCGACGGCGTCGTGGTGGCAGAGAACATCGCCATTGCGGGACTGCGCCGATTCAAGGATGACGTCACGGAGGTCCGCGAGGGCTACGAGTGCGGCATCAACCTGGGTAACTTCCAAGACGTGAAGGTCGAGGATGTCATCGAGACCTTCGAGATGCGCGAGAAGCCGCGCAAGCCCTAGTCCAGACCCCCGTGCCGTTTGTCCCACGACATGGGTCATCCGGCACAATTCGGCCCGATTCCCCGGTGTTTCCCCCGTTTCGCCCAGTTCATGGGACAAACGGGGGAGGGGGTGGGCGGACGTTGATTGTTGATGTTTCCGGAGTATGGAATTCGCCGGTCAAGGAGGCTGGAAATGAGCAGCGAGGCGCGGCAGCGCAAGATGGCGGACCGTATCAAGGTCATCGTGGCGGAGGCGGTCGAGCGGCGCATCAAGGATCCGCGGCTCGGCTTCGTGACGATCACCGACGTTCGAGTGAGCACGGACCTGCGGGATGCGTCCGTGTTCTACACCGTGTTCGGCGACGATGAATCGAGACAGAGCACGGCGGCGGCCCTCGAGTCGGCGCGGGGCATGCTCCGCACCGAGGTCGGCCGCCAGACCGGACTGAAGTTCACCCCGTCCCTGGCCTTCGTCCCCGACGCGATCCCCGAGAACGCCAAGCTGGTCGAGGAGTTGCTCCGTGCCGCAGCGGAGGCCGATGCCCACGTGCACGAGCAGGCCGTCGGCGCGCAGTACGCGGGGGAGGCTGATCCCTACCGTCACCCTCGGGTCGAGGAGGATGACGAGGAAGTGGAACAGGACGCGGACGACCACGCCGGCAGTGCGGAGCCCGCGCCGGGTTCGACCACCGAAGGCGCCGACGAGACCCCGTGATTCCTGCGGGACTCCTCCTCATCGACAAGCCGAGCGGCATCACCTCGCATGGCGTGGTGAGCGTCGTTCGTCGCACGCTCCACACTCGCAAGGTGGGCCACGCCGGAACCCTCGACCCGATGGCAACGGGTGTCCTCGTCCTCGGGGTCGAACGAGCGACGCGCGTATTGGGGTACCTCGCGCTCAGTGACAAGGAGTACCTCGCCACGATCCGACTCGGTGCGGCCACGGTGACGGACGACTTCGAGGGCGACGTGCTGTCGACCGCGGAGCCGGTGGTCCTTCGCTCGATCAGCGATGAGGCGATCGCGGCCGAGGTCAGCGTGCTCACTGGCGAGATCGATCAGGTGCCGAGCGCGGTAAGCGCGATCAAGGTCGACGGCAAGCGTGCTCATGCCCTCGTTCGAGCCGGTGAGGATGTCGTGCTCAAGTCCCGGCGCGTGACGGTCCAGGGCTTTGACGTTCAGGCCATTCGACGCGGATTGGACTTCATTGACCTAGATGTCGTCGTGAACTGCAGTACCGGCACCTACGTGCGTGCGCTCGCCCGAGACCTCGGGGCGGTGCTCGGGGTCGGAGGGCACCTCACTGCCCTGCGGCGATCGCGCGTGGGATCGTGGTCGCAGGACGAGGTGGTCAGCCTGCAGGCGTTCACGGACTCGGCCGACCCGGCCGCCCATCTCATGGGCCTTGATGCCGTGGCGGCGCGGGCCTTTCGGACCCGTGAGGTCACGAACGCCGAGGCGGAGTTCATTCGGACCGGGCGGATCATTCCGTGGGCCGAACCGACCGGGGCGGTCTCGTTGCCCGCCGAGCCGGTTGCCCTCGTCACGGATCAGGGTCGGCTGCTGGCCCTGGCCCAGCGGCGCGGAGGCGACGCCAAGTACCTCGCCGTGTTCGCGGAATAGGGTGGCGTCCGTGGTCGGAGGTCAGGTGAGCGGGTCCGTGGTCTGCGTCGGCGTATTCGACGGGGTCCACCGGGGCCATCGTTCGCTCATCGCTCAGGCCCGTGTCGAAGCCGACCGCACGGGCTTGCCCCTTGTCGCCGTCACGTTCTGGCCGCATCCGGCTGTCGTGCTCCGGCCGGCTGGTGCGCCGAAGTCGCTTGCGACGATCGAGGGCCGCGTCGATCTGCTGCGTGCCGCGGGCGCCGATGAGGTGGACGTTCTCCGCTTCGACGAGGACCTCGCCGGCCTCACCGCTGAGGAGTTCGTGCAGCGCGAGCTCCTCGACCGGCTCGGAGCGAGAGTGGTCGTCGTGGGCGAGAACTTCGTGTTCGGCGCGCACGCGGCGGGCAACGTCGAGGTGCTGCGGGAGCTGGGATCCACGCTCGGCTTCGAGGTGCTGGCGGTGCCGCTGGAATCCGACAGCGAGCCTTGGTCCAGCACACGTATCCGCCAGCACCTTGCGGCAGGTGAGATCACCGAGGCGAATCGAATCCTCGGCCGCGCGTACGCCGTGAAGGGCGAGGTGGTCCACGGCGATCACCGGGGCCGCGAGCTCGGGATCCCGACGGCGAACCTGCGACCCGAGGGCAATCCGGTCATCCCCGCCGACGGCGTCTACGCCGGATGGCTCGATGCCGGCGGCGAGCGGATGCCGGCGGCGATCTCGATCGGGCCCAACCCGCAGTTCGCTGGCGAGGATCACCGAATCGAGGCGTATGCGATCGACCGGACGGGCCTTGATCTCTATGGCCAGCAGGTCCGGGTCGAGTTCATCGACTACCTGCGGCCGCAGGCGGTGTTCCCGGACGTCGAGAGCTTCATGGCGCAGGTCTGGGCAGACGTCGCATCCGCCCGCGAGATCACCGGCTGACCGACGAGCAGGTCTTGTCGGCCGTGCAGGCGAGCCACGCTCGAACGTCGCCGTTCAGCTTCTCCGGTTGGCTCGCTGCCACCGCATGGCCCGAATCCGCGTAGTAGGGGTAGTAGATGCTCG
>JBMOKH010000046.1:0-12898 GCA_049315365.1 Candidatus Nanopelagicales bacterium
GTTCGGCCATGCACGCGGCATGGGTCGCGCCGAGGTAGCCGGTCCCGATGACGGAAAGTCGCAAGGTCATGTCGTAAAGGCTACCGCCGACTCCGGGTCGGGTCCGCGATCACCGCGGCTTGGACCTCTACGCTGACGGGGTGGGATTGCCTCGGTTCGACAGGTTGCGTAGCAGGGGCGGGGTGCTACACCTGTCCGTGCCCGGGGTCTGGTCATTGGGCCCCGTCGCGATCGGCCTCGTCGGGGAAGCCCGGGTGCGCGGCGTCCGAGTGCGGGTCGGCACGTGGCGTCCTCCGAAGGGTTGGGTTGGATCCCCTGGACTCGCGGGCCTCAGTGCCTGCTCACTTCGCCCTCGCGGGAGCGGCGCTGCTGTCAGCCTCTCGGTCATCGAGCCGGTCGATCCCGCGATCCTCGTGGCCGCGGTCATGCGGATGCTTCGGCCGACGCACCTCGATGCGGGGCCGCTCATGACGATCTGCCCCGGACTGCCGGCGTCGGCGGCCGCGCTCGCGTCGGCGATCATCGATGTCCTGTCAGCAGGGGAGAAGCCGAGCCGCCACCTCAGGCGAACCGACACCCTTGTCGCACCGGCAGTGCCGCAACCGGTTCCCGCGGACCAGTCCCAGCCTTCGACCCGCGCCCGGACCCTCATCATCTCCGAGCGCGGCTGGGATCTGGACGGGGCAGCCTTCGACATCGTCGTCGACCCCGCCGTGCACCGCCCGGTCGGCCGGCGGTCGCTAGCACCCGGCCACGTCTCCACCGCATCGATTGTCAGCGAGTGCCTCGTCATCGAAACCCCCGGCGGCGAGGTCCGCGCGCGCGGAGATCTCTCGCCAACTGACGTCCACCGGCTGAGGCCGGTGAGCGCCGTTCGGGCAGGCGGCATCCTGCCCGTGCGCTGGCGGGCCCAGCTCGAGGCTGCGGGGGTGGTCGTCGTGTCGGACGCGGCCGCCGGGGACCTCCCGGAGAAGGGCGATGACCTCGGCTGGCAGTTGGCCTCGGTGCGAGCTCGCCGCGACGCCCTGCGCACCCACTCCCCGGCAGCCGCCCTCAATGCCTGGCCGGCCGTGTCCGTCGTGCTCGTCACGCACCGCGACCGCTTCCTCGCGCACGCCCTCTCGCAGATCGCCCGGCTGGACTATCCATCCATGCAGGTGGTCATCGGGCTTCACGGGGTCGACATCGACGATCGCGAGGTCGCCGGGCTCATCGAGCGCACAGGTCTCAGGTCTTCTCCCGTATCGGCCGGTCGCCGCGAGGTTGTCGTCCATCGAATCGATCGTGACGTGCCATTCGGTCGGGCGATGCAGGCGGCCTGCGACCGCGCGGACGGAGTGCTCATCACGAAGGTCGACGACGACGATCACTATGCGCCGGAGCATGTATGGGATCTTGTGCTCGCCCGCATGTACTCGGGCGCGCAGCTCGTCGGCAAGGCGCTCGACTGGATCCACGTCGAGGCTGATGACATCACTGCCTTCCGCCCCGCCTATCCGGCCGAGTCGTACGCGACCTTCGTGGCCGGCGGCACCATGCTCATCTCGAAGGCCGACCTGCTGGAGGCGGGTGGCTGGCGCCCGGTTGCGAAGTCGATCGATCGCGCGCTCATCGAGCAGGTGAAGCGGATCGGCGGCCTCGTCTACCGAACGCACGGTCTCGGCTACGTCTACGTCCGCCACGGCGAAGCGCACACCGCAATCGTGAGCGACGAGCACTTCCTCACCGAGAACGTCGGGCAGTGGCCGGGGCTCATCGCCCATGACGCCTTCGGGACGGCACCGGCATGAGCGTCGAGCCGGCACGGGTGTCGGTGATCATGCCCGTCATCAATGAGGAGCGCCACCTGCGCCACGCGGTCGACGGGATCCTCGCGCAGGACTACTCAGGTGCGCTCGAGGTCGTCATCGCGGTCGGCCCATCGAAGGACCGCACGCGAGCGATCGCCGACTCGATCGCGGCTGAGCACTCGAACGTGCACGTTGTCGACAACCCGACGGGCAAGACGCCATCGGGGCTGAATGCCGCGATCGGCAGGTCGACCGGCGACGTTGTCGTCCGCGTCGACGGCCATGCGATGATCCCGGCCGACTACGTGAGCACCGGCGTCGAGGTGCTCGAGGAGACCGGCGCCGACAATGTGGGCGGCATCATGGCGGCGAAGGGCACGACCGACCTCGAATGCGCGGTGGCGCGGGCAATGACCTCGAGGTTCGGCGTCGGCGGCGCCTCCTTCCACGTTGGTGGTGAGCCGGGTGCTGCCCTCACGGTGTACCTGGGCTGCTTCCGCCGTGAGGCCCTCGATCGCGTCGGCGGCTATGACGAGAGCATGGAACGTGCGCAGGACTGGGAGATGAACCTGCGCATCCGGCAGACCGGCGGCGTCGTGTGGTTCACCCCGCGCATGGAGGTCACCTACCGGCCCCGGCCAACCATTTCCTCCCTCGCCCGCCAGTACCACGACTACGGCCGATGGCGCCGGGAGGTCGCCCGCCGCCATCCCGACACCCTGTCGCTCCGCTACCTCGCGGCCCCCGTTGCAGTGCTCGGCATCGCGATCGGTGTCGTGCTCGGGGTGGCCGGCCTGGTGACCGGGATCGGATGGCTCGCCTTCCTCGGCTTCGCCGCGCCCGCCTGTTACCTGCTGGCGAATCTCGCGGCGAGCGCCCAGTCGATGCGCGCCGCGCCGCGCCTGCCGTGGAGGTCGGCCCGATGGCTCCCGGCCGTCTACGCGACGATGCACGGCGCCTGGGGCGCGGGCTTCCTGCGCGGGGGCGCGGGCTCGTGAGCGAGCGGCCGGCATGAGGCTGCCGCCGGTCCCACGAATGCCGGGCTTGCCCCGTCGTCGTCGCGGGCTGCGATGGTCGGTGGTGACCGCCGCCCCCGCCGGCGAGGCAGGCGAGCAGTGGGGCGATACCTGGTTCGCCCGTGATCTCGTGCGCGCACTCAGGTCGCAGGGGCAGCAGGCAAGGGTCGTCGCCCGCGGCGGCGCAGAATCCCCGGCGCGTGACGCCGACGACGTCGTCCTCGTCCTGCGGGGCCTGCGAAAGGTGACGCCGCGGCCGGGGCCGGCCACCTGGATGCTCTGGGTGATCTCGCATCCCGAGCTCGTCGGCTCCGACGAGGCCGCGGCCTACGACCAAGTCTTCGCCGCGAGCAACCATTGGTCGCGTGCCGCTGAGCTCGGGGCGATCCCGCTGCTCCAGGCCACGAATCCCGAGCGGTTCTCGCCGTTAGCAGGCCCGCCCGATGCGGGGGAGCCGATCCTCTTCGTCGGATCGACGCGCGGCGAGTACCGGCCGATCGTCCGCGATGCGGTTGCCTGCGGTGCCGAGCTCGCGATCTACGGGGTGGGCTGGGAGGCCTACCTGCCCGCTGATCGGATCCGGGGCGACTTCCTCCCGAACGAACAGCTGCCCGCCGCGTATGCGAGCGCCGGCATCGTCCTGAACGACCACTGGCCGGACATGGCGGCCGAGGGCTTCCTGTCGAACCGGCTCTTCGACGCCGCAGCGACCGGCACGAGGATCGTGAGCGATCCCGCCGCGGGCCTCGGCGAGGTCTTCGGCGATGTGGTTCGGACCTACGCAAGTGCCGAGGAACTGCGATCGATTCTTTGCCGGGCCCCTGCGAGTGAGTTCGCTGACCGTTCAGCGAGGGTTCAGCTCGCAGTAACGATTGCGCGGGAGCATAGTTTCGATGCGCGGGCACGGGAGCTCATCGAACGGGCCGAGCACGCGAGGCGGGGATGAGTGCAGTGAGCGGGTTGCCTGACGTCAGCATCGTGCTCATCACGTTCAACGATGCCGCCCGGCTGCCGAGGGCACTGGCGTCGCTGAGCCGCCAGACCCTGCGCAACCTCGAGATCATCGTGGTCGATGACGCATCGACCGACGGTACCGCCGGCGTCGTCCAGGCCGCGATGTCGGGCGACTTGAGGATCCGCTACGTGCGCCTCGATGTGAACTCCGGCGGCTGCAGTGGCCCACGCAACCGGGGCATCCGGGAGGCCACCGGCACCTGGGTGATGTTCTGCGACTCCGATGACGAGTACGAGCGACATGCCGCGAAGAACCTGCTCCTCGCGGTTGAGGGCTCTGATGCGGATCTCGGATGCGGCGTCGTTGAACGGGTGGAGGCCAAGTCAGGTGCGACGAAGCGGTGGCGCGCTGACCTGCACGAGCCCGGGGTCCTTGAGAGCATCGATGAACGGCCCGACCTCATCGCCGACACCGTGAGTGTCAACAAGATCTACCGACGTCGATGGCTCATCGAACGGGGGATCGAATTCCCCGAGGGCGTCCTGTACGAGGATCAGTTGTTCACGCTGAAGGCGTTCGTTGAGGCTCGGCGAATCTGCGTGATTACTGAGACGGTGTACCGCTGGTATGTCGATCGTCTCGGCAGCGATTTATCCATCACGCAGCGACGGCATGAGGTCCGAAACGTCCGCGGCCGCATCGAGGTGAACCGCCTGATCGATGAGTACCTCGCTGCTCGAGGCCTGACCGAACTCGCTCGCACGAAGACTCGCAAGTTCCTGTCACACGACCTGTACCTGTACCTGTCGACGCTCCTCGAATTGGACGATGCCGACGCCGTCGCGGTTGCCGCCGAACTCGCCCCATACGTGGCGACCCTCGACCTCGAGCAGGCCAGGTTCCAGCGGCCCGCACTTCGGGTGGCCACCTACCATGTTCTCCTGGGGGATCTGGACGGAGTCAGGCGCGCGATGCGGTTCATCCGCTGGTCGTCCGTCGTCGACGTGCCCTTCGTGATCGATCGCGACTCCAGGGTCTTGTGGGGCTGCGCGCACCTTGCCGCCGGTCCGTCATTTCAAGGCCTTGGCCCGGACTGGTGGCTCGACGTGAGTGCGCTGAGCCTGGACCGTGCCACCACGTCGCAACGTAGGTGGTGCCATCGACTCACTTCGATCGATGGCTCAGGCGGCACATGGTCGGTGGAGGGGACCACGGTCGACGCCTTTGGCGATCTCGGGCGCGCGACGTCCGTGGAGCTCGTGCTCGTGCTCGCGACTCGGGTGATGGCGTCGCTGCCGCTCACCATGTCCCGCTCAGATCCGGGGGCTCACGGTGACCTCAGCCTGGGAACATCCGAATGGCAGTGGCGCGGGAAGGGCCGGTGGTCCGAGGCCCCCCGCACCGGCATCCGGCCCCCGGACCGTGGTTTCCTAGGGATCCGCACGGTCATCGATGGCGTCGCCAATGTGATGCCCATTCGAGTCAGTGAGTCAATGGCCCCGGTTCGTGCGCTACCGGGGGTGCGCTCCTTGGTCGGTCTGCGGACCTACCCGGGGGAGCACGGCGTGGTCCGTTGGGTCGCCGGTCGCCACTCGAGATCCGCACGACTCCTTGGACGTCTCAGACGGTGGCAGTCGTCACTCGATGCGTTGATCGCGCGAGGTGTTGGCGCCATAGCCCGGAGAGTTGGCGAGCGACTCCCGACCGCACCCCTCGTCCTGTTTATCGGCGACGGCGAGTATCCGGTCGAATTCTCCGGTCAGGTGTATTCGATCAGTGCGGCACTGCTCGAACGGCGACCGGATATTCGGCAAGCATGGCAGGCTGTTCACAGCACTGCGATCAATCCTTCAACATCGGTGCGTCGCTCATGGCGTCTCGCGCGTGCCCGCTGGTGGGTGCTCGACACAACGCTGCCGGCCACGATGCGGATACCAGCCCACACACGCTGCCTTGCCACGGCGGAGTCGGTGCCCGTCGTTCGCATGGGACCCGACGATCCTGACTGGGACATCACTGCGCCCTCCCGGCGCCGGGGACTACGTTCGCTGCCACGTCGATGGGACGGGTCAGGGGCAATGAATCCTGAAGCAGCCCGTCGCGACCTAGATCTGCCTTCATCTCGGATAAACGTCCTCTATGAGCCCCTAGGAGATGATTGCCTCATCGACCTCCCCGAATTCGTTGAGAGGTTTGGTGGTCGTGTGCATCTCCTCATTGCCTCGGGAACTGGCGTCGCTGTCGACATTCCGTCGGTACTGCGGTCATCGGTGCGCGACGTATCGGCGCGCGCCGCCCGTGGGATCG
Organism: Candidatus Nanopelagicales bacterium; assembly: GCA_049315365.1. Lineage (GTDB taxonomy): Bacteria > Actinomycetota > Actinomycetes > S36-B12 > S36-B12 > WLND01. The sequence goes on from JBMOKH010000046.1 coordinate 6,069, forward strand.
CCTACGCGGCGGCCGATGTGCTCGTCACAGATTTCTCGCCGGTCATGACGGATTTTGCGTCGGCTGGGCGCCCGGTGATCGTCTTTGCTCCTGGCTTCGACAGGTTCGTCTCGCGAACAAAGGGGACGGTTATCGATCTCGTTGAGGCGGGTCCGGGCCCGGTCACGCGATCGATGGTGGAGCTGGACGCGGAGTTGACTGCCCTGCTCGATCGGGGCCTAGTGGTGGCCGAGCCATATCTTGGCCGGTCACGGAGGTTCGCGGAGCGGGCGGCCCCGATGACGAGCGCTGATGCGTTCGTGGACCAGATGCTCGGTGGAGCCTGACATGCGCGTCGTGATCATGGCGAACAATGTCCAAGAGCTCGGAGGCGCCCAGCGTGTCGTGCACCTGCTCGCGCAGGGCCTAGCGTCGCGCGGCCACGATGTCGCGATCATCGGCGTGGTTCCGCATGAGGCGCCCCACGTGTACGAACCCAGCCCCACGTACCGCACTGTCACGCTGCTCGACGATCCCTACCCGAAGGATGCGTCGGAACGCTTGGCGCATGAGGGGGTTGCGACCGTTCGGTTGCAGCGGTTGCTCGACGACGGACCGCCCGGAATTGTCATCACTGCGCAACTGTGGGCGATGGAGCACCTTGCCCGTTGCCGGCTCGATGGCTGGGCGGTCATCGGCCAGTACCACTCCTCCTTCGAGGCGGCCCGGGCCGGACGCGATCTTGCGCGGGCGAAGGCGGTGTACCGCGACGTCGACGCGTTCGCCCTGCTGTGCGATGAGGACTCGTCGTCATTCCGCGCGGAGGGCTTCAACAATGTCATGACGATGCCCAACCCTCTTGCGTACTGGCCGGCGGTGGCGTCCGACTCGAATGATCCCGTGGTGACCTACCTCGGGCGCTTCTCCGCCGAGAAGGGACCCCGATTCCTCCTCGAGGCATGGCGCCTGCTGGCCCCGGGCCATCCGCAGTGGCGACTGGACATGGTCGGGTCGGGCCCCCTCGAACAGGAGCTTCGGGAAGGGCTCGATGCCGGGCTCCCGCGCCTCACGTTCCGGCCGCCGACGACGGACCCGATGGGCGTGCTCATGGCAACGGGAATCCTCGCGCTGCCATCGCTCACCGAAGGGTTCCCCCTCGCGCTCGCGGAGGCGATGGCGTGCGGTGTCGCGTGCGTCGCGAGCGACTGCTCGTCGGGTGTGCGTGCGCTCGTCGACGATGGCAGGACCGGGCTGATCGCACGCCGCGGCGACGCCGCCCACCTCGCTGAGCAGCTCGCCAGGCTCATGGAATCCGCCGACTTCCGCAAGCAACTCGGGACCGCGGCGCGACAGTCGGTCGAGGCCCTGCAATTGGCGACGGTTATCGATCGCTGGGAAGCCCTATTCGTCGACGTCCTCCGCTAACCCCTCCTCCCCGTTTGCCCCATGTCACGGGACAAACGGGGAAATCCAGGCGGATCTGCTCGGAATTGTGCGATTCGTCCCGGGTGTCCGCCGAGCGTGCCTGGCTGCTGCCGACTGGGACAAATCGCAGAATCGGCGAGGTTTCGGCGCAAAATTCGCAGTTTGTCCCCTGAAGTGGGACAAACGGGGAAACGGGTTAGAGGTGGGCGTTGGCCCTCGTGAGGTCTTCCTCGAAGTCGACTTCGACCGCGAACAGGTCGGTAATGTCTAGCGGAACGATCGAGGTGCCATCGCGCTCGATGGCGATCTCCAGACCGCGCTCGAAGTAGTCGCCGTCAGTGCAGGATTCGAGACCCCGGATGAGGTCTGCGCGATCGCGGGCGGCGATGAAATTGATGCCGACGGCCTCGCCGAGTGCATTCTCGACCTGCTTGGAGAGCAACGCCACACGCCCCCCAGCATCGACGGTGTACTTGACCTCCTCCTCGCCGACGACCGAGGTGTTGACGCAGATGAATGAGGTGTCGGCATCCATGAGGGGCTGAGCACGCTCGAGGACCCGGTGATCGAAGACGACGTCGCCGTTCATCCACAGCACCCCGCCGTCGGGGGCGATCCGCAGGGCCTTGAGCAGGCTGCGGTTCGTGTTTGTCTGGTCATAGGACTCGTTGTAGACATAGGCCACGTCCGGAAAAGCCTCAAGGATCATCTCGAGCTTGAAGCCGACGACGGTCATGACCCGAAGGTCCGCGCCAAACACCCGCTGAAGATTGTCCATCTGCTGGCCCATGATCGTGCGGCCGTCGGCCAGCGGGGTCAGGGGCTTGGGCCACGGCCGGCCGAGCCTGGTGCCCATGCCTGCCGCGAGAATGACTGCCTGCATGCTCATGAGTGGTCTCCTGTCGTGACGACCCGCAACCGGCTGAGTTCGCCGAGTGCGCAGTCGTGCTGGGTGATGGCCCCTCTAAGTTCGCTCCAGAACCGTTCGGTGCTTTGGCCGGGCTCGAGGGTGTCGAAGTAATGGTTTCGCAGGCCGGTGCGGGCGTCGTGATCCGGGTCGGACTCGAGGAGGGCCGCGAGCATCGTTGCCAGGGAGTCGATCGAGGATCTGTCGATCACGGGGACGACGGCCGCGATCGGAGCATCTGCCACGAGCTGCTCCCGGCTGGATCGACGGTCGCACAGCACGATGGGTGCCGCCGGCCGCAGGTACAGGTGGTCGAGGGTGACGCTCGAGACATCGGCGATGAGCAGGTCAGTCGACTGCAGGATTCCGAGGATGTCGGCATCTGGTAGCGCCGCGTGCCCTCGCGCGGGATCGGCCTGAGCCGCGCGCGCGAGCGCTGACATGACCTGCTGATGGCCCGCCCTCACCCCTGGATCGGTCGATGCCACGATCCTGGGATGCGGCTTGTAGATGACGCGGGCACCCGGCTGCGCGAGGGCCGCCTCGATGATGCGACGTCCGTAGAGATCGACGGACGTGTAGTTGTTCGCATCATCCTCGCCCTCCCACGTGGGCGCGTAGGTGATGGTCGGCCCGGCGAACTCACCGAGCGGTGAAGACACCGGAAGGTCAAGTTGCGGCCGACCCACGCGGACGAGATGGGAGGTGTCGAACCAGGCGATGGCTGCGGCATGACGGCGGACCGCTGCCTCGCCTGCGACGAACACCTTGTCATAGGCCTTGGCCTGGTTGCTCACCATGCAGATCTTGTCGCTCTCGCCGTGGTTCACATGGATGTGCACGGCCTGCTGGAAGGAGAGCGACTGGAAGTTCGTCCAGCCGTTGTTCACGTAGATGACGGCGCGGAAGTCGGCGCGGTCGTAGAGGGCCATGAGGTCCTCGTAGCGCGGGACGAGGAGCACCCGCAGGGACGTTGCGCCGCGGAGGGCATTGAACGTGTCGATCTGGCGGACCACGACAATGGTGGTGATCTCACTGCTCGCCTCGAACACCGGCAGCCACTGGGTCAGCTGGTAGAGCTTCGGGACGCCATCGGCGAAGTACAGTGCGACCTCTGAGCTCGGGATGTCATTGAGGTCGAAGCCCTCTGGCTCCACCTCAGCGAACTCACGCAACCGGCGCGTGAGACTTCGCGCGGCGCGCTGGTAGAAGGTCCGCAGTCGCGATCGGTTGGTCATGGTCGTGCGAACTTCACGGTGCTCATCCCATCCTCGATATACGACGTGCCAGTCATTGAGGCGCCTTGCCAGACGCCAACATGCGCGCTCCTCCGCAGTGCGGTCTGGGCGAGGGCCTATCGTACCCGCGTGGGCAACGTCTGGAAGAACCGTCAGGTGCTGCGCATGCTTGTCTTGCGCGATCTCCAGCGTAAATACCGAAACTTCCGGCTCGGGTACCTCTGGTCGATCCTCGAGCCGCTCGGCATGACGACTGTGCTGTGGTTCGTCTTCAGCGTCCTGCTCGGCGGCCGCAAGCTCGGCGAGCAGCCGTATTTCCTCTTCCTCTCGGTCGCGATCCTCCCTTGGTGGTGGTTCACGAAGGGCATCTCCGAATTGACACGGGTGTTCCGGGGGAATATCTCCCCGCTCACGATCAGCCTGCTGCCCACGGAGATCTCCGTGGTGCGCGTGTTGCTCGTCTCGATGGCTGATTTCGCGCTGTCGCTGCCGATCATCCTCATTGCCATGGTCATCACGTGGACGTTCCCGGGCCCGCTCATCCTGCTGTTCCCGGTGGCGATCATCGTGCAGGTGATCCTCATGTACGGGGTCGGGCTCTTCGTCGCCTCGGTATCAGCGCTCGTTCCCGATTTCGCGCGCATCGTCCGCATCGTCATGCGAGCCATGTTCTACCTCACGCCCGTTCTGTACGCGATAGCCAACATCCCGGCGGGGGCGCGCGACATTGCCGTGTTCAACCCGCTCGTGAGCATCCTGGGCCTGTATCGGATCGGCTTTTGGCCGACCGAGTCCGAGGGAGCCGTGCACTTCGCCATCGGGCTGGCCGTGATCGCGGTGTTCACTATCACCGGCATCGTCACCTTCCGCCGGCTCGAGCCGCGCATCCTCAAGGAGGCCTGACCAATGGCGCGCATCCGGATCGAGCCGGAACTGCCATCCGCGGTCGAGTTCGATGGCGTATCGCTGTCGATGCCGCGCAGCAAGAGGCGCGGCGGGCAGGGGACGAGGCACCGGATTCGGCGGCTGGCCGGGGAGTCGAGCCGCCAGCAGGTACCGGTGTTCACCGACGTGAGCGTGTCGATCCTGCCGGGGGAGTCCGTGGCGATCCTCGGCGGCGCCAAGTCCGGACGCGAGGAATTCCTGCGTCTGGCCGCGGGCACGCTCGTGCCAGACTCAGGTCGGGTCCACCGGCAGGATCGAGTGGTGCCGATCCTCGATGACTCGCGATGCCTCACGCCGAGCCACACAACCCGGCAGAACATCTACCTCACCGCGGGCCTGCTCGGGATGACGCCGGAGGAGACGACGGGGCGCCTCGACTGGATCGTCGACATGGCGCAGGCCGGCAAGTGGCTCGACTCCTACCTGCGCGGGGCGCCGCGGAACATGCGACAGCGCCTTGTCTGGACCGTCTCGATGGCGACCGGGGCGAGGATCTTCGCGATCGAGAAGTCGCTCGTCATCGGGCACGGGGAGTTCATGGAGCGGTGCTGGTCGCATGTCGAGGGCATTCGCGCGTCCGGCGTCACCTTCCTAGTCGCCAGCGATGAGCGTGAGGTCCTCGAACGCTTCTGCGACCGGGCACTTGTCCTGCGGGGTGGTCGAATCATTGCCGATACGACCGTGGAGGAGGGTTTGGGCTTCATCCGCCCGGCGAGGCGCACCGACCCGACGGAGCCGCCCGCGGACCGCGACGACAACTAGACTTGCCCAATGATCTCTGGCTCGACTGACGGCCTCCTGCCGCCCACGCCGGCCCTTCCCCCCTCGTCGATTGCCCTGCACGTCGGAGTCCATAAGACGGGCACGACAGCCCTGCAGGCGGCCCTCGCCGATGCCCGGCCCGAGCTCGTCCAGCAAGGCGTCCTCTACCCGGGGAAGAAGTCGGCCCACCACGGCGCGGCACTCGGCCTCATGGAACGGTCGTGGGGCTGGAAGGACCGTGGCGGCGAGGCGAGCAGCCGTTCGGTGTTCGACAAGCTCGCGCGGCAGGCAAGCGCAGCGCCCGGACGGGTGATCATCAGCAGCGAACATTTCTGCGAGGTCGACAGCGATCGCGCGAGCCAAGCCGCTGACGCCCTCGGACGAGACCGCATCGAGGTCATCATCACCCTTCGTAACCTCGGCAAACTTCTGCCCTCCTCATGGCAGCAGTATCTGAAGTACGGCGTCGCTGCACCCTACGAGACATGGCTGGAGAACACCTTCGCGGCTGAGAGCAAGCGGACCGTCTCGCCGAGTTTCTGGCGGCGAAACAACCACCATGTCCTCGCGCAGCGATGGGCCGATGTCGTCGGCAGTGATCGAGTGACGGTGATCGTGCTCGAGGACGTCGACCGAAGTGCGATGTTCCGAACCTTCGCCCAGCTGCTCGATATCCCCGAGGAGACCCTCACCTCGCGCATGGACCTCACCTCGAATCGCTCGATGACTGCTGCAGAATCCGAGTTGGTTCGCCGGCTGAACAAGGAGGTGAAGGCCTCGCTGAACTGGGGCCAGTACCAGCGCCTCGTTCGCGTCGGTGTCGCGAAGAGCATCGTCGAACGGCGTGAGCCGGCACCCGATGAGCCACGCCTCCACACCCCCGACTGGGCCCTGGACGCTGCTGCCGAGCGGGGCACGGTGATGGCCGCCGCGATCCGCGAATCCGGGGTGAAGGTGATAGGTAATCTTGACGCCCTAGCAGTCAGGGTTTCGTCGCCGCCGAAGGCGCCGGACTCCGCAATGGATTCGGTGCCGATGGACGCCGCGGTCGACGCGCTCGCGACCCTCGTCCTGCTCACCAAGGAGGAGCCGAGCGGGCGCGATCTCACGAGGGCGCTCGCGAAGAGGCTGCGCACCGACGCCGGTGCCAAAATGAAGCGACGGTCGAAGAAGGGCTCGTGATCGAGGTCCTGCGGCCGTCGGGCGCCGAGGTTGCGCAGGGCCTTCGGGCCGTTGCCAGTGCGCTATCCGTGGCGACAGGCCCGACGGCGGTGGTCGCACCGGACCTCGTCATCGCCGATGCTGCCCTCGCCCAGATCACGGCAGACCCGTTCGCCGGCACTGCCATGCTCGTCCGGCCATCGACGCAGGGGGACACCCGGGTCCGCCACCACGTCGTGAACTCGGTTGGCTCGGCATTCCACCGGGTGATGGCGCCTGACCACGTGTTCGTCGGGGCCCTCGTCATCGCTGCGAGGGATGCAAAGTCGGTCGGCGCGGCCATCAATGCGACGGCCGCCGCATTCGAGTCAGGAGCATTCGAGTCCGGTGAGATCGGCAGCAGTGAGCATGAC
>JBMOKH010000291.1:0-2863 GCA_049315365.1 Candidatus Nanopelagicales bacterium
TCGGCAGGGGTGCAGGGCTCGATGATCCGGGCTCGAGCACACCGGCCGCGCTGAGCACCTCGGCCAGCGCTGCACGGAGCACCGGGCCGCAGCGATGGGTCCACGCCGCGCATGAGAGCGCCGATCGGTCTTCGTAACGGTCGTGCACTGCCTTAGGCGACAGCCCCGCAGACCTGCTCACCGCTGCCACGGTGAGATCGGCCCAGCCACCGGTGCCGGCGACCTCGACGATGGCGTCGAGGACCCGCTCCTCATTGCGCTGCACGCGCGCCTGGGGTGGCCGCGCCTGCCCCCCGACGCGCTCCTTGCTCACGGGCAAAGGTTATCGGGAACTGAGGATTGCGGAATCGTTCTTTTTATGAAAAAGTGAAGCGTTATTTGATTTGATAAGCAACGCAACACAATGACGTGATTGCCGGCATGTGCACGCCGCGTCGTCGCCTGATCGATCCGAGCCCATCCGATTCGAAGGGAATGGCAATGGCGAGGCACGACTCACTACTTGGGGGGTTCACTGAGCGGGTGGGAGCAGAGTGGCTCTAGGGCGGTGGAGATCCCAAGTCCCCGCGCGCAGCACGAGGGGCCGCAAAGAGGTTGCGAACACTTGCAGTTGCCCTGACGCTGGCGATCGCGGCCTCGCGGGTGCCGAGTGGCGTCCAACCGGCGGGGTGCGGAGCCTCTCGCTGGGCTTCCAGGTTGAGCTCGCGCGGACGGTGGTGACGGCGACGGAGAAGACACAGGTCTTCTTCGACCCCATATCGCCGGACATCAGCTCAGCGGGCATGGCATTGCTCAATTCCGTGGTGAAGTCGGCGAAGAAGAAGGGGATCCGGACGGTCGTCCTGGGGTTCGTCCAGCAGGCGGGCACGAGCGCGAATGACCAGTCGCTGTCGACGCAGCGGGCGCGGAACGTCGCGGCGTACCTGCGCAGCCGGGGCCTGTCCGGCTCGTATGTGGTCCGGGGCGACGGGGTTGCGGGACCCGGCGACGAGGATCGGCGTGTGAACGTCACCGTTCGTTACAACGCCGGCTGTTAGGCAGGCTCGCGGCCCGCTCGGGCCGTGAGCTAGGGCCGAAGGAATCGGGCTCCCAGCCCGGCGCGTCCACGGCCCGAATGCACACCGGGAGGCATCCCGAGTGCCAAGATGGGAGCGGCCCGTAGTCTCGAACTGCGGGCCGCCATCATGTCCGGGCGTCGTTCGCCGGGCATGCCCGAACTCTCGGGAAGCCATCTCACGCGTGGGTGCAAGAATATGCTTACCGGGGACGCGAAATATTACTAACATAGGGGCGTGACGCTCTATCCGCGCTGGGCGGACTCTCGGCTGCAGCAGGTGCTGGCGGCGTTCCCCGCCGTCATGGTCGCGGGTGCCCGGGCCGTCGGCAAGACGACCACCGCCGAAGGGTTCGCCGCAGAGACCGTCCGGCTCGACTCTCCCCGGGAGCGGGCGGTGTTCGTCGCCGATTCCGATGCCGCGCTGGTCGGCCTGAGCGAACCCGTCCTGCTGGACGAATGGCAGGCGGTGCCCGATGTGCTCGGCGCCGTCAAGCGATCCGTCGACAGGACGAGGGGAGTTGGGCGGTACATCCTCACGGGAAGCGCCTATCCCAAGGCCGGCGTGACAGCCTGGGCTGGTACCGGTCGAGTCATCACGGTCCCGATGGCACCAATGACCCAAGCGGAGTCCAGGGCAAGCAGCGCGGCGGGACTTGCCAGCGCTCTCGAGAATCCGATGATGGCGATGCTCGCTGACGAGCAGGTTTCGGGGAGCCGCCCGTCGGCGGGAGCCGACCTCATCGAGGTGCTCGCCTGCGCCCTCCGCTCGGGCTTCCCAGGGGCGATGGCGCTCGGCGAACCAGACAGGCGATTGTGGATCGAGGCGTACCTGAGCGACCTCGTCCAACGGGACCCGCTCGACATCGGTGAGCGGGTCGACACGGTCCTCCTGCGCCGGTACCTCAATGCGCTCCTGGCGGTGTCGGCGACCACGGCATCGGATCAATCGCTGCGCACGGCGGCGGGGATAGCGACCGATACCGGTCGCAAGTACCACGACCTGCTCACCCGGATGCACGTCTTGGTGGATATCCCGTCATGGTCCAGTAATCGACTGGCCGGCATAGCGAAGGCACCAAAGCGGATGATCTGCGATGCCGCGTTCCTGGCCCCATCCGTGCCGGCCGTTCGTCGCGACGGCGTGCTCCTCGGTCGCGTGCTCGAGACGTTCGTGCATCAGCAGATCGCGCCGCTCGCCGACCTCGGACCCGTCCCGTTTCGCATCTTTCACGCGCGATCGACCACCGGGCACCGTGAGATCGACTTCGTCCTTGAGAGGGGGGACGGCCGGGTCCTCGCGGTCGAGGTGAAGGCGACGGCCGCACCGTCAGCCAAGGACGCCGCTCACCTCGCCTGGCTCGCCGAGAAAATCGGGGATCGGCTCCTCGGAGGAATGGTGCTGCATACCGGCCCGTCGACCTTCGAGCTGGGCAAGGGGGTCTGGGCCGCGCCGATATCCAGCCTCTGGAGCGAAAGCCGTTAGCGCGTATCGAAAATCACGTCCCGAGGCTCGCTACGTCTGAGTGCTGCCCGCGGGTTGCGGGTCGGCCGCCCGGACGTGACGCTCGGCGATGTCGAGCGCCTCGGTTGTGTCTCCCGTCAGGTCGGCTCCGAGGAAGGCGGACGTCTCGGGGATGGCAAGACGGACGTCGTTGACGTCATTCAGCTCGACGAAAAGGGCATCGGTAGACAGGTCGAGGACGTGGCCGCCGTGCTGGCGGTCAGCACTGATGAAGTGCATGTGGTGGCCTGCGATCGCGATGGCCTTGCTGTAGGGAGGGCTCCAGAATCCGACGAGGGTGCCCG
>JBMOKH010000292.1:0-2862 GCA_049315365.1 Candidatus Nanopelagicales bacterium
TACGCAGCCGATGCCGCGACCGCCGTCCGCAAGGCCAAGGAACTCGTCGCCGCCCGGCGCGCCTGATGGCAGGTCCGGTGGACAACGCGATCGCCGCGATCGAGCACGTCGTGAAGGCGCCCGTCTGGGACTGCCGCATGTGCGGGCAGTGCGTGCTCCACTCCACCGGGATGACCTGCCCGATGACCTGCCCGAAGACCCTGCGAAACGGTCCCTGCGGCGGGGTGCGCGAGGACGGCAACTGCGAGGTCGTCCCCGAGATGCGCTGCGTGTGGGTCAAGGCCCATGACCGCGCGGAACACCTGCCCCTCCTGCCCAGGTCCTGGCGACTGCACATCCGCGACCTGCGTCCGCCGGTCGACAACTCGCTCAAGGGCACCTCGTCATGGGTCAACCTGGTGACGAAGCGCGACCAGCGGACGCCGGCCGGCTGGGTCGGCAGCGGGACCGACCACCCATGAGTGCAAGCGTGACGGCAGTTGCGCCGCGGCTGGCGGCCCCGGCCCGGCTCGCAGCACTGGCCCAGTCTCGCCACCGGCCCATCGTGACCGCAGAATGCCCGTCGGCCGACGGCGGCACCGTCGAGGACCTTGCCGCCCGCCTTGCGACCATCGCCCCGTTCGTCGATGCCGTGAACGTCACCGACAACCCGGCAGCGCACGCCCACGCATCGAATGTCTCCATGGCGATCGCGCTGGCCCAGCTCAGCATCGAGCCGATCATGCAGATCGTCTGCCGCGACAAGAACCGCCTCGCGATCCAGGCCGACATCGCCGGGGCGTCAATGTTCGGCGTCGTCAACTTCTCGGCCCTCACCGGCGATGACGTCACCGCGGGCGACGAGCCCGAGGCCCGCCGCGTCTTCGACCTTGACGGCCCGCAGCTCGTCTCGGTCATGTCCGGGATGAAGGCCGGTACCTATCTTTCCGGCCGGTCCTTCTCGCCCGCGGGCGAGTTCTTCATCGGCGCCGTCGAGAACCCCGGCGCTCCCCCGCTCGACTACCGCGCCGACCGTGCGCTGCTCAAGGTGAACGCCGGCGCGCAGATGGTCCAGCTTCAGATCTCCTACCGGCCCGATCAGCTCGAGGCCTTCATGGCCGCATGCGTCGCCAACGGGGTCGCAGAGCGTGCGGTCGTCCTCCCCTCGGTCTGCCTCACCAAGGGCGCCCGCGCCCTATCGTTCATGAACGACAAGGTGCCGGGCATCAGCGTGCCTGCCGATGTCATCGCCCGGGTGAGCAGTGCCGCAGACCAGTCGGAAGAGGCATACCTGCTCGTCCGCGACCTCACCGCCGGGGCCCTCGCGCTGCCGGGTGTCGCCGGCATCCACATCACCGATTTCCGGCACGACGGGTCCGTCCAGCGCCTCACCGAGGATCTTCGGATCGGACCCCGATTCGACACGACCAGCCCCCTCCCCCATGAACCGAACCGTCCCGACCCATCCCCCGAGCTCGAGGAGCATCATGCACACCACGCTTAGCTCGGCCACGAAGACCGTCACGATCGGGCCCGACCAGCCCTTCTGCATCATCGGCGAGCGCATCAACCCGACCGGCCGCAAGGTCTTCCAGGAGCAGTTGCGTGCCGGTGACCTGTCTGCCATCGAGCGCGACGTCCTAGCCCAGGTGGAGGCGGGCGCGACGATGCTCGACGTGAACATGGGCGCGCCGCTCATCGACGAGCCGGTCGTGCTCGCGCAGGCCGTGCGACTCGTGCAGAGCCTCACCGACCTGCCGCTGTGCATCGACTCGTCGGTCGTCGAGGCCCTCGAGGCCGGCCTCGCCGCCTACGAGGGCAAGGCCCTCGTCAACTCGATCACCGCCGAGGACGAGCGGATGGAACTCATCCTCCCCCTCGTGAAGAAGTACGGCGCGGCGATCATCGCCCTGCCGAATGACGAGTTCGAGATCCCGGAGGACCCGCATCGCCGGCTCGAGCTGACCCGTCACATCGTCGAGACGGCGACCGGTAAGTACGGCATCCCGATCGAGGACATCATCATCGATCCGCTCGCCATGCCGATCGGCGCCGATTCGTCCCTCGTCAATCGAACTCTCGAGACCATCGCCCTCATCAAGGAGCACATCGGGGTCAACATGACCCTCGGCGCCTCCAATGTCTCATTCGGGATGCCCGAGCGCCATGCGATCAACTCGGTGTTCGTGCCGATGGCGATGGCCGTCGGGCTCACGAGCGCGATCATGGACGCGCGCACCGAGCAGGTCGTCATGGCCGTGCGGGCCGCCGACCTCATGCTCGGCAACGACGAGTGGGGCGCGTCGTGGATCGCCGCCCACCGGGCCCGGCTCGCGAAGAACGCAGAAGGCTGAGATTCTCCCCTCGTGACCGACACCACCGCACGCATCGATCTGGCCTTCGAGCCCTCCGGCAAGCAGGTCCGGGTCCCTCCGGGCGTGAGCATCTTCGACGCCGCCAGCTGGAACGGCATCGCGATCGACTCGACCTGCGGGGGCCATGGAACCTGCAAGAAGTGCCGGGTCCAGGTCATAGGCGGCTCGGTCCCAGCGAGCAGGCACGACTCGCGGGCGTTCACGCAGGAGCAGATCGACGACGGATGGCGCCTGGCCTGCCTCGCGAACGCGACCTGCAACCTGCGCATCGACGTGCCGCCGATGACCACGCGACCGAAGGCGGCGACCGTCGGCGTGGGCCGTCAGGTCATCCTGCGCCCGAGCATCGTCAAGCGCTTTCTCGAGCTCGCCGACCCGAGCCTGTCCGACCAGCGCTCCGACATCCAGCGCGTCCTCGACGGCATCACCGACCTCACCGAGCGATATGACCCGGCCATGCTGCGCGGGCTGCCCGCCGCCCTGCGCACGAGCGACTGGAAGGTGACCG
>JBMOKH010000293.1:0-2859 GCA_049315365.1 Candidatus Nanopelagicales bacterium
CGGGCTACACCGGGCTAGACCCAGGTAGGCATCCACATCCTCAGTTGCCACTGCTCGTAGGGCATCACCTGACCGGTCCAGATCGGATAGAACCACCAGGCGGCGATGATGATGAGGATGAGGAGCGTGCCGGCGGCGAAGGCGCCTCGGGCCCGGCGCTTCTCCGGAGCGCTGCTCGTTCCGAGCATCGCCCCCATCGTCATCGCGAGGGCCATGACGAGGAACGGCACGTAGACCACCGTGTAGAAGGTGAAGATCGTGCGGTTCAGGTACAGCAGCCACGGCACCCAGCCGGCGGCGATGCCGACGAGCACGGCGCCTGAGCGCCAGTCGCGGTGGGCGGCCCAGCGCCACGCCTGGTAGATCATCGCGACGAAGCCGGCCCACCAGATGATCGGGTTGCCGAGCGCGAGCACCTCGGCGGCGCAGTTATCGGTCGGGCAGCCTTGGCTGCCGTCCTTGATGGCACTCCAGTAGAACGAGGTCGGACGTGTCTGGAACGGCCACGAAAGCGGATTGCTGGCGTACGAGTGCGGCGAGGCCAGGTTGACGTGGAAGCCCCACGCCTCGGCGTGGTAGTGCCAGAGCGAGCGAAGTGCGTCGGGGACGATCGACGGCCCCTGGCCCGCGGCCCAGTCGCGGGCCCATCCTCCGTCGGAGAGGAACCACCCGGTCCAGCTCGCGAGGTACACCGCGGGCACGATCGCGAGGGCGAGCAGCGCGGTGCTCGGCACCTCTCGGATGATGGTCGCGCGCCACGGGCGGCCGACCCCGATCGCACGTCGGGCACCTATGTCCCAGACGAGGCTCATGATGATGAAGAAGGCGACGAACCACAGCCCCGACCACTTCACCGAGCAGGCAAGGCCCAGGGCGACGAGTGCGGCCCATCGGTAGGGCCGAAGGCCGAATCGCGGGCCGTACGGAGTGGAGAGTGTGTCCAGACCCTCGTCGCGCACGAGCCTGGCGAGCCGGGCACGGGTGTGATCGCGATCGAGGACGAGGAGGCAGAAGGCAGCGAGAACCCAGAACCCGAGCACCATGTCGAGCAGCCCGGTGCGGCTCATGACGAGGTGGATCCCCTCGAGGGCGAGGAGCAGCCCGGCGAGTGTTCCGATGAGGTCGGAGCGGGTCATGCGGCGCACGATCCGCGCGGTCATGAGGATCGCGATGACGCCGAGGATGGCGACAGCAATTCGCCAGCCGAAGGGGGTCGCGCCGAAGACGTACTCGCCCGCCGCGATCGTCCACTTGCCCAGGGGCGGGTGGACCACGTACTCGGGGCCGTCCTTGAAAATGTCGATGGTCCGCCAGTTGCCATCCGAGGCGAGGAGTTTGTCGGCTGCGTCCTCGACCATGTCGCGCTCGACGCCGAAGCGGAGCAGCGAGAGCGCATCCTTCACGTAGTAGGTCTCGTCGAAGGCGATGGCGTGGGGCTGGCCGAGGTTCCAGATGCGCAGCACGGCCCCGATCGCCATGACGGCGAGGGGCCCGATCCAGCCTCTGATGCCGTGCGACGGCATGGGCGGCGAGAGGCGGTCTGGGAGGCCCGCGAGGTCGCGCGCAGGAGCGGATTGCGGCGCTGTCAGGGTCGCGGCGGTCACGCCGCAATCGTAGGCGCTGGCCGCGCCGGAAGGTGACCTGCGACGATGCACGCGTGGAGCGAGTACCGAGCGGTGGATCACAGGAGCCGGGCGCAGTAGGGAAGGTCGTCCTTGCGGCGACCCCGCTCGGCAATGTGGGCGACGCGTCGCCGCGTCTCGTCGAACTCCTGCGGACCGCCGACATCGTCGCCGCCGAGGACACCAGGCGCCTGCGGCGACTGGCCGCATCGCTCGACATCCAGATCACCGGTCGCGTCGTCTCGTACTTCGAGGGCAATGAGCGAGACCGCGCGCGGGAACTCATCGACGAGGCATTGGGAGGCGCGTGCATCGCCGTCGTCACGGATGCCGGCATGCCATCGGTGAGCGACCCCGGCTACCGGATCGTCGCCGAGGCCGCGGCACGTTGCGTCCCGGTGACGGCGCTGCCGGGCCCGAGCGCAGTGCTCACCGCGCTCGCGCTCTCCGGCCTCGCCGTCGACCGATTCTGCTTCGAGGGGTTCCTTCCGAGGAAGGCGGGCGAGCGGTCATCGCGTATCGCATCGCTCGCAGCAGAACCGCGCACCATGGTGTTCTTCGAGGCCCCGCACCGTCTCCACGCAATGCTCGAGGCGCTTGCCACTGGCCTGGGCGACACTAGGCTCGCCGCCGTCTGCCGGGAGCTCACGAAGACCTACGAGGAGGTCAAGCGTGGTGCCCTCGGTGAGCTGGCGCTCTGGGCCGAATCGGAGATCAGGGGCGAGATCACGGTTGTCGTGGCGGGGGCGAGCGCGGACGAGCAGCGGCAGGTCTCGGGCCTGGTCGATGCGCCGGCGTGGGTGGCGGCCGTCCGGGAACGGGAGGCGCAGGGGTTGGACCGGCGCTCCGCGATCGCCGAGGTCGCCAAACTCGCGGGCGTCCAGCGGCGATCGGTCTACGACTCGGTCGTCCAAGCGAAGGCGCCGCGACCGTAGAATCGGCCCATGGGTGATGCGGCTTCGAAGGCGTTCTATCTCACGACGCCGATCTACTACGTGAACGATGCGCCGCACATCGGGCACGCCTACACGACCACGGCCGGCGATGTCCTCACCCGCTGGCACCGCCAACGGGGCGAGGAGGTCTGGTTCCTCACCGGCGTCGACGAGCACGGCACGAAGGTCCAGCGGGCAGCCGAGCAGGGCGGGGTCACCCCGCAGGAGTGGGTCGATCGACTCGTGGCAGGCGAGTGGCTCCCCGTCCTGGAGACCGTCGATGCGAGGAATGACGACTTCAT
>JBMOKH010000294.1:0-2857 GCA_049315365.1 Candidatus Nanopelagicales bacterium
GCACCAACTGCGGCCAACACTCGATCGCTCAATCTGCTCATGAAGACTCCTTGTAAGCCTGGGCCACCGGCCCATGGAAACGACGACGATTCGAGACACCGACCGATGATTGCCAAGGATGGCATCGGCTGGATCGCATCCTGTCAGACGCGGCAGGCCTCGGTCAGGTTCCAGCGAGTATTCGACCGACGCAACGGATGCTAGCGGTGGGTTGCCACCCGTCACGGACGAAAGTCGTCGTGCAAGACCACGCGCGACAGTTCGACTCCCGCTGCTGAACGCCAAAAGTGCAGGCGCCTCGCCGACGGGGTGCTCGTTTGCAGCGCAACCCGCCAGCAGGTTGCGTCACCCCGGCGGACAGTTGCATCCTCGCCGCCGGGGCCTGATCTCAGCGGGTGCATCCGCCGACTCGGGTTGGCCTCCGCGAGGCCGGTGAGCACCTCGACGACGACACCGGCCACCTTGGCCACCGAGACGCCTTCGATGTTCGTGAGCGAGTCGAGGAACTCAGGTCCGATCGAGTAGGCCCCGAGGGGCCGCGCAGACTTCTCACCCGCGGGGATCCGGCGTACCCAGGCCGAGTAGACCTGCCAGCGAAACTCCTCATCAGGATCAGTGAACGCCTCTGCCGCTGGCTGCGCCGATTCGCTGCGCTCGCGGATGAGGGTTGACCGATACCTGGTCTTCAGCCGGGTGAGCTCCTGCTCCTGTCGCTCGCTGCGCTGTCGCAGCGTGGCCGCGTCCGACTCGAGCCTCAGCAGTTCCGCGGCCATGAGCCGGATCCGCTCGTCCGCGACATTTGCTCGTGTTTCGTGCGCTGCCGAGCTTGCCCTCGCGGCGTCGAGGCTGAGGCTCAGGTGCTGAAGGGCGCTGGCGCCTGACGAGCGCGCGATCGCCGGGCTCGGCACCGGGCGCGCGCCGAGCCGCAGGTCGAGTGGGGTCGGGGGGCGGTCGGGCGCAGGTGCCGGCGCGGCAACGAGGGATTCGAGGACCTGCTCGTTCATGGCAGTGACGGTCAGCGGCAAATCCTCAGCCAACTCGGGTTCAGCGGGTGGCCAGGACAGCCATGCGGGACCCCCGGCCCAAACGGAGAGCGCTGGCCTCGTGACATCGCTTTCCGCCACGTCAAGCATCGACAGCGCAAGTGCACCTTCGGCCGTGAACGTAACCCTGGCGAGCACGACCTCGCCGGCGGACAGCAGGTCGCACAGGTCATCCGCCGGACTACCCGTCACGTGCTCACGCAGGACGGTCACGGGCCAGCCCGGTAGGAGTTCGACCGTGCAAGCGGCGAAGTCAACGTCAGTCACGAAGACTGGGAGGACATCGTCGTCGTGCAACTCCCCCAGACGTGGTCCCGTGATTGGCAGATGCTCGGACACATCGAAGATACCGGCTTCGGGGAAGTACCGGCCCGGGACGGTCATCCCCCTGACGAAGATCCGAGAGGCCGCCACCCCGGGGAGGAACTTTGCCGACTTGATCACGCCGTAGCGCCCGTCGGGCAACTGAACGATCGCCTCGGTTTCGGTCGGGGTCCCCTGAACTCGAGCGGTTGCGAGTAGTGATCCCCCTGGTTGAGAGACGCTGCCGTAGCCTGTTCGCGCAAGTGCCGCGAATGCGTCTTCGATCAATCGGGTGGTCGCCTTCGCTGCCTCCCGAACGACGGAGGCGAAGCGCAGGGGGGACTTCCTGAGGTCAGTAACCCAGTCGACTCCCACCGGATACACGCGCCCGGCACCCCCGTAGACCTGCGTACCCGGTGTCATCGCGGCCGAGAACTCCCACGATGGATCACCGGTCGGCAGAACGTAGATATCAGCGAAATCCCCCACCTCTGCATGCACTCGCTCAACGTCGATCAGGGGCTCGCACTCACCGCTGGGGGCGGTGACGACGATCACCACGCGCTCGCGACTCGTATCGTTCAACCCTGCCGCCAGCGATCTGGCCTCATCGCCGGACGTGACCCTTTGCACCTCCACCTGCTCCCCCTCCTCGTGCCCGCGAGGCTACCCCGACCGCCTGACATTCCAAGGTCGAATGGATTTCCCGAATGGCTGCGGTTCAGACGAGCGGGGTGATGACGTCAGCTGGCCTCATAGCGCACGAAGGCGCGCAGGATCACCGCCCACGGTTGTCAGGCACGAGCGACCGGCAATGCTGAGCGCAAGCCCGTTGATCTGATTCAGAAGGTCGCTCGGCGGCAGGGAGAGGTCGAGCGCGTGCGCATGGACGCGGACGCCGCTCCCGCGAATCAGATAGGACGACACAGGCTCGTTCCCGCGCGCGTAGACAAGGTGCGCATCGGAAAGCCCGAGCGCCGTGGCATACGCAAGGGCCTGATACACATCAGCATTCGGGTACCCCGAGACCTTCTCCGCCTTGTACTTGGCGTCGATGACGGCGAGCGGGCCATTGACAGAATCAAGCCAGACGATGTCGGGCCTCATCTGCACGCGATCATCCACGTCCAGGAAGCCAGGGAATTGCCCACGGACGATTGTTCTCGGATCGAGGGTGAGGAAGGCGGCACGGAGCGCGTGGGTGAGAAACCCCTCGAAGATCGATGGCATGTCGAGGACGAAGCCATCGATCCCGACGTCGCCGCCGCGATGCTCGAACGACGAGGCGGCGAGTACCAGCTCTGCCAAGCCAAGGGCCGGCTGGTACCGAAGGTTCAGCCGCGAGGGCCGCCACGATGGCAACAGTGCCCCAGGCATCAGGCGAGTCACCGATGCAAGGCGGTGTGTCACAGCAGTGAGCCGGCGTGAGACCACGACGGGTACCAGCGGGTTGCGAAGTAGCCGCTCCCCCGCGGCCAAGAGGATTTGGTTCTCCGCCGTGTCAATCGTGA
>JBMOKH010000295.1:0-2853 GCA_049315365.1 Candidatus Nanopelagicales bacterium
CAATCCATTTGGCGAGATTCGTCTATACGACTTTCGAAATGCGGGACGAGCCATTCGGCGCCATGCAGCTGTGTGCCCCAACGATCCTCCCGGGGGTTCAGACTCGTAGTGCTACCGGGAGCCGTGGCTGGATGTGTGGTGGGGCCAGCCGACGCGCCCAGACTGGTCGGCGGGCTGGCGGTCAGGGTCGTGCCTCTTGAGTCTGGCAGAGCAGTTGCCGTTGGCTGAGGTCAAGAACCGCCCGTCGGAGGTCGTCGAGCAGGTGGAGACACAGCACGCGAGGGTGACGATTACCAAGCACGGCCGACCCGCTGCCGTTGTCATGAGCGTGGATGACCTCGACTCGCTGGAGGAGCTGCTCGCCGAGCGGGGGAGAATTATCCCAGCTTGGTAATCGCAGCCTCGATGCGCCGGGCTCGCGTCTCGGGCTTCTTCGCCTCCTCGATCGCGCGCACATGCTCCTTGCGGTGGGTGTAGGAGAGGGCATCGAATGCCTTGGTCAGCCGCGATTCTTCGAGGGCAGCCGCGAAGTCGGCCGGCACCTCGACGGTGCGCTCCTGGGTATCCGCGGTGATGTCGACGAAGTAGGCGGCGCCGGGCACGAGTCCGCCGTCGCGCATCTCCTGATTGACCACCGTCATCCATTCGCCGCGGTAGACCGAGACGCTCGTCCGGAACACCCGGCCCTCGTAGGTGATGGCCAGTGGTACGCGGCCCCTGCCCTCGCCGCCCCGGATCCGGTCAACCTGCTCCTGCGTGAGGACCATCGTCGCTGTTGTCCGGCCAGTCGGGACCACCTCGACCTTCACGCGCATGGCGGCAGCCTAGACGGGTGCGCGGCCGTCGTCCTGCGTCAACGTACGCAGAGCCACGGTGAGACTGCGGCGGGGCGGATTTGTATATGAAATAGTTTACCGGTATTTTTATTCCTATAAAATCTAGCCGACGAACGGAGTCCTGGTGATCACGTCGCACGAACGCCATGAGTACGACACCCTGGCCGACCCCGGCATCGGCTATCCGGCCAACCACTTCGCCTTCCAGCACATCCTCAACGTGCTGGCGGAGGAGGGCGCAAATTCGGTTCTCGAGGTGGGCATCGGCTCGGGCAATGCGATCCCGCTGCTCGCGGGCGCAGGCCTTGACGTCGCCGGCCTAGAGATCGACGACGACATGGTGAATGCGAGCCGTGAGCGAATGTCCGATCTCGGCCTCGACCCGGAGGCAGTCGTCTGGGGCGACGTCTCCGACGCCGCGTCCTACGTGACCCTTCGGCCCCGGGCGCCCTTCGATGCACTCATCGCGATGGGGGTCCTCCCGCACGTGCAGCATGAGCGGGCATCGCTGCGCAACATGCGCGCGCTCGTGCGACCCGGGGGCATGGCCTTCGTCGAATGCCGCAACTCCCTGTTCTCGCTCGTGACCTTCAATCGCTATACCTACGAGTTCCTCATGGACGAGGTATTCGCGGAAACGACCGGGTCGGTGCGGGAGGGACTCGATGCCTTCCTCCGGGAGCGGCTCGCCCACGACATGCCGCCGGCCGGCACGGGCCATCAGCCGCGATTCCACAATCCGCTGTCGGTGGTGCCGCTGTTCGCCGACGCGGGATTCGTCGACATCGCCATCCACCCGTTCCACTACCACCCGGCTCCGCCGAGCCTGGAGAAGCAGGATCCGGATGCCTTCCGGCAGGGATCCCTGGCGATGGAGAACGAGCCATCGGACTGGCGCGGCCTGCTCCTGTGCTCTGCGTTCCTCGTCCAGGCCCGCCGCCCCCACTCGTTCAACGACCTCTAAGGAGAACCCGTCACCATGGGAAACGTCATCGATCACTACGACGGCAGCGCGCCGACCTACCACCTCCAGTACGACCCCGACCACCTCTGGCAGCAGGACGAGTACCCGCCGAACATCTTCCGGCTGCAGATGGTCACCCGAATCCTCAGCGAGGTTGGGGCGACGAGTGTCTATGACCTCGGCGCCGGAGAGGCGAGCCCGATGGTGAGCATCCATCGCGACCTGGGCATCCGGGTTGAGGGCAGTGACATCTCACCGGAGATGGTGCGGCTCGGTAGGGAGAACCTCGAGCGACATGGCCTTCGCGGGGAGGCCCTGTCGCTCGTCGATAGCCGGGACGAGGAGGCCGTCAGTGCTGAGCAGGCGAAGCGTGGCTTCTTCGACGCCGTCCAGGCCCTCGGCGTCATTCCGCACGTGACCGACGATGCGGCATTCGTCCGGGCGATGTCATCGTTCCTCAAGCCGCGCGGCACGCTGCTCCTGCAGTTCCGTAACTCGATGTTCTCGATGTTCACCTTCAATCGAATGACGAAGGAGTTCATCCTCGACGAGCTCATGGCGCCGATCCCGCAGGAGTTCAAGGACGCGGTTGCCGCCGATCTCGACAGGCGGCTGGCAGTCGACCTGCCGCCCGTCCGGCGTCGTGACGATGGCCACGGGTACGACGAGATCCTCGCCCGATTCCACAACCCGTTCGAGCTGGCGGAGGTGGTCCGCGCGCAGGGCTTCGAGGACATCCGATTCCACTGGTACAACTACCACCCCACCTACCCAATGCTCTCGGGGCAGTTCGACAGGGCCGACTACTGGAAGGCGCAGGCGGCCCTCGAGCACGAGGGCACCTGGCGCGGGATGTTCCTGTGCTCGGCCGGGGTCATCCAGGCGACCAAGACCGCGTGACGGCGATGGCAACGCGGGTGTCGACCGACGAGGTGCTCGACAGCCTCGAGGCCGAGGCGGTGGAAGTCGACCTCTCCGCCGTGCGACACCTCTGCCCCGGTCCGGCCCCGGTCGGTCGCCCGGGTTCCATGAAGAAGCGGGCTGGCGGTCACG
>JBMOKH010000296.1:0-2844 GCA_049315365.1 Candidatus Nanopelagicales bacterium
CACTATCTACTCACAGGATGCTGACTTTGCCCGTTTTCACGGGGTGCGCTGGATCGATCCCTGCGCGTAGTCCACCCGCCCGCAAACGGAGGTCGGAGTCATGGAGCACATGAACGAGCAGCAACTCACATCCGTGGAGAACACCCTGACCACCGCTTTGCTGGCCTGGTCGGCTGTGAGCGTGTCGGTGGGAGCCGCTCTCGCCGTAGCTGGTCGTGCATCCAAGAGCGATGAGGTGACGGCCCTTGGCCGACAGACCGCCGCGTGGGGTGCCGTCGATGCCCTCATCGCAGGAGCCGGTGTTCTCAGCAGGCGTCGTCGTGGTCAATTGTCCGATGACGAGGCCGACAAGAAGATCCGGTCATTGCGCACCCTGCTCCTCGTGAATGCCGCTGCAGATATCGGCTACATCGCCGGTGGTGCTCTCCTAATCGCCCGCGGGCGTAGAGGTCGCAAGACCCTTCGGATGAGCACGGGAGACGGCGCAGCGATTGCGATTCAGGGAGCCTTTCTGCTTGTCCTGGACCTATCGCAAGCCCGGCGGTTGCCGTGACCCATCGTGCATGTGCAGGACATTGAGTAGCGCCCGCGCCACTCGATCCATGATCAGCCCGACACTAAGGCCATGCAGGCTCCGTTCGACCGAAGCGTCGATACCCTCGGCCGCTTACGCCCTGCCGAGGCGAGAGCCTCCTTCGATGCTGGGCTAAGGACCCCTCGTCTCTCCACGAGAGAATCTGTCAAATGAGCACCCCGCATCTGCCGCCTCGCTACCGCTGCTGGCGTTCGATCAGAAGGCGCGGATCGGGCGCACCATTCCGCCATACCCCTTGTAACTGCCGATGTAGCGTCCCTCGCTCACCAGCAACTGTCCCTAGGCATAGGTCGCGTAGTGACTGCTCTGGGATGAACTCCACAGCGACTTCGCCGGGAGTTCACCGAACGCGCTGCGCTTGCGGATCCGCATGCCTTGACGATGGCACTGGTGTCGGCCGCGCCTGACCCGAGGGCGGTGCCGGTGCGCACACGAGCGGTGAAGCCAGCCTTACCCTCCGCGCACCACGTGGCAACCGGATCGCTCGGCGCTCCCGACCAACCCGAAGGGGCGACCTCTAGGTAACGCCCCCATGATTCCCTGCTCCCGGCATCAAAGAACACGACACCGCCACCAGGACCGGCATCACCCACCCGGCAGGCACCGCCATCGGCGCACGAACCCGGGTCGGCCACGCCAACTGCGAAGGCGCTGCTGCCAATGCTCATGCTCGTCAGGACAACAAGACCCGCGATGCAGAGTCGGGCAGTGCTGCGGGTGATCCGGCTCGTCATAAAAGCCCTCCATGGCTGCCAATCGAGGAGACCACATCCCAGAGGGGCGATACTGGCCCTCCCAGAACTCCCGACGCCATGAGTCCGGGGCCGTGTCGACATCGCCGCAATTCGATGGCGTGCGATAGCCGTGCGATAGTGACCGGGGCCAAGGGGGAACAGGGTGCGTGAGCGATTCTCAAGCAGTGAGATTGACCCTAGTTGCAGGCGAATTGGTGGCTGAGTCTGCGGTTGTCCCAGTAGGGGCCGATGACGGTGGGGAGTTCGGGTTGGTTAAGCACGCGTGAGTAGGTGCGTTGGTCGAGGCGGACGATGATGTCGTCCCCTTGGTTGAGGATTTCGCCGCTGGTTCAATACCTATTGACGGGATTCATGTCCACTCCTAGCATCCAATCATGCAGGTCAAGGGAACTTTGAAGAGCGGGCCGAACGGGTTTGGTGGAGCGCGCCTTTTCACCTATCCCTGTTCGGTGCTCCTTGCGGCGGCGAGTGTGCTGGCTTTTGCCCCGGCGGCCGAGGGCGGCCCGAAGGCAAAGGCACCGGTTACGTGGTCCTGGAACGGTAAGGATGCCTGGCTCCCCAGTGCGAAGGCTCCGAACTGCCGGAATTTTCGCCTGCAACCGCCCGCCCAAGTCGCTGCGTTAGATGGCTGGCTTCCACCAGGGCGACTCAATGAGACGGCCAAGTACTACAAGGCGCACGGCGCTCTTCGGTTTACTGACCCAAGTGCAGCAGGAACAGTATCCGCAGCCGTCGATGGCTACTTCGTCCGAGGGGCTGCGTACCGGGAGAACCGCGATGGGCAAATGAACGGGCCGGGGTCGTCCGTTCAATACCTCGTCGACATTCAGCACCCCTGCGGATTCCTGGTGCGCTACGACCACCTGCGAACCCTCAGCCCAGCACTCCAACGGATCTTCGATCGCAGCATTCCGGTGGGCGAGGACTCGAGGACCACCAACGTGAAGCCCGTGAAGATCGCTAAGGGGCAGGTGCTTGCGACCGCGGTCAGTGTCCCTGAACAGCCGTCACCGCGACAGTTTGACTTCGGGGTTTATGACCTGCGCCGTCAGCAGCAGTCGCTGCACAGCGGTGGGTGGCTAGCGGAGCGCGGGAGTGGCGCCGAGTTGGCAGACTTCGCGATCTGCTGGCCGCGGTTGATGGGATCGACCGGTGTCCAGATTGAAGCTTTGCCGAACATTGCTCCGCAGGACGGCACTGACCTCTGCTGAGGGCAGCGCGAGTGATCAGGCGACCGAACCCCGCGGGGCAGCGAATTGCTACCGCCCCGCCAGCAGTTCACAGGTGCTCGCGCTGCCCAACTGGTCTGCACGACGCGCTCGACTGACGCTCCCTCTCCCTCAGCGGAGCCCTGCGACTGACGTCCCCTTCTCCCTTGTCGAGACGGACCGATGTGCCTGTGGTGGGGAAATGGCGATCGGCACGCAGGCCCCGCTCCCGTGACGCTATCGTCAGTGCCCACCCCCACTGCGAGCGAGGAACCATGCCTATCCG
>JBMOKH010000297.1:0-2843 GCA_049315365.1 Candidatus Nanopelagicales bacterium
CCATTCGGGCTCGCCGTTTGGCCAGAGAATTCTGCTTGCTCTTTGCTCCTTGTCTTGACCGGGCTCTGGAGACGGGTCGGCTCGAAGCCCGTTGCCGCAGTTTGCGTTTCAACTCACCGCAATCTCCAATCCCATCGGTGTATTCAGGTTTAGAGACGACGGTCTACTAGAGGCCTTGGGCGAGCCGGTAATACGCCGCATCCCAGCGCAGCCGCTCGCCGAAGGCTCGGCGAGTCGTCGTCTCATCGATGACCAGAAGCTCCGTGCCGCTGAGTTCCGCGAAGATCTCGAATGCTTCGATCCCGGCCGCGGTCGACATCACGGTGTGATGGGCGCCGCCTGCGGTGAGCCAGCATTCGGCGCTCGTTGTGAAGTCAGGACGAGGACGCCACACTGCTCGTGCCACAGGAAGGTGCGGCAGGGGAGCGGGCGGTGCGATGACATCAACGACGTTTGCGGTGAGACGGAACCGGTCACGCATGTCAGCGAGCGAAACCACGACAGCAGGCCCAGGGTCAGCGTCGAACACCATGCGGACCGGGTCCTCCCTTCCCCCGATACCCAAGGGGTGGATTTCCAGACGAGGTGTGGACGTTGTCAGTGACGGGCAGACCTCCAGCATGTGCGCACCAAGGATGAGCTCTGCGCCGGGTGTGAGGTCGTAGGTGTAGTCCTCCATGAGTGATGCGCCGCCCGGAAGTCCCTCGCCCATGACCTTTGCCGCCCGGACCAGCACGGCTGTCTTCCAGTCGCCCTCGGCGCCAAAGCCAAAGCCCTGGGCCATGAGCCGTTGCACCGCGAGGCCAGGGAGCTGGCGAAGGCCGCCGAGATCCTCGAAGTTCGTCGTGAATGCCTGCGCGCCGAGGCTTTCGAGAAGTTCAATCAATCCGAGTTCCTGACGAGCGGCGTAGCGCAGCGAGGCGTGTCGCTCTCCTCCTCGGCGAAGCGACGGATCGACGTCATAACGTGCTTCGTACTCGGCTGCGAGATCGTCGATGGCGCTGTCGGCTACGGCATCAACCACGGCGACGAGGTCATTCACGCCCCACGTGTTCACGGAGACGCCGAAGCGCACCTCGGCTTCGGTCTTGTCGCCTTCGGTGACGGCGACATTTCGCATGTTGTCGCCGAATCGGGCGAGCCGCATTGACTGTGTTGCCTGTCGGCCAGCGGCAGCTCGGACCCATGTGCCGATGCGATGGCTTGTCGCTGGGTTGGAGACGTGGCCGACGACGGTCGTGCGGGTGGTACCCATTCGGGCGACCATGTATGCGTACTCTCGATCGCCATGTGCCGCCTGATTGAGGTTCATGAAGTCGAAGTCGATGGTGTCCCACGGAAGCTCGACATTGGCCTGCGTGTGCAGGTGAAGCAATGGCTTGTGGAGAGCAGCGAGACCGCGGATCCACATCTTCGCCGGGCTAAATGTGTGCATCCAGGTGATGACGCCTAGAACATGGTCATCGGCGTTGGCATCAAGCATCACTCTGCGGATCGCATCGGAACCCGTGAGAACGGGCTTCCAGACAACGTCGGCGGGTACGTCCGGCGAGGCTTGCAGCGCCCGAGCGACCTCTTGCGACTGCTCGGCCACCTGTCGAAGTGTTGCCTCGCCGTAGAGGTCCTGGCTTCCGGTCAGGAACCAGATCTCGCGTCCCAGATACGCCTTGCTCATGATGCCCCATTCCCAGAGGGGTTCTGTCCGTATGCGTTCTGGTAGCGCGCGTAAAGGGCATCGATGCTCTGAGGGTCGATTGGCAGTGGATCACCGATTTGTCGCGCGACGTGCACGGTGCGTGCTACCTCCTCAACCATGGCCGCCGCCTTCACAGCCGCCTTCGCGTCCTTACCGATGGTGAACGGTCCGTGGTTGCGCATCAGGACTGCTCGGCTCCTGGACTGTCGCAATGTTTCGACGATGCCGAGGCCGATGGAGTCATCGCCGATGAGGGCGAAGGGGCCGACGGGGATGTCACCTCCGAATTCATCCGCCATCATCGTGAGCACGCAGGGAATGGGTTCGCCGCGGGCGGCCCAGGCGGTGGCGTAGGTCGAATGCGTGTGAACGACACCGCCGACTTCGCTCATGTGCCGGTAGACGTAGGCATGGGCGGCTGTGTCGGATGAGGGTGCGTGCACTCCATCCACCACGTTGCCATTGAGGTCGCACACGACCATCGACTCCGCAGTCAGCTCGTCATAGGGAACCCCAGACGGCTTGATCACCATGAGGTCGTGCTGGCTCGCCTCGCCGTGAGGAGTGACGACGACCCGCTGTGAGACGTTTCCGGCTGTCCACACGACGAGTTCCCAGCGCACCAATTCAGCATGCGCGACGACAAGGGCCCTCCGTGCGTGATCGATCGACTCGCGGACGTCGGCCGGGTAGCTTGAGACGGGTTTACTCACGTTACGACTCCTCCTTTGATTTCATGCGCTCGAGGATCACAGGGCCTGGACGGCCGCGATCTCCACCTGCAGTCCAGCCGTATATCGATCCAAGAAACTGCCGAACCCTTCGATGTCGCCGGCATTCGGCGACACGCTCGTGAAGACGCTGTGCGCGAATACCTGCTCGTCGAGGTAGGTGGGCAAATCGACATGCGAGGCGTGCTCGAGGAAGCTGGCGAGCAGGGCGATACCCCAGGCTCCGCCCTCGCCCGCCGTGCGACCGACCGAGACAGGGCACTTCACGGCGGCGGCTAGCAGACGTTGCGCGATGTCCGCAGTGCGGAACAACCCACCGTGGGCGAACATCGAATCAACCTCAACACCCTCGCTCGCCAGGACTCGCATGCCGATGCTGAGGGTGGCGAACATGCTGTAGACCTGCGCACGCATGA
>JBMOKH010000047.1:0-12723 GCA_049315365.1 Candidatus Nanopelagicales bacterium
ACGTGGCGCACCTTGTCGATCGCCAGGGCCGGGAACCCCGGCATGACGATGTCGTCGGTGACGGGCCAGACGCACGGCACCGAGCCGTTGAGGTCGCCGAGCTCCGCGGCGCCGTAGGCAGCTACGACATTCGGCATCTTGAGCGCGGCCGAGACATCGAGCTTCGTGATGCGGGCGTGGGCCATCGGGCTGCGCAGGATCGCC
This sequence comes from Candidatus Nanopelagicales bacterium, assembly GCA_049315365.1. Taxonomy (GTDB): domain Bacteria; phylum Actinomycetota; class Actinomycetes; order S36-B12; family S36-B12; genus WLND01. The sequence goes on from JBMOKH010000047.1 coordinate 205, forward strand.
ATGTGCAGGGTCCCGGGGAGCTGGATGTTGTCGGTCCAGTTCGTCTGTCCGTGGAGGAGCCGCGCATCCTCCTTGCGGCGGATCGGACGGCCGAGTGCGGTCGGCGTCTCGGTCGTGTTCGTGACATCCATCTGCGTCATTTCGTTGAACCCCCCATCAGGTCTGCCGCAAGCGCGACGCTCTTCACGATGTTGTGGTACCCGGTGCAGCGGCAGAGATTCCCCTCGAGGCCCTCCCGGATCTCGGCCTCGGTCGGGTTCGGATTCTCCGACAGCAGGTCGACGGTCGACATGACCATGCCCGGCGTGCAGTACCCGCACTGGAGGCCGTGGCACTCCTTGAATGCGGTCTGGACCGGATGCCATTCGTTGCCGTCCGAAAGGCCCTGGATCGTGGTCACGCTCGATCCGTCAGCCTGAACGGCAAGGACGCTGCACGATTTGACGCTTCGGCCATCGAGGAGGACGGTGCAGGATCCGCAGTTCGAGGTGTCACAGCCGACCACCGTTCCGACCTTGCCGATTCCTTCGCGCAGCCAGTGGACCAGGAGGGTCCGGGGTTCGACGTCCGCCTGATAGGCGGTCCCGTCGACAGTCACCGAGATATGCATAGGGGTCAATGCCCTTTCGTCGGAAGGTGGACGAGCACGTATCCATGAAAGGTACGCCCGTGCGCAGCGGTCCGCTGAGGAATTCGAAAAATCGGCCCGGTCTACCCTGACGGCATGTCAGTCGACGTTCGTCGATCGCGAGGAGCGCTCGGCCTCTATGTGCTCGTCGCCACGGCCATCACGACTGCCTTGCTCGCCGTCCTCGCCCACTACCTGCGCGAGCCGTTCATCTTTCCGTCGGTCGGCCCAACGATCTTCATCCTCTTCTTCACCCCGCTCGGAATCCAAGCGGCGCCGCGGAATGTCATCGGCGGGCAGCTCATCGGCATCGCCTGCGGCTACCTGTCGTTGGTGATCTTCGGCCTCACCGACGAGCCCGCTGACATCTTCGACCTGACCGGAGCACGCATCGGCTCGGCCATCGTGGCACTATCACTCACGCTCTCGCTCATGGTCTGGCTAGGGCTGCCCCATGCGCCCGCAGGGGCAACGACCCTCATCGTGGCGCTCGGCCTCGTCCATACCCTGCCGCATCTTGGGATCCTCTTCCTGGCCGTTCTCCTCGTCGTAGCCTGCGGGTTCGCGATCAACCGGGCAGCAGGCATCCCGGTGCCCTTGTGGGGGGCGCCGGTGTCCGGGCCCCCTGAGGAAGCCGTCAGGTGAGGAAGCCGTCAGGGCTGCTTGCCCGGCTGCTTGGCCGGCGCGAGCGGATCAGAGCCGGGCACCGAGGCCGGCGGCTCCTTCACGAGTGAGTCCTTCGCCGGCTCGTTCGCGGCAGCGGGCGAGGGCGCCGCGTCCTTGGCGGGAGTCGCGTCCTTGGCGGGAGCAGGTGCAGCGGCCTTGACTGGAGCGGCATCCTTGGCCGGCTCCTTCGCCGGGGCAGGCGCGGCAATAGCCGCACGGGGCTCATCGCCGGGGGTGCGGATCACGGGCGGACGGTTCGAATCCTCAATCTTTTCCGCCGACAGGCGCTCGAGCAGCGGCGGCTCACCGAACAGACTCGCCTGCGACAGGTCGGCACCGGTGAGGTCGGCACCGAGCAGGTTCACGCCAGCGAGGTTCGCCCTGATGAGGGTCGCCTTGGAGAGATTCGCCCCCGACACATTGGCGCCGGTGAGATCCGCTCCGGTGAGGTCTGCCCCGGAAAGGTCAGCCGGCGATAGCTGTACGTCGCGCATGTTCGCCTTCGCGAGTTTCGCCCCGCGGGCAATCGCCCCGGTGAGGTTCGCGCCGGTGAGGTCGGCGGAACTCAGGTTCGCGCCGGAGAGGTCGGCCGATGACAGGTTCGCGCCAGTGAGGTTCGCCCCGGCGAGGTTCGCCCCCGACAGGTTCGCGCCGGTGAGGTCCGCGCCATTGAGGTCCGCGCCGTTGAGGATGGCCCGGCTCGCGACGATGCCCATGAGACTGGCGTTGCTGAGATCAGCCTCGGTCAGCACGGTCCGGGTGAGGTTCGCCCGAGCGAGCAACGAGTGGGACAGGTTCGCACCCGTCATCTCCGCGCGGGTGAGCATCGCCTCGCTCAGGTCAGTGACCTTCACCTCAGGTCCGTCTACCTTGCTCGAGGCGCCATCGGCCGGCGGAGGTGTCGCGAGGTCAGCCTTGCCCAGCTTCGCCCGGGTCAGATTCGCCTTGCGCAGATCGGCACAGGTGAGGATCGACCCGGTCATGTCCGCCCGGGTGAGGTTAGCGGAGCTGAGGTTCGCCTCGACCAGGTTCGCCCAGCGCAGGTCGGCCCTGATGCAAATGGCGAGGTGGAGGTCTGCGCCCGTGAGCACCGCCCCGGAGATATCGGCCTTGCGGAGGTTCGCCTCCGACAGGTCGGCTCCGGACAGGTTGGCCCACCTCATCATGGCACCCGACATGTCGGCCTTGCGCAGGCTCGCCTCCACGAGGGACGCGCGTACGACGTCCGTTCCGGGAGTACCCGACACGACTACCTCTGATCCACTGACGCTCATGAGTTCCCTCTCCCGATTGCTCGGAGCACAGCCTACGCGGCCACGGCCGGTCGGGCCCCCACTTCGCCCACCTAGGTGTTCGGGTGCCTCGCATTCGTCGCCCGATATGAGGACTTCATGTCGATCGGCTCTAGACACTGATCTACAATTCGGGTATGAGAATGACGAAACCGGGTACCGCTCGACTGCGCTTCACCGTCGGGGCAGGCGCTGCAGCCCTTCTCGCCGGACTGGCCCTTCAGGCCCCAGCCGAGGCTGCGACTCGGGTGGGCTCCCCCGCACTCGTGTTCGCAACCTTCAATGTCTGCAAGACCGATTGCGCCGCGCCAGCCCCCTCATGGGAGATCCGCCGCGAGCGAGTGGCGCGGACCATTGTCGAGTCATCCGTCGATGTCGTCGGCCTTCAGGAGGCCACCCACTGGCCGACCGCGAACGCCAAGACCCAGTTCCTCGACATCCAGAACCTCACGGCACCCCACGGCTTCGTCGCACCGACGTACACCGCCGACTCCGATGAGTGCCGCTGGACGGCAGCAAATCCGCGGCCGTGCACCCACACCACCGGGCTTTTGTTCAAGTCGAGCACCGTCCAGCAGGTGACCACCCCGAACGGCACCCCTTCGGCCGGCACGGTGCCGATGTCGCGAATCGCGTCCGGCCTCACCGCTGACGCCGCACCCCGCAAGGTCGTCTGGGCCTACCTCAAGGGCCTCAACGGCGCAGGTCCCTTCCTCGCCCTGTCCGTCCACGTCTCGACCTTCAAGGACCCGGCCAACGAGGCCTCGCGGATCGCCTTCGGAGCAGCCCTCGATGGCTGGGTTCAGGCCCTCAACGATGCCCACGGGATGTCAGGCGTCCCGGTCGTGCTCATGGCCGACCTCAACTCCTACCGCAAGCGCCAGCCCCAGGGCGTCCAGACCACCCTCACCAACGCGGGCTGGGCCGATGCTGCGAACGCACCGGTCAAGCGCAATGTCGAGTACTCGACCATCAACTACAACCCGCTCCTGCTCGCCGAGCAGGGCTTCCCGAAGAAGCCCTACAAGTTCACGACCTCGAAGCGGAGACCCGTCCTCGACGCCACCCGCATCGACTACATCCTGACGAAGGGCACCGGGGTCGTCGCCACCGACTACGAGGTCGTCATCCGGCTAAACCCGGACGGCACCTTCATCCCCGAATACCAGGGGTCCGATCACCAGATGGTCCGCGCCACGATCGAGATCCCGGCGGGCTAGCACCCGCTGTCCCGGGTGCGTCACCCAAAGGTGAACGTGACCGGGGTCGATCTCTCGGAGCGGTAGATCCCTGAAGCCGCCTTCGTCGCGATGACGCTGCAGGCCATCGGCGCTGAGGCCGTCAGCGTCGAACCGACCACCTGGCATCCGGCGCCGTCGGCCTCAAAGGTGACCTGGCCGGCCCCGGACCCGCCGCGAGTCACGAGGTCAACCGGCGTGCCGGCGACCACGGTTCGCAGTTCATTGGCGATCAGCAGTTCCTGCTGGCCGGCCCGGGCGAACGTGAGCGCCCTCGACGAGGAGCGGGCGCTGGCGTATATGCCGCTCGCCGACTTCGAGGCCGTGACGACACATATTCCGGGACGGCTCGCCACGAGGATGTTGCGCTGAACAGAGCACCCCCGGCCCCGGGCCGAGAAGCTCACCGCCCCGCCGCCTGATCCCCCGCCGACCGTCAGGCGGATCGGGGTCCCTGCCGCGCCAGGTCGCGAGGGACCGCTGATCACCAAACGCGCCTGAAGTGCCGGCCGGAAGGTGAACGCCACCGGGGACGAAGCTGAGGCGCCGAAGTTCCCGCTGCCGGCGCGGGTGGCGGTGACCCGGCAGGTCGTCGGCGCAGTCGTGACGAGCGTGCCGCGGACGATGGCACAGTCCTCGCCCGTCACGACGAACCGGACCGCCCCGGTTCCCGAGCCTCCGCTGCTCGTAAGCCGGACCGGGGTGCCCGCCACCCCAGATCGCCCGACGTTCGAGACGGCAATCGCCAATTGCGCCGCGTCGCCCCCGGACGCGGCCGCTGGGTCGGCGCTCCCGGGCGCCGCGCCGGCATCAATCGAGGAGACCGCCGCGAGGACTTCAAGCACGGATTCGTCGATCGGAACCGGCCTGGCAAATGCCTCCGACTCATCGACCACGCGCCCGGAGGTTGAAATGCTGACGCCCGCCACCCGTACCCGTCCGCTCGGCGTGTCGAACGGGACCGTGTAGTCCGCGAGCACCCGGCCCCGCCTGGAGCGGAAGTCCAACTGGGCGCTCCCCGCCTTTCCCTTGGTCACCTCAAGGACGAGCGCCGAGGTCGGCACAGTGAGATTGACGCTGTTGAGCCCGTTGGCGATGTTCACCTGGGGTCCCCTCACGAAGGTGCGCCCGGATTCGACGACGACCAGGGGGAACCCATCGCGCGCCGACGACCGACTCCGCGCAAGATTCGCGCTGGGAAGGGCGTCAGCCGTGAGCGTGTTGGGCGATCGCACCGTGATGCGCGGCCTTCCGGGGGCATCGACGGAGATCGTTGTCGGGGTCTGCGATCCCGCCGCATCCCACGCGATCGGCGCTGCCGCGAAGGAGGGGACCTTGCCCCGATTGATGGTCACGGTTAACCCGGATCCGGCGAGGCCGGTGCCGAGGATCCGCCGGACGGTCACGCCGCGCGGCAGTCGTGCGCCGAGTTCACTTGCGTCGATCGTCCTGCCCTTGATCGTCAGGGCAACTCCCACGCGCGCCGCCGGATCTGGCGAGGTGACGAGGAGCGTCACGCTCCCGGCACTTGCGCCGGCTACCGGGCTCAGTGCGAGCATCGAGGCGTCGAAGGGGGCACGGGCCGGCAGCGCGCGGATTGACATCGGCGTGAGTTCGATCGTTCCTATGCCACCCTCCCACGCATCACCGGAGACGGCGGCCGGGCCGGGCGCATATGTCCAGCGCTCCAAGCGCGGGTCGACGAGGACCTCCTGCACCGTTCCCGGGTAGTCGCTGTCGTACACCGACACGGCAAAATCCTCGCCGTTTCGGTGAACGGCGAACGGGAGCACCGAGTGGGCGCCGCCGGGCACCGCGAGTCCGAGGGTGTAGCCGGCATTGGACAGGAGTCCCCCCGAGAGTTCCTGGACGATCGACGAGGGCGTGTACAGGCGCGAGGAGGCTGCCGCAGCCTGCACGGGCGGGAGGAGTTGCGTCGCCCACCACGTCTGGATCGCCCCGGTGACGGCCGGGCTCGCACTCGTGAGCGCCGAGGTCGTCCCGGCCTCAGGATCGAGGTCCTCGACCGAGATCTCACCGCCGAAGATCCGCTGCGCCATGACGGCCATCCCCTCGCACCGACCCCCCACCATCGCCTCGTTCACCTGCCTAGCCCATTGCGCGGCCGCCGGGTACAGGACGCATCCTTGACTCGACACCGTCGCGCAGACCGACTCCACGCCGAAGAGTGCGATGAGCGCCGCGGATGACAAGGTGCCCGTGGCCGCCTCGTTCCCGAAGGCCAGCCCATCTCGGGCGGGATCGAACCCCGAGTCGACGCAGCCATCCGCGTCGAGGTCCGCGCAGTCCCCCGTCACCCCCGCCGCCCCGACGGCCGCAGGACTCGGGCCGATCACGGGGGCCGAGCCCTGCGCCTGGGATTCGACCGCCACCGGCAGCGGCGGCGCGTCCGACTCGAGCGCCCAGGTGCCGATCGCGCCGAGCCCTGCGGCGACCGCCAGCACGACGATGATCCGTGCGAGCATGCCTATTCGGCCGCCGCGGCGACGCGATCCGGAAACCAGCGCCATGCGAGGACGGCGCCACCTGCCGTCACGAGCGCGCCAATGAGGAGCGCCCAGCCCATGCCGGTCACGAACGCCTGGCCTGCGACCTGCTGGACGGGTGAGGCAACGTCCTGCGGGAGCCGAGCGATGATGATCGTCGCCGAGGCAAGCGACTCGCGCACCGCCTCGACCACGGCCGTTGGAGCCTCGCGGATCGTGTTGCCGGCACCCGCGATAGCTGCATCGATGCTGCCCCGGTAGGTGATGGAGAGCATCGCCCCGAGGATGGCCACTCCGAAGGACCCGCCGAGCTCGCCGATGCTGTCGTTCACCGCCGATCCCATCCCAGACCGCTCGCGCGGCACGGTCGAGAGCACGCCGTTCGTCGCCTGGGGCAGTGTGAGTCCAAGGCCGATGCCCATGAGTCCGAGGCATGCTCCGATGAAGAGGTACGGCGAGGACGGGGCGAGGAAGCTCATCGACAGCAGGCCGACGGTCACGAGGGTAAGCCCGGTGACGACCGTGCGCCGTGATCCGATCCGCTCGGCAAGGCTCGAGCTGAAGAGCGACGCGAGCAGCAAGCCCCCAGCGCCCGGGAGGACCGACAGTCCCGATTGGAGGGGGGTCATGCCCTGGACGAGCTGGAGGAACTGCGGGAGAAAGAACATCGCCCCCATGAGCGCGAAGTAGACGAGTCCGACGCAGATGACGGACACGACGAACAGCCTGCTTCCGAACAGGCTCATCGGCAGGAGCGGCCGGGGAGCCCGTCGCTCCCACCATACGAATCCCCCGAGCAGCAGCACTGCGGCAAGCCCGGTCGAAAGGGTGAACACGCTCACCCCTGCGTCGGGGAGGTCGATCACCGTGAGCACGAGGGCGATAAGTCCGGCCGAAGACAGCATGGCGCCGCGAACGTCCAATTGTGGCCGGCTGGAATCCCGCGACTCCGGGACGAGCAGCAGCGTGGCGATCATCACCGCGATCGACAAAGGCGGGTTCACCCAGAAGATCGCCTGCCAGTTGTAGTGCTCGAGCAGGATGCCTCCCACGATCGGCCCGATCGCGACGCCGACTCCGGCCACGGCAGCCCAGACCCCGATCGCCTTCGCCCGCTCGCGGGGGTTAGTGAAGACCTGGACGAGGATCGACAGGGTCGAGGGCATGATGAAGGCTGCGCCCACCCCCATCACCGCCCGGCAGGCCGTCAGCCCATTGACGTCCGTCATGACCGCGGCCCCGAGCGACCCGGCGGTGAAGACGACCAGGCCCGACAGGAGCATCCGGCGGCGACCGAAGCGGTCGCCGAGGCTCCCCGCGAGCAGGAGCGACCCGGCGAAGAGCACCGAGTAGGCGTCGACAACCCACTGGAGCTGGGCTGTCGTCGCGCCGAGATCCTCCTGGAGGCGAGGGAGGGCGACATTGACGATCGTGTTGTCGAGGGAGATAAGCGCGAGGCCAGCCGATAGGACGAGCAGGACGAGCCAGCGCCGGTCACCGGCTGCGGGGGTCACGGTCTCTTGCCCCGTTTCGCGAACGGGAAGAACTCACGCTGGGTCCCGGTCCGCTCGAGGTAGGCGACGGCACCCTTGGCCACCACGAACTCGGTCACGCCGACGTCGTCCTTCGCCTTCGGGCTCCAGTCGTAGGTGTAGCCCAGGCGGGTCCACGGGAATCCGTAGCACTGCCCGACCGACGCGTTCGCGTAGTCCTGGGCGCACGACACGGCGGCCTTGGGGCGGAATCTGTCCGGCGCCCGCCAGGCGTAGTTCGCCTGGGACCACAGGAAGTCTGAGAGGTTCACCTCGCCGACCGTCGCAGGGATCCCGGCAGCGGCGCCCAGCGCCAGCTCCGGGCAGCTCGGGCTGGTGATCCTCGGGTCGGTGCACGGCCGGAACATGTCGGCCGGCTTCACCCAGAACTCGGAGACGTAGCGGTAGTCGGCATCCGGCGGCAGGCCCATGACCTGCTTGAGCTGGAGGTCAAGCCGCTGCGTCCCGAGATTGACGCATGAGTACCGGACGCACTCCTCGGCGAGCTGCCCGGGAATCGAGACCCAGCGGCTGGCATCGAGGGTGAACTGCGCGCCGGGCTCGACCGTGGTCACCGGGGCAAACCTCAGGGAGGTCACCAGCAGGTAGTCGACGCCGTCGATCGTCCGCCAGCGGGTGCGCGCTTCACTGGGCGCCGGGATGAGCAGGTCAGCATCGACCTCGGAGGGCAGCGCCACGGCCGCATCGCTGATCGCGGTCAGGTAATCGCGCCAGGTGGCCCGCGTGATGGTCGGTGCCCTCGGATCGTCGACGCTCCTCGCGGCAAGACCGCTCGCAGCGGCAGCCGGCGAAACCGGGCCGAGGGTTCCGAAAACGAGCGAGCAGAACCCGAGCGCCACGATGCCCGCGGTCCCGACAAGCGATCCAGAGCGTCCCATGCTCGGTGACGCTACCAGCGACACGGCGCCAGGCACCGGAGCGAACCGGTGATGACGGCGCTGGGGCATTCACTCGGCCGACCCCAGCGCGACCTCAGCCCCTAGGGCGGTGTGGCTGGATCGCGCCGGATGGAATCTGCCCGAACCGCCCGGCCTGGAAGTCCTCGACCGCTTCCATGATCTCCGCATTCGAGCACATGACGAACGGGCCGTACTGAACGACAGGCTGCCGGAGCGGGACCCCGCCGATGAGGAAGACCTCGAGGTTTGGCGTGCGCGATTCCTGGGTCGCATTCGCGGAGATCTGGACGTAGTCGCCGTCCTTGAGCACTGCCATCTCCCCCGTCGCGAATGGCTGGCCGTTCGGCCCGACCGTGCCGGCGCCGGCAAGGACGTAGGCGAGCGCGTTGAAGTCGGTTCGCCACGGGATCTGGATCTGCGCGCCCGGTGCGAGGGTGAGGTGGGCGATCGCCAGCGGGGTGTGCGAGATCCCGGGGCCATCGTGCCCCGCAACCGCGCCGGCGAGCACGCGGAGCACGGCGCCGCCATCGCTGCTCGTGATCATCGTGCAGTCGGCGCCCTGCAGGTCCTGGTACTGGGGTGCGATCCGCTTCTTGTCGCGCGGCAGGTTGATCCACAGCTGCAGTCCGTGGAAGAGGCCGCCTGATTCGACGAGGTGCTCGGGCGGGGTCTCGATGTGCAGGATGCCGTCGCCGGCGGTCATGTACTGGGTGCCGCCATCGAGGATCATGCCGCCTCCACCGTGCGAGTCCTGGTGGATGAACTGGCCGTCGATGAGGTACGTGAAGGTCTCGAACCCGCGGTGCGGGTGCCAGGGCGTGCCCTTGGGCTCCCCCGGTGCGTATTCGACCTCGCCCATCTGGTCCATGTGGATGAAGGGGTCGAGGTCGGCGGCGCTGATGCCGGCGAAGGCACGGCGGACCGGGAAGCCCTCGCCCTCGTTTCCGGATGGGGCGCGCGTGATGGACGTGACGCTCCGTGGCTGGGCGTCAAGGGGCAGGTCGATTCGGGGAAGGGTCAGGGGGTCGGCAGTAACGGCTGGCATGGCAGCTCCTTTCGATGAAACTAATTTACCCTTCAACTACTAGGAGGGCAACCCGAGTTGTAACAGGGCAACCCGAGTTGCCCAAACCCACGTCACCCCACCTCAGTCATTTCATCCGGATCCCGGGACAGACGGCAGAAATCCCTCCGACACGGGCCAGATTTCACCGAATGTCCCGCGATCCGTCGGAGCGACGCAAGAGTGCGCTTCCACCTTGCCCCGGCCGCAGCAGAGCCCCCCGCTGAACTCTTCGCGCGCGAAGGCTCGCGGCCCCCGCCGGTCGATGACCCACAGTCGCGAGACGTGAGCGGCGATGAGGAGAAGGAAGATCAGCCCGACGACAATGTCCACCGGTACCCCAATCAGTCAGGCAGTGCTGGGGGGCAGCACGATCACCGTAGGTGCGTGATCGATACCAGGGCCGGTGAACAGGGCACGTGTCCTCTCCACAGGGGACAGCACCGCCGCCCCCCGGATCCCATGTCCACGATTGCGGGCAGGATGGCTAACGGGGGTCATCCATAATTGATGTGGCTCGCGGCTCCGCGACGCCCGCCTACGCAGGGACTCGCCAATGACACCGCACCGTCTCGTCTCGATCCTCGCCCTGGGCTTGGTCGTGACCGCCGCGGGCATGGTCGTGACCACGGCGGGCATGGGCGGAGCGCAGGCCGCGACCACTCGGCTCGTCGCCACGCCGATCACGGGCGGGGACCCCTCCACCTGGACCCCGGTGTCCGTCACGCCGAGCAGCAACAACAAGGTCGTGAAGGCCGTGCAGGGCCAGTCGATCGTTCTCAACGGCTTCCCGGCGACGAGCATCGTCGAGTCGACGAACGCCTCCGTCGCCGCTCCCATCCAGGCGACCATCGCCGAGCCCACCACGGTCGACGGCGTCACGACCCCGGGGGCCACCACCAATCCGGGCCTGCAGACCTCCGACGTGGGCGCCGCCCTCGTCATCGTGCGCGACGGGCCCAACGTCAGCGGCACCGTATCCCCCATCGCGAAGTTCATCGTGCAGGTCGCCTCCGCCAACGGCAGGGACTCGATGCTCGACCGCAAGCCCCTCCTGCTGGCCGGCACCGAAGGGACCCTCGCGCTCAACGAGACCGGAGAGCGAATCGTATGGGACCTGCCCCGCTACCGGGCCACGTCCGACAACGAGTCCGTCCTGGCATCGACGGGCTACGCCGATTCGCGGACCCTCACGGCGGTCGGCTACGGCACCGCCAATGTCGTCGTGTCCCGCGGCGGAAAGAAGCTCGCGAAAATCGTCGTCACGGTCACCAGGACGCCCCGGTTTGAGTTTCGCGTCAACACGCCGCGGGTCATTGCTGCCGAGGCTGGCCAGCTCGTGGACATCACCGGACGGCTCACTCGACGGCCGCCAGCGGGCGCGGACCTGCCCAGAGTCTGCGCCTTTCACGTGACCCCGTGGACCCGTCTGGGCTGCACGACCCTCACGCCCACCGGTGACTTCACGATTCCTGCGAAGGCGGTGCCCGGGACCACCGTGATCGAGTATCGAGAAGGCGGGGGCAAGGGCTCAGGGTTCTTCACCATCGAGATCAAGCCGGCGCGGTAGCAGGGCATGACTCGACTGCGCACGGACCATCCGGGCTACGACGCCATCATGGCCGCCCATGACGCCGCCATCGGCAGGGGCGACGACGGCTACCTCGACCCCACGACCGGCCTGTTCGTCATGACAGCGGAGTACCACCTGACCCGCGGGTCCTGCTGCGACAGCAACTGCCGCCACTGCCCGTACGCCTGATCGCACCCCCACACCCGAGAATCTCATCGGCCAGAGCCACGGTTGCGCGGTCCCGGAGCCGCTAGCCTCGACCTCGTGACGTGGTTCGGGGAGCCGGTGAGCAGGCGCATGCTCGTCGCGTCCATCGTCGTTGCCGGCTCGCTCGCAGGGGCGTCGCTCTGGCGGTTCGGATTGAGCTGGACGTCACTGCCGTACATCGCCTACGGCGTCCTCTCAGCAGTCCTCATCGTCATCGATGCGCGGAGCAAGCGGCTGCCGAACGCCCTCACCCTCCCCGCCATTCCGGTGACCGCCGCCCTTCTCGCTGCGCCGGCGATCGCAGGCGAGGGGGATGGCGCGCTGCTCCGGGCCATCTGCGCCGGCGCGGTCCTCCTCCTCGCCTACCTCGCCCTGCATCTCATCTCGCCCGCGGGACTGGGACTCGGAGACGTGAAGCTCGCCGCGTCGATGGGCATGGTCCTCGGCTGGATTTCCTGGCCCGCGCTGCTCTGGGGCGCAGCGCTTGGGTTCGTCATCGCCGCCCTCGTCTCCCTTGCCCTGCTCGCAGCACGCCGGGCAACCCGCAAGTCGGACGTCCCATTCGGCCCGTCGATGCTCGCCGGGGCCTGGGTCGTCATCATCGCGAGTTCAGCTCTACCGCTGTAGACGAACCTCCTGTGTAGACAAATCTCTCGTGAGGGGCAGCCCCGCAGGATCAACCGCGAACGAAGATGTCCACGACCGTGATGACCGCCGGGCCGAGGATGATGATGAATAGGCCCGGCAGGAAGCACACGAGCAGTGGGCCGAGGATCTTGACCGGTACCTTCTGCGCCTGCTCTCGCGCCCGCGACTGCCGCTTCTTGCGCATCTCGATCGCCTGCTCCTTGAGCACCGCGGCGACCGGGATCCCGAGCTTGTCCACCTGGAGG
>JBMOKH010000048.1:0-12597 GCA_049315365.1 Candidatus Nanopelagicales bacterium
TTGAAGGCAGGGATCACGTTGAATGCAGGGATCACGGCGCCAGCCTACGACGCGGCGGGCCAGCTTCGGGTGCGGTGCAAAAACCGATGGGTTGCCGGACGATCACGTGACATTCGCGGCGAACGTGGCACGATTCCGGGGTGGTGAGCATCGAGCCGATCGGGGTCCGGCGAATGGTGCCTAAGCGATGGTCGGCCCGTAACGCGATCATTGGGGAATGGTCGATCTCGCCACTTCTCTGGCTCGTATCGATGCCCTTCATCGTCGTCGTCCAGTATGGCCGGCTTGAGGAGAACTTCGACTGGAACAACGCTCAATTGCTCGCGATCAGCGCCTTCGGTCAGGTCGTGGCATTGGCCGTACTCCTCGCTGCGCGATTGGCCGGCGGAGGGCGGGCGGGAGTCCGGGAACGCAGCCTGATCGCCGTCGTCCTCACCTGGTTCATCGCAGGGGGTGCGGCCGGCGCCGTGACCGTCCTGATTCTGGAGCGCCTCCAACTCTTTAATGGTCCCCGGGGATTCGTCGTGGTGATCCTCATGGGCATGACGACGATCGCAATCTATTCGCTCGTCTCCTTCACGATCGGTGTGCTGCGCCGTCACCGGGAAGAGATTGACACACTCCGCGAATACCGGGATGTGCTCGTCCTTCGAAACCAGGAGTCGGGGGCCTTCGCCGACGACCAGCAGCGGCTGCTGCGCGCCGCGCTTGACGAGGAGGTGCTGCCCGCATTCCGCGACCTAGGCGAACGCGTCGAATCGCTGAGCTACCGTCCCCATCAGGAGGAGCTCGAGCAGTTGCGGCTGCGGGTCGTTATGACCTCGGAGTCAATCGCCCGGCGAATCGACGAGGGCATCGATAGTGCGGTCCAGGATCGGCGGGCTCATCGGCTGAGCCGGATCGCCCGGGGCGGCCGGACCGACGGGGGGTGGATGAGCATCCTCCTCGGTTCATCGGTTCCCGCCTACCTCGGTTGCCTCATCGTGGTTCTCTTCGCCTTCATGGAACGCGTTCGCGGGTGCCTGGCCATCTCGTTCATCATGATGATCGGCATGATCCTCGTTGTGCTGGCCGGGGCGGCCGTGCGCCGGTACACCTCCGGGGAGCCGCCGGGTGCCCGCCTCGCGGTGGGCGCGGCCACGCTCGGGTCGCTGATCCTGGTGTACTGGGGGGCGACCCGCGTTGAGATTGCCGGCTGCGCGTGGACCGGCTCGACTGAGCTCTTCATCGCCTCTGCCTGCACCCTCATCGGGGCCCTTGTGTTCGCGGGCGTGTCCGTCGAGGCGGATCGCCAGCTGAGGCTGATGGGAAGGGAGCTCAGCGTCGCCAACGACGCGACCCGAGTTGCGATCGCAAGCCTTGATGAGGCTGGGAGAACGCTGCGCGATCACGTCTCGGATGTGCTCAACGGGGTGCTGCAGGGACGTCTCGGCGCCGTCGCGATGGCCCTGCAGTCACACCTGAACGAACTCAATCATGGTGGGCACCCGAGCAGCGAACGCCTCGTCGCGGATGTGACAGCCCTGCTGCGCCTAGCGGACCAGGACATGGAGGAGATCCTCACCAGGCCGCTGCAGCCGGTTCCCCTTGACGAGGCGCTGCTGATCCTGCGGGTCCGGTGGGCCGGGCTGCTCGCCATCGATTGGGAGATCGACGATGACGCTCAAGCGCGGCTCGACGAGGACCCGAGCCTGCTCCGATGGGCGAGCGCGGTCATCGATCACTCAGTCAGCGACGCGAGCAGGCTCGGGAGCGCAACGGCGGTGAGCATTCGCGTGAGCGCCTCGGAGGCAGCGCCAGGGTGGCTGCGGATTCGGTTGCGCGACAACGGAACCGGGCCTTCCAATGACGCGACGGAGGGCGCTGCCGCAGCGCGAGCGGTCACGGAGCGCGGGGGAACGTGGGAGTTGACGAGCGGAGAGCAAGGGGGAGCCGAACTCACGATGGAACTGCCGGGAACAGGCTGGTCGAGCGACGCCAGCCACGGGGGCTCATGATGATTCCACTCACCGACGATCGGGCGGCCATAGGCTCTGCCATAAGGGGGTAGCCGAAGGTTGAGGTGAAGGCGGCGGTGGTCGAGTACGCCTGGCGTAGCGCGCTGACGAGTCGCTGGTCGACGTCACCGCTCATGTGGCTCGTTGCCGCACCCGTGCAGGTGTGCGGAATCGTCGTCCGCAACACCGTGTACCACCCCGCGCACGTCTGGGCGATCTTTGGGCTCGCCATCATCGCAGAACTCGCGGTGCTCGCCCTCGTGTTCCTCGTGCGATGGCAACGCTCGCCGGACGGCCGCCTGCAGTCCATGACCTCAGGTCAGGTGGTCCTCTTCTGGATCGGGTGCGGCGTCCTGCTCACCCTCATCATGCAACTCGGCATCGACCTGTTCATCGGGGGAGGCGGGCTTGGATTCGGCGTCCGCCTGGCGTGGACGATGGGGAGCACGCTCGTTCTGTTCGGCGTCGCCACTGTCGTCGGCGCGGGAGTCGTCGAGCAGCAGGCCGATCTCGTGCGCCTTCGTCTCGCGAATGAACGCATCCTGCTCCTCAAGGCTGAATCCCGACGGTTCGCCGAGGATCAGCACCGTCTTCTCGTCGAGGCACTCGACGCCACGGTGATCCCCGAACTCGAGCGACTCGCAGAGGAGGCAGAGGAACTCGCCCGGACGTCACGTAGCGACCTCGAGCCGCTTCAGGCTCGGGTTGCCTTCTACTCCGAGACGATCATCCGCTCCCTCAGCAGGGAGGTGGTAGACATAGTTCCGACGCGGCCGCAGCCAACGCCCGCGGAGGATGCTGGAGGCCGCTTCACCATTGGAGGACTCCTGCAACTGCTCATGACGGCGAAGGTGAGGCTCCTGCCCTCAGTGGCCTTCATGGGTGTCGTTCTGTGGTCCCAAATCGTGCCCTCATGCGTTCCGCGTGATGCGTTGATCATGGCGAGTGGCGTCATTGTCTTCCTCAGCGGCCAGCTCGTCGTACACCTGATTCGGGCGAGGTCGCCCCGGGCGGCGGGCATCGCCAACGTTCTCATTTATCCAGCATTGCTCGCCTCATTCGTCTGGAGCGCCCGCTCGCCCGTCGTTGCCTGCCGATGGGAGGGCTCGTCCTCCGAATTGATCCTGGTGGCGAGCGTAGGCGTGGTGTGCCTGGCACTGCTGGCACTGCTGGCAATGGCGCTGGAGGTGAGGCGGCGTTCAAAGGAGGACGCCCTCAACCTTGCATCTCGAATTCGAGTCCGCGAGGCCATGGCGGCGGAACTGGATCGCGCGGGTGAGCGAATGCGCGATCAGGTGTCGCTCGTGCTGCACGGATCGGTCCAAGGCCGACTCACCGCAGTATCGCTCGCCCTGCGCACGCACATCGACGAGGTGAAGGCCGGCGGCCACCCCGATCAGCGCCAGCTGCTCGAACGGGTGACCTTGATGCTGGAGCGCGCACTTGAAGACGTGCAGGGGGTCTTCGCGGGCGAGCCTCCTGCGGAGAGCATCGACACGCGAATGCAGGTCATGAAGGCGCAGTGGCTCGGCCTTCTCGATATCGCCTGGGGCGTCTCTCCGAGGGCTGCGGAGGTCCTCGGCGCCGATCCTGAATGTGCGGCCTGGGTCTACGAGATCCTCGGTGAGGCAATCACCAATGCCAGCCGACACGGCGGGGCAGGTTCGATCCACCTGCGAATTGACGTCGACCATGAGACCGGTGGTTTGCTCGTCATCAGCGCTACCGACGATGGTGCCGGGCCACCGGCCGACCTTCGCGAGGGTCTGGGCACCGAACGAGTGCGGGCCCGGGGCGGATCCTGGGCGCTGGAGCCGGCGCCCGA
This sequence comes from Candidatus Nanopelagicales bacterium, assembly GCA_049315365.1. Lineage (GTDB taxonomy): Bacteria > Actinomycetota > Actinomycetes > S36-B12 > S36-B12 > WLND01. The sequence continues at coordinate 3,823 of JBMOKH010000048.1, forward strand.
GGGCGGGTCCCGGATAACCGTCACGTTCCCAATCTGGGCACCCGATGATGAGGGCTGGGTCAACGTGCGAGATAACCGACCATCCGTGCAGTGGCCTGCGACGATGGGTCAGCAGGATGCGGGAGTGTCAACGTAGTCACGGGAGCAGATCCCATCCTCGAAAAATCCCATCCCGGCAACACGCAGCAGGGACCGAACCAGGTACAGGAGTGGGTTGCATGCCAGCGGATGAGGGCGGCACGGGGTTTCGCACGAAGGTTCTCATCGTCGAGGATGAGGAGTTCACTCGCACCATTCTGACCGACTCGCTGGCAGCGTCCGGGATGACAGTCCGTTCCGCGGTCTCGGTCGCCGAGGCTCTCGACATCCTCTTCGACTTCGAGCCGAACGCCGTCGTGACCGACCTCCACCTAGGCCCCGGCCCTGATGGCGTGGACCTGCTCGAGCGCCTCAACCGTGACCTGCCCTGGGTGGGACAGGTCGTGCTCACCTCGCATGCCTCCGTTCAGGTCGCCCTCGGAATCAACCGGCGAATCCCGGAGCGGGCGGTCTACCTGGTGAAGTCGCGCATCGCCTCGCTGGCCGATGTCGAGGAGGCGATCTTCGATTCGATCACGCGCACGACGTCCGATGACTCCGTCGCGCCGGATCCTGCCGATGGCCGGTTCGAGTTGAGCGCATCTCAGGGCGAGATCCTGCGCCTCATGTCCGAGGGCCTGTCGAACGCGGCCATCGCAGCCCGGCGCGAGACAACCCTGCGATCGACCGAGAGCCTCGTCGCACGGACCTTCGCCACCCTTGGATTGTCGAATGACCCGAACGTGAATGCCCGGGTGCTCGCCGTTCGGATGTGGCTCCAGGGCCAGGTGGTCGTCCGCGACCGAGGCTGAGCCCTCGTTTCGAGCCGCTGGCCTCGGTAGGTTGATGGTCGTGCCCTCCCTTCGCGATCAGGTGCTCGACGCGTCCGCATCGCGTGACCGGGTGAGCGATGCCGTGAAGGCGCTGGCCCTCGGGCTCGTCATCCTCGGCCACGGTCTCGCGTGGACGACCACCGCGAGCGGGACTGCCGTCAATACCCTCGAGGTCGCACCACGGCTGTTCCCGCTCACCTGGCTCCTGCAGATCCTCCCGCTCTTCTTTCTCGTCGCCGGCGACCGGATGCGGTCGGTGGCCCTTGATCCGAGCACCGACGGGGTTCGGCGCCGGGTCGCGCGACTCGTGACCCCGACCCTGCCGCTGCTCCTCGTGACCATCGTCGCTGCAGCGGTGATCCCTCTCTTCGCCGACAACGCGATCGCATCGGCCGCGGGCGTCATCCCGGTGCAACTGCTGTGGTTCCTCGGGGTCTACCTCGCTGCGATCGCGCTGTGCCCCATCCTCGTCCGGATCCGCAGGCCATGGCACTTCGCCGCCATGCTCCTCGCGATCGGTGCGGTCGACCTCGCCCGCGTTCTGCTCTGGGAGCCGATCGGGTGGGTGAACCTGATGCTGGCATGGCTGTTCTTCGTCGCCCTCGGGATGCAATTACCGCGACTGCGCCAGGTCGGGCGCGGCCTGCTCGCTGCGAGTGCCATCGCCGGGCTGGCCGGGGCCATCGCCCTCGTCGTGATCGGCCCCTACTCCGCGGCGCTCATCTCGACCGATGCGCTGCCCGGGATCAGCAATCTCGCGCCGCCCACCATCGTCCTGGTCCTCGTCGGGATCGCGCAGGCATCCCTTCTCCTGCTGGCGTGGCCGCTCCTCGCGAGGTTGCTCGCCCGCGACTCCCTTTGGGTGCCGGTCGCCGTGTTCTCGTCGCGGGCAATGGGCATGTACCTGCTCCACATGCTCTTCCTCGCTGCCTGCATCGGGGTGGTCCTCAGTGCCGGCCTCCACCCGACCCCCCTCTCCCTCACGTGGTGGCTCCTGCACGCGGGCGTGCTGGGCGTCGCAGCGGGTATCGCCTGGTGGCTCGCGCCGACCCTCATCACGGTCGGGAGCCGTGTCGCTGCAACTGCGCGTTGGCTCCTGCCTCGGACGCTCGTCGCGTCCGCTGGCCGGGCCCCGGCTCTAGCCTGGCTGGCACTCGCAGGCGTGGCAGGCCTGACGCTCCTGCTCGTCAGTGAGTCCGGGGTCGGCTGGGCACTTGAGATCCGAGTCGTGAAGGGCCTCCCGTACCTCCCGGCAGGCGCCGTCATCCTGCTCGTCATCGTCGCCGCGCTCTCGATGCCATCGCCGCGTAGCGCTGGTACCGTCACTGAATGAAGCCCGTCAACACCCTGCGGATTATCTCGGCCGTGATCCTCCTCCCGATCCTCGTCGGGTGCTCGGTCATCGATGGCTCCGGCGGATCGGGACCCACCGGTGGCGACGGTCTTGATGGCTCGTGGTCGTTGGTCGGGGCCGGGACCGCAGGCACCGATGGTCTCACCGATCCGTCCTCTGCGCCGGTGACCCTTGAGATCGCGGCGACGAGTGCGTCGGGATCTGCGGGCGTCAATCGCTATATGTCGACCATCACCGCGACCGCGGAGGGCGCCTTGGCCTTCGGCCCGATCGGCTCGACGATGATGGCGGGTCCGCCGACAGCGATGAAGGCGGAGCAGGCGTACCTCGCCACCCTCGAGATCGTCACCGGTTACCGGGTCACCGGCACTGAACTGGCCCTGTACTCGCAGGACGCCGAGATCCTGCGCTACCTCCGGCAGTAGGCCTCAGCCCTCCTCGATCTCCCGCCGGATGACGGCACGCTGGACCACAGCCGGATCGGACCCGCCGGCGTGGCGCTCGAGCGAGGCGAGCGCCCGGCTGATCACCCTGGCCTTGGCGCTCCATGCCTTCGTGCCGGGCCGTCCCGGCGCGATCTCGGCGTGCAGGCCCCGCTCGTGCTGGACGAGGGCGTCGGTCCGAAGGAGGAGCCCCTCGATGCTGTCGGCGTCGGAGGCGAGCCCGAGCCGGCCCTGGGCCGACAGCACCGCGAGCATTCCGGCGACCGAGGTCCTCAGCTGGGCCGCTGTCTGGTCGGCCAGCTGCGTCGCCATTGCTTCGCGAACCAGCTCGTAGCGCGGGTCTTGCGGGCTCAGCTCGACCGCGACCCCGACGCCCGTCATCACGGAGGCTGCGCCGGTGAGGGCGGTGAGCGTCGCGATCCCCCCGACCATGCCTCCGGGGCCGAAGGTCGCCAGGGTGCTCGCGATCGCTGCGGCGCCTGCGAGGCCGGCGGGAACGGCTATGGCGAGGCCAACTCCGGTGGCGGCCAGCATTCCGATACCGGCGGTGATGAGGACCGGACCCCAGCGGAAGCCGGATTCCTGAAGCGCGGCCTTCGATTCCTTCACTGCCGCGATCACGGCCTGCGCCAGATCTGGACCGGAGTGCTCCGATGAAGGGCGCCTCACCTGCTGGAATAGGGCCTCGAGTGCCTCATGGGCGTGCGAGCCGGCGATGTCGAGGTCGAACGGGGGTAGGGCCGGGGCGAGGAGGAAGTCGACGCCGGCGACGACGAGCTGGGAGTCCGACATCTGGCCGCGCACGAGACTGGCCGCATGGATAAGCAGATCGGCTTCCGTCGGAGCCCGCGACGGGTTGAGCGGGCTGAGCTCGCTCACCTCACCGGCGAGGGCGTCGTGCCTTCGTCGGGCATCGTCGACCGTCCGCCGTGCGAGGACCCGGCGAGCCGCATCCAGATTCCGGCGGAACCCCCACTTGCCCGTCTCGCAGGTGGCCCACAGCTGCTGGGTGTAAGCGAATCGCAGGAGGAGCGGATCCCAGCGCGGGTCGAGCCGCCGGGAAGGCACCCCCGCCGACCGCTCCCCGGCGCGGTCGCCGAACATCATGAAGCCCACGGCGGCAGCGACGACCGGGTGGCTCATGTAGCCGGTGAGGCTGTGCGACGCGCCCGTGTTGACCGGGGCATCGAGGGCGGCCTTGAAGAAGGGGCTCGCGCCGCGCCCGATCGTGATGATGTCGCCCGGATCGTAGACATTGAGCCAGGACAGGACCCGGTCAGCCGGGAAGCCTGCGTCCGTGTCGACTCCGTGATGATGCGCCCGCAACGCCTTCACCCCCATGGGCGAACCGATGGTCACGAGTAGGTCGACCTGCAGGCCCGGAGGCAGTCGCGTGAGGAGGTCGATCATGAGGATCGACCCGAGGCTGTGGGCGACGACCGTGATCCGGCCGGTCTCGGGCAGGCCGCCGAGGACGGCCCGCCATGCGGCATGCCGATGCCGGCTCGACCCACGGTACGTCGCGACCGCCTCCATGGTGCCGGCAATGGCATCAGGAATCGGAGTGGCGCTCACGAGGCCCGCGTGCAGCGGCCGCGGATTGTTGCGCGACCGTTCGATCGCCTCGGCGAGGGCCTCGCGCCGCACGAGGTAGTCGGCCCAGTTCGCGTGCCGGGTTCGCGGCTCGGGCTCGATCCACTCGATCGCCGGAGTGTGGCCCTCAGCGCCCTCGAGCAAGGCGACGAGATAGTCGGCCTCGATGATCCGGTCGCCGTGCGCGCCGATGACCGGATACCCCAGGGCGCTCAGGCCCGAGTTGAGCGGGCCGAGCCAGGACTGCCGCGACTCGAACCCGCCCTTGCCATGCACGAAGACGATAGTCCGGCCGTCTGTCATGGCGCATCCCTTCGATGATGCCAGCGAGATCTTCGAGCAGGCGCCAGCCCGAACTGCGAGCACGTTCCATACTGCGAGCACGTTCCATGGGCCTTGCCGGAGCCCTATGCTGGGCGCCTTCCTGCCCGGCGAGCCGGGCGGCGAACCGACGATAGCCCCACAGGAGGAGCAATGTCCCGTCGCGCCCAAGTCATCCGCCGATCTGGCGGGATGCTCGCTGTAGCGGTGCTCGCCGTCGCCGTCCTTTCGTCGTGCATGAACATCACCTACTCGCTCGTGGCCAATCCTGACGCGACGGTCAGCGGAACCCTGCAGCTGCAGGTAGCCAAGGAGGCTGCCTCGATGCTCGGTATCGCCACCGCTGAGGATCTCGCCACCCAGTTGAAATCTGGAGAACTCACCGACGCAGGAGACTCCAAGGTCCTCGACAACTGCGTGTCGGGGTCGGATGAGACCTACATCGTCTTGAACTGCGGGGTCACGAACGCACCGCTCACCGACATCGACGATGGCTGGAGCCTGGTCCGCGAAGGCGACACGCTCGTCATGCAGGTGCGGACCGACAGCGGGGCAACGGGGGAGGAGCCCACCGTCGACCTCGGGGAGGTCACGATCACGGTGACGTTCCCCGGCGACGTCATCAGCGTCGAGGGCAACGGGGTCACGAAGACGGCACCCGACACCATCGTCGCGAAGGGGTCGATCGACGAGACCCTCGACTTCACCGTGACGGCGTCGGCGCTGGGCGCTGGCGCCGGTGGCATGGTCCCGATCTGGATTCTCCTCATCGGATTCATCGTCGTCATCGGCGCCCTCGCCCTCCTACTGTTCCTTAGGCGCCGGAGCGCATCGCCAGCGCCGATCCCGGCCGATGACGAGAAGCCGGTCGACGAGACGAAGCAGGTCGACTAGCCTCACCGCATGCCCATCGCCACCGGAGACCGTATCCCGTCAGTCGACATCCGCCTCATGATCGATGGGGTCCCCGCTGTTGCGTCTGCGGCAGAGGTGCTCGGCCATGGCCAGGTCGTCCTGTTCGCTGTGCCCGGGGCATTCACGCCCGGGTGCTCGACTCGCCACCTGCCCGGCTACATCGAGCGGGCGGCGGAGATCTCCGCGAGGGGCGTCGACATGATCGCCTGCATCTCGGTGAATGACGTCTTCGTCATGGACGCCTGGGGCAAGGCACACGGCGTCGCCGAGACCTTCACGATGCTCGCCGACCCCGATTCCGCGTTCACGAGGGCCATCGGGATGGAGATCGACGCGTCGGGCTTCGGCCTGGGCGTGCGATCCAAGCGCTACGCCATGGTCATCAGCGAGGGCGTCGTGACGACGCTGCTCGAGGAGGAGAACGGGCTGTCGATCATGAACAGCACCGCTGAGTGCGTGCTCGAGCGGCTCTGACAACCCCTCATCTCAGCCCCGTCAGACCATGTCCGGGTAATGCAGCCGCACGACCTCCGGATAGCTGCGCACGTAGTAGTTCCACATCTGCTCGCCGAACACCGGAGCCGGCGCGCTCGTCGTGCCCGACCCGCCCGCGAGCAGCTCATCGCGCTTTGCCATGAAGGCTGCATCACGGTGGCGGGGGCTCGCCTGGACAGCCTCGGCGAATCTCGGGTCTAGGGCGATTGGGTCCAGGCTCGTGCGCAGGTCGGGGCCGTGGAAGTACGCCGAGGAGTAGCGTTGGGATGACGTGATGACCCGATGGGTGGTCGCGACGAGGTAGTTGCCGGTCATGGACTGGAGCATCTCGCCGAGGTTGATGACGAAGGCGCCGGGCGTGGGCGGGACATCGATCCAGTCGCCGTCGGGGTTCAGTGCCTGCAGCCCGCCGACCCCGTGCTGGAGGAGGATGGTGAGAAAGCCCGCATCGTGGTGCCCGTTGACGCCGGCCTGGCCATCTGGTGTCGGCGGGTATGAGATGAGCTTGGCGAAGGAGAGCGGCCGCTCCCCGAAGACGGTGCGAAAGGCGCGGGGCTCGAGGCCCAGGCCCACGGCGAGCACCTCCATGAGCTCATCGGCGAGGGCACCCATTCGCGCGAGGAACTCGCTGACGATCGAGTGGAAGCCGGGGAGCACCGATTCGGGAAGCCACTGATTGGGCCCGTCGAGTCGCAGGTACGCCGGCAGTGCGTCGGGTGCGTAGGGCGGATGCTCGGTGGACAGGTCGAGCTGCTCCCGGTAGTCGACCCGGTTGTCGGTGAGCTCTGCGCCGACCTGCTCCCAGCCGCGAAAGTGCGGCGACTGGCGCTTGTCGATGAGGGCCTTAGCCGAGCCCGGCAGCGCGAAGAAGGATTCGAGGGCTGCGAAGTAGGCGGCGATGAACGAATCATCGATGCCGTGATCGATGAGGGTGAAGAAGCCCACCTCGTGGCAGGCGGAGACGACCTGCTCGGCGAACGACTGCCGGCCGTCGGGCCCCTGCCTCCACTCGATGAGCGAGACGACAGGGATGTCAGTGAAGGCGGTGTCTGATGCGAGCGATGTCCCGGTCACCATTGGAGCCTACCCCATGGTGGCCTGGAGGCCCTCGAAGAGGAGCCAGGCCCCGAAGGCGAAGAACAGCACGGCAGCGCCGATCCGGATGACCCGCTCCGGCAGCGCCTTGCCCAGCAGGGCCCCCACGCCGATGGCGAGCGCATCGGCGGCGACCATGCCCAGGGTCGAGCCGATCCAGGTGCCGAACCAGCCCTCCGTGGTGGCGAGCGTGACGGTTGCGAGCATCGTCTTGTCGCCGAGCTCGGCGAGGAAGAACGCGATCGCCACGGCGAAGAACGCCGACCGGGTGCTGCGCTGAGCCTTGGACTCCTCCTCTTCGCTCAGCTTGTCCCCGCGAAGGGTCCACAGGCCGAAGGCGATGAAGGCGACGCCGGCAAGGATGCTGATGGGCCCTGTCGGCAGGGCGAGGCCGACGACGTTGCCGAGTGCGACCGAGAACAGGTGGACGACCGCGGTCGCTGCGGTGATGGCGCCGATCACCGTCCAGAATCGATAGCGCGTCGCGAATGTCATGGCCATGAGCTGGGACTTGTCGCCGAGCTCCGCGACGAAGATGACGACGAAGCTCAGGAGGAATGCGTTCATGGGGTTCGGATTCCTCAGGTTCTGTCGCCAAGGTCGGGCAGGTGCGGACGGGTCCACAGGCTACCGGGCCCTGCGCCGTCACCATGGCCGCGCGCGCGAAAGCACGGCGATGACGCGTGACTGGAGGCAGAATGAGGGCATGAGGGTTGACTGCTCAGATCGGCATGGGCGGCCCATCTTGTCGCACGGAAGCGTTCTCGCGCCGCGACTGGTCGTGGTGCTTGCCTGCATCGTGCTCATGACCGCATGCTCGGGGCAAGGTCAGACCCAGGACCCGACACCCAGCGAGACCGCGGGCCCCGCGGTCTTTGACGACGCGGTGATCGTCTACGACTTCTATGACTCGCCCGTGCCGCCGCCCTATCACCGTAGCCTGGAGCTCACCGTCGATGAGTCCCAGTCGCGGCTCGTCATCGACAGCTACGGCGACGTCCTCGCGGATGAGTCTCAGCCCACCCCTCCCGAGGTCTGGAGCGCCCTCACGGACGGGCTTGCGTCACTGGCGGCCCTACCGATCGACGAGGCGCAGGAGGGCTGCGTGGGCGGGACAGGGGAGCGGGTGCGCGTCACTTCGGGTGGGCAGGTGATCGTTGACCTCGCCGTTGACGAGTGCGCAGGGAGCAATGAGCTCGTCAGTGATGCCATCGGTGCGTGGATCAATCCGGCGCGTGAGGTCTTCCCTTCGACAGAGGAGTTGGCGCCGCCCTGACCGATCATGACCGGACTCACGTGACTGCGCGAGCACGTCCGCCCTTCACCTGACCCGTCAACGAGTGCCGGCCAAGGCTACCGTTGGAAGCACGTCGATCCGGAGGCCGTCGAGCACCGGACCTAGTGGATTCGGGAGCGGGACGGGGGTGGACGTGCCAGCGGAGGTCATCAGTTCCGGCCCGGACTACGTCGTCGGCATCGGGTCCTCAGCAGGCGGCCTCGAGGCCCTCGAGGGGCTGGTAGCCGCACTCGAACCCGGGCATCGCGCGGCGATCGTCATCGCGCAGCATCTTGCGCCGCAGCACCCGAGCCTGCTTGCCGACCTCCTCGCACGCACCACCTCGCTGGAGGTCGTTACGGCGGTCGACGA
>JBMOKH010000049.1:0-12578 GCA_049315365.1 Candidatus Nanopelagicales bacterium
CCGAAGCCGGTGAACATCCCGTTCGTGATGAGCTGGAAGAACACGATGATCGCGTACGACACCCAAAAGAGCCGACGGGTGACGAGCCTTGTCCGGGCCGCCCACAGGTCGAAGGCGACGACGAGGATGACCGCAAGAACGCCGAGTTGCGTGTAGGTCACGACTCGTCACCGGCCTTCCATCCGCGCACTGATCGAACCGCCTCGAGCGTGAGGATCGACGCGAGCGGGATCACGATGAAGAAGAGGACCTCGTCGATTGGAACCCCTCCCGGAAGGCGAATGCCAAGGATCCGTCCCGGGTCGAAGGTCCAGTGGCCCGAGGCCACGGCGTAGGCGTCCCAAGCGTAGAAAAGAAGGACGGGGACGACCATGCTCGCGATCAGGCGCCGTGTTCGTACGAGCACGCGGGTCCGCAGGGCGAGCTCGAGCCAAAGGCAGCCGATGAGGACGAAGCCGAGGACGGCAATGTACGACCAGCGTCCGGGATCCATCTCGATATCCTCTCGTATGCGCTCATCTGGCTCCGCTTCATGTGGCGCGCCGCGGATCGGTCTGATCGGCGGGGAGTGCACGGGCAAGTCAACGATCGCAGCAATGCTCGCCGAGCGCCTGCCCGGGTCGGTCGCGAGCGAGGTGCTCCGTGAGTTCGTCGTGATGCGAGCCCGGGTGCCGCGGATGGACGAGCAGCGGCAGGTGATGCTCGACCAGGTCGCCCGCGAGGAGTCGCTCGCGATCGAGGTCGGCGGCACCTCTGCGGGCGCACGCCAGGTCGTCATCGGTGATCCAGCACCGGCCATGACCGCCCTGTATTCGGACGTCTACTACGGCGACGACTCACTGCTCGGTGACGCCGTGCAGCACGTCAGACAGTATGACCTCGTGCTGTGGTGCCGGCCCGACCTCCCGTGGATTCCGGACCCGGGCCAGCGCGACGGCCCCGAGTACCGGACCCTCGTCGACGAGCGCATCGACAGCTTCGTCCGCGACCATCTCGCGCCCGCCGGTATCTGCGTGACCGAGCTCACCGGCGAGGCCGGTGCCCGGCTTGCGACGGCGGTTGCGGCCTTCCACGAGCGCATGGCGGCGGCCTCCTGCGCGTGGCAGCCGCCCGCGAGCGCGCCTGCGACCTAGGATCACGATCGTGGTGACGTTTGCGCAGGAGGCACTCGTCGGTCAGACGATCGACGGGCGCTATCAGGTGCTCGCCCTCCTCGCCCGCGGCGGCATGGCGACCGTCTACCAGGCACTCGACCTCCGCCTCGACCGGACCGTCGCACTCAAGGTCATGCACCGCCACCTCGCCGAGGATCCCGACTTCGTCGCGAGGTTCCACCGCGAGGCGAAGTCTGCGGCCCGCCTCACCCACCCCCACGTCGTCGCGGTCTACGACCAGGGCACCGCCGCGGGGCTCATCTACCTCGCCATGGAATACGTGCCGGGCCGCAACTTGCGCGATGTGATCCACCAGTTCGGGCCGCTCTCCGGCGAGCAGGCCCTCGTCATGCTCGAGCCCGTCCTCGAGGGCCTCGCAGCGGCTCATGCCGCGGGCTTCGTCCACCGGGACATCAAGCCAGAGAATGTCCTCATCTCGGACGATGGCCGCGTGAAGGTCGCCGACTTCGGCCTCGCACGAGCGCTCTCGTCGAACAACACGAGCGCGACCACCGGCCTCATCATCGGGACCGTCGCCTACCTCTCGCCGGAGCAGGTCGAGCACGGCGATGCCGACGGCCGATCCGATGTCTACGCGGCCGGCATTCTGCTGTACGAGATGGTGACAGGCGATGTTCCGCATGACGGCGACAGCCCGCTCGCAGTCGCCTACCAGCACGTGAACAGCGATGTTCCGGCGCCATCCCGCAGCCGGTCAGGGATCCCTCCCGAGATCGACGCGCTCGTCGTCACCGCGACCCGTCGCGACCCCAAGCTGCGCTATCAGCGTGCGATCGACTTCCTCGCAGACGTCCGCCGGGTGCGCACCGTCCTGCCGGCAGCACGGCCCTTCACCGACTCGCGCGCCACCCTCGTCGTCGATTCCACTGCGGCAGCAAATGGTGCGGTACGCAGGCGGAAGGCCGGCCCGGCGTCACCCGGCCGCAATCAGCCGCCCATCCCACCGAGCCGAGTCTCGGGAACGCTTCCGCAGGAGCGCCCCCGCCGGCGGGGGCGGCTCACGGTGACCGCCCTGGTCCTGCTCACCGTCGCGGTTGCCGCCTTCGCCGGCTGGTATCTCGCAGTCGGGAGAGCCGGGTCCGTGCCGACGCCCAGCATCGTCGGGCTGACGCAAGCCGAGGCCGAGCAGGTGCTCGGAGCAGCCGGCCTCACCCTCGCCATCACCGACACGGCCTTCAGCGAGGATGTCCCCGCGGACCTCATCCTTACCAGCGATCCTGCTGCCGGCTTCGATGTTCGCGAGCAGGGCTCGGTCGGGGTCGTCATCTCCCGCGGCCCGGAGCGATTCACGATCCCTGACGTGAGCGGCCTGTCGGCCGCCGATGCCGAGGCTGAGATCATCGGAGCGGGCCTCAAGGTCGGCTCGTCCAAGGAGGCGTTCGACGACACTGTCGCTGCCGGCAAGGTGACCCAGACCGATCCCAAGATCGGGGCAGAGGCCAAGCGCGACACCGTCGTCGATCTCATCGTGTCCAAGGGCGCCAGGCCGGTGCCGCTCCCTGATGTCGTCGGGCGCAAGGCTGCGGGGGCGAAGAAAACCCTCGCGGGGCTCGGGCTCGATGTCGTCGCGGACTCGAAGTTCTCCGAGGACGTCCGGAAGGGCAACGTCATCTCCATGACGCCGAAGGCGGGCACCGTCGTCAGCTCCGGGAGCCGGGTCTCGCTCGTCACCTCCAAGGGCCCGCCCCCCGTTACCGTCCCCAACCTCATCGACTCGCCGAAGAGCAAGGCGATCAGCGAGCTCAAGCGCCTCGGCCTCAAGGCCCGCGTGCTCGAGGCGGAGGCCACTCCCCTTGATCGCGTCTACTCCCAGGATCCCGCCGCGGGGACCCAGATTCCCAAGGGCAGCGCAGTCACGATCCGCATCATCTAGCCCGGCCGGAGGGCGCCTCGCGGCCGCACCGGGGCAACCCGGCAGACTGGCCGCATGCGATCCAACGACGACCTCGAGACCATCGCCCGACGAGCCCTGGCCGCCTGCAGCGCCCATGCGCCCGCCGGCGCCGGACTGATGGCGCGCTCCCCCATCACCGGCCAGAACCTCTTCGGCCTCGCGTCGGCGAGCGTGGGCGATGTCGACGAGGTCATCGCCCGCGCACACGCGGCATTCACACAGTGGCGACTAGTTCCCGCCCCCCAGCGCGGGGCCCTCGTCAAGTCCTTCGGCCGACTCCTCGAGGGTCATAAGGAGGATCTCGCAGACCTGGTGACCGTCGAGGTCGGGAAGATTCGGTCCGAGGCCCTCGGCGAGATCCAGGAGATGATCGACATCTGCGATTTCGCAGTCGGCCTTTCCCGTCAGCTCGATGGACGGACGATGCCGTCGGAGCGACCGGGCCACCGGCTCATGGAGACGTGGCATCCCCGCGGCGTCGTGACCGTGATCTCGGCCTTCAATTTCCCGGCCGCCGTGTGGGCCTGGAATACCGCGATCGCCCTCGTCTGCGGCGACAGCGTCATCTGGAAGCCCTCCGAGCTCACACCGCTCACATCGCTCGCCTGCTCGGCGATCCTGGACCAGGCGATCGCGCAGACTGGCGCTCCGGCCGATGTGCACCAGGTCGTCATCACCGATCGCTCATGCGCCGCGGCGCTCATCGATGACCCGCGCATCGCACTCGTGAGCGCAACGGGATCGGAGCGGATGGGTGCAGAGATCGCGCCTCGCGTGGCCGCTCGCTTCGGCAGCACCCTGCTCGAGCTCGGCGGGAACAACGCGGCGATCGTCGCCCCCTCGGCCGATCTCGACCTCGCCGTTCGAGGCATCGTCTTCGCGGCTGCGGGCACGGCGGGCCAGCGCTGCACGACGATGCGACGCGTCATCGTCCATGAGTCCATCACCGACGAGCTCGTCGGCCGCATCGAGACCGCCTACCGCGGCCTCGCCGTCGGCGACCCGTTCGAGCCGGGCACGCTCGTCGGCCCCCTCATCAACCCCGCATCCCACGCACGCATGGAGACGTCGATCGCCCGGGCCGTCGCCGACGGCGGAACGCTCATCGTCGGAGGCGATCGAGTCGACTCGGGGTCCGCCGGCGTCTACGTGCGGCCGGCCCTCGTGCGCATGCCCGGGCAGACCGCCGTCGTCCGCGAGGAGACCTTCGCACCCCTGCTCTACGTCATGACCTACTCGTCAATGGACGATGCGATCGCCATGCACAACGACGTCCCGCAGGGCCTCTCATCGAGCATCTTCACGCTCAACCAGCGGGAGGCCGAGGAATTCATGTCAGCCTCGGGATCGGATTGCGGCATCGTCAACGTGAACATCGGCACATCGGGCGCCGAGATCGGCGGCGCATTCGGCGGGGAGAAGACCACCGGGGGCGGCCGCGAATCCGGCTCGGACTCCTGGCGCGCCTACATGCGCAGGGCCACGAACACCATCAATTACTCCACCAGCCTGCCCCTCGCACAGGGCGTCAACTTCGGATGACCGCCGCACCCGACTCCCCGTTGCCCGAGAGCGCCAGCGTCGTCGTCATCGGCGGCGGCGTCATGGGCGCCAGTGCCGCATTTCACCTCGCCGAGGCGGGCGTGCGCGATGTCCTCCTGCTCGAGCGCGACCAGCTCGCGAGCGGCTCGACCTCGAAGGCGGCCGGCGGGGTGCGAGCCCAGTTCTCCGATCCGGTGAACATCGAGTTGGGCGCGCGCGGCCTCGCTGCCTTCGAGCAGTTCCACGAGCGCCCGGGCTGGGCGATCGACCTGCACCAGGTCGGCTACCTGTTCGTCATCACCGATCCGGGCGATCTCGCCGCATACGAGGAGTCGGTCGGCCTTCAGCAGCGGATGGGCGTCGAGAGCCGCCTCCTGACCGCACGCGAGGCGAGTGATCTCGCTCCGGGCATCGTCATCGACGACGTCCTCGCAGCGGCCTTCCATGCGCGCGACGGATACTGCAGCCCTGAATCGGTCGTGCACGGCTACGCGGCCGGCGCCCGGCGGCACGGCGCCGTCGTGCGAACCGGGGTATCCGTCGAGGGGATCGAGATCGAGGGCACCGAGATCGTTGCGGTGCAGACGAGCGCGGGTCGGGTTCGCACGGGCGCCGTCGTGTGCACCGCCGGCGCCTGGTCCAAAGAGGTCGGCGCCATGGCCGGCGTACCGCTTCCCGTCGAGCCGCTGCGCCGGCAGATCCTCATCACCGAGCCGCTCAGCGGCTCCCTCGCATCGGTGCTCCCCCAGACCATGCCGATGACCATCGATGCCGCAACGACCTTCTACCTCCACCGGGAGGGCCCGGGCGTGCTCCTTGGGATGTCGTACGCGGGAGAGAGGCCGGGATTCGCCCATGACTTCAGCGAGGACTGGATGCCGGACCTCGTCGCTGCTATGGAACGACGATGCCCGAGCCTGCTCGATGTCGGTATCGCGCACCGATGGTCCGGCCTGTACGAGGTCACGCCCGACAACAATGCGCTCATCGGCGAGGCACCCGGCATCGAGCGATTCCTCTACGCGACCGGGTTCTCCGGGCACGGGTTCCTTCAGGGGCCTGCCGTGGGCGAGGTGCTCCGAGACCTCTACCTGCGCCGGGAGCCAGTCATCGACGTCAGCCCGTTCACCGCAGACCGGTTCGCGGGCGGCGCCCTGCGGGCCGAGCGCAACATCGTCTGACCGAACACGTACTGACCGACCATCTTCTGACCACCTATCGAGGAGGAAGCGGCATGGCACCCATGGATGAGGGGACGAGGCAGTCACTTGATATTCCGAGCGACATCCTCGCAATCGACCCCGAGACGATGCGCCGGCTCGGCTACTGGATCGTCGATCGAGTGATCGAGCGCACCGTCTCCATCGGCGACGAGCGCGCGATCACCGAGACTGACCCCGCGCGCCTGTTCGCCCTTCTCGGCGGAGCCGCGCCGGTCGCCCCGTCCGCACTCAACGACGACCTCGCGCTCCTCGCCGATGTCGCCCTGCGCAACCAGCAGCACGGCGACCACCCCCGCTACTTCGCCCGGGTGCCTGGTCCGTCCTCATACCCGGCTGTCCTCGGGGAGTGGCTCGCCACCGGCATGCAGTCCGTCGCGTCGTCGTGGGGCGGCGGGTCCGGGCCGACTGCGGTCGAGATCATCGCCTGCGACTGGCTGCGCGACGCGATAGGCCTCGCACCGTCCTGCGAGGGGGTGCTGCTCTCCGGTGGGTCCATGGCGAATATCACCGGTGCCATCACGGCACGGCACCTGCGCGGCGAGGGCGTCATCTACCTCACCGACCAGACCCACGCGTCGATCAAGCGGGGCCTCCTCGCCATCGGGCAGCCGGCTGATGCCATCCGCGTCCTGCCGGCCGATGCACGGTTCCGGCTCTCCCCCGAGATCCTGCGCGCGGCGATCGCCGACGACCTCGCCCGGGGATTGCGGCCGCTCATGGTCGTCGCGACCGTCGGCACCACGAACACCGGTGCGGTCGATGACCTCCCCGCCATCGCGGACATCTGCGACGAGCACGGCATCTGGCTCCATGTCGATGGTGCGTATGGCGGCCCCGCAGCACTGTGCGAACGGGGTCGCGCCGTCATGCCCGGCCTCGAGCGAGCCGACTCCTTCGTCGTCGATCCGCACAAATGGCTCTTCCAGCCGTACGACATCGCCTGCCTGTTCGTCCGCGAGCCCGGCTCACTCGAGCAGACCTTCGCGATGTACCCCGAGTACCTCGCCGACGTCACCGGCACCGCGGTCGACATGCACAATCGCAGCCTTGAGCTCACCCGCCGCGGTCGCGGGATCAAGCTCTGGCTCACCCTGCGCGCCTACGGCCTCGATACCCTCGGGAGGGCGATCGATCGTGGGATCGGCCTCGCCGAGTACGCGCAGCAGGTCATCGAGACAGACGGCCGGCTCGAGATCGTCACCCCCGCCCAGCTCGGCATCGTCACCTTCGCGAGCCCGAGCGCCTCCGACGCGGAGCACGCACAGGCGGCAGCGCGCCTGACCGCCGACGGATTCGCCGCCGCAACGAGCACCGTGCTCGCAGGGCGTACCGTGCTGCGACTGTGCATTATCAACCCGCGGACCACGACAGCCGACATCGACGGCACGATCGAGCGGCTCGCCGGCTACCTCGGCTGATCGGGGTCGGCATCCTCGTGGGCCAGCAGCGCCCGCTTGACGTCGAGGCCATACCCATAGCCGCCGATGCCATTGGCCGCGACAACCCGGTGGCAGGGGACGAACAGCGCGACGAGGTTCGATGAGCACGCCGTGCCCACGGCACGCGCTGCGCGGGGCCGGCCGGCGCGCCTAGCGAGGCCACCGTAGGAGTCGATAGTGCCCGGGCTGATAGTGCGCATGGCGGTCCACGTCTGCTGCTGGAAGGGACCGCCCTGCTGGCTCACCGACACCGCATCCAAGGCGCTGAGCTCCTGGTCGAGGTACCCGGCAATGGCCGCGGCCACCGGCTCGAGATCGGCCCGACGTGGCCTCGCTGCGCCATCGAGCCGGTCCACCGCGTCGTCGAGGCCCCGGTAGGTCGCCGCGATGATCGCGCCGTACTCCCGCTCGCCGCGATCGCCCACCCGCCGCGGATCACAAACGACGGTCAACTCGCCGCCCGGGACTGCGAAGACCGAGTAGAGCAAGGCCGGCATCTACCGCTTGATGAGCATGTCGGCGACGAGGAAGGCGAGCTCGAGGCTCTGCTCCCGGTTGAGCCGCGGGTCGCACGCCGTCTCATAGCGATCGCCCAGATTGCCCTCGAGGACGCCCCCGGTTCCGCCGACGCACTCGGTGACGTCATCGCCGGTGAGCTCGATGTGGATGCCACCCGGGAAGGTGCCGAGGTTTCGGTGCACCTCGAAGAAGCCGAGGACCTCGTCGATGACGTCGTCGAACAGTCGGGTCTTGTGACCGGTCGTCGCCTCGCGAGTATTGCCGTGCATGGGGTCGCAGACCCACACGACCGGGACGCCGCATGCATCGACCTTCTGGACGATGCCGGGAAGAACATCGCGCACCGCGCCGGCACCCATGCGGGTGATGAGGGTGAGGCGGCCAGGGACCCGCTCGGGATTGAGAATCTCGGCCAGCTCCACGATCTCATCAGGTGACGCGGTCGGCCCGACCTTGACGCCCACCGGGTTGCGGATCTGGGAGGCGAAGTGCACGTGCGCGGCATCGAGTTGCCGGGTGCGCTCACCGATCCACAGGAAGTGTCCGGAGACGTCGTAGGGCAGGCCGGTGCGGGAGTCGATGCGGGTGAGCGCACGCTCGTAGTCGATCGAGAGCGCCTCGTGCGCGGCGTAGAACTCGACGCGCTGGAACTCATCAGGGTTCGCCCCGCAGGCATGCATGAACGCCAGCGCCCGGTCGATGTCGGCCGCCATCGCCTCGTACCGCTGGCCCGCGAGGGAGTCGCGGACGAAATCCTGGTTCCACGCGTGAACCTGGCGAAGGTCTGCGTAGCCCCCCTGCGTGAACGCACGCACGAGGTTTAACGCGGACGCCGATGCGTGGTACGCCCGAACGAGCCGCTGCGCATCCGGCCGGCGCAGCCCAGCGTCGAACTCGATGGCGTTCACGGCATCGCCGAGGTACGAGGTCATCTCGACGCCATCGCGCACCTCAATGGGCTTGCTTCGCGGCTTGAAGTACTGCCCCGCGAGCCGGCCGACCTTCACGATCGGCAGCGAGGCCGCGTAGGTGAGGATGACCGACATCTGGAGCACTGTCTGGAGCCGCGCCCGGATCGAGTCGGCGGTGTTAGCCTCGAAGGTCTCGGCGCAATCACCGCCCATGAGCACGAACGCCCGGCCGACCGACGCAGCCGCGAGGCGCTGCATGAGCTGATCGCACTCCCCCGCGAACACGAGCGGCGGGAGCACGCGCAATTCGGCGACAGCCCTGTCGAGCTCCTGCGTGTCAGGCCACGGGGGCTGCTGGAGTGCAGGAAGATCCGGCCACGTGATGGCGGGCGCGGAAATGCGGGGGGACACGGTCATGGACCTAAGGGTAGATGACTCAGCCGAAGAAGCTCGACGCCTCCTCGTAGCGCGCAAGCGGCACGGTCTTGAGCACGCCGGTGGCGGCCTCGAGCGGCACCCGGACGATGTCGGTTCCCTGAAGTGCAACCATCGTCCCCCACGCCTGGTCCTTCACCGCGGTGATCGCGTTGAGGCCGAACCTCGTCGCGAGAACCCGGTCGAATGCGGTGGGCGAGCCGCCCCTTTGGATGTGGCCGAGGACGGTTGTGCGCGCCTCATGCCCGGTGCGCTCCTCGATTTCGGTGGCGAGCCACTCGCCTATGCCGGAGAGCTTCACGTGGCCGAATGCATCGAGCGTTGCGTCCTTCGTGATGAGGCTGCCCTCCTTCGGCAGCGCGCCCTCCGCGACGCACAGGATCGGGGCATAGCTCGCCTTGAACCGTGAATCAACCCAGCCGATGACCTCCTCGAGGTCGAATGGGACCTCTGGAATGAGGATGCCGTTGGCGCCGCCGGCCATGCCGGAGTGCAGCGCGATCCAGCCGGCGTGACGGCCCATGACCTCGCAGATGAGGATGCGGTGATGCGACTCGGCTGTCGTGTGCAAGCGGTCGATGGCCTCGCTCGCGACCGTCACCGCGGTATCGAAGCCAAAGGTGTAGTCGGTGGCGGACAGATCGTTGTCGATCGTCTTTGGGACGCCGATGACGTGGAAGCCATGCTCGGTGAGCTTCGTCGCGACCCCGAGGGTGTCCTCCCCGCCGATGGCGATGAGTGCGTCGATACCGAGATCCTCGAGGTTGCGCTCGATCTGCTCGATGCCGCCCTCGACCTTGATCGGGTTCGTCCGGGAGGAGCCCAGGATGGTGCCGCCCCGCGGGAGGATGCCGCGCACCGCCGAGATGTCCAGCGGCACGGTCAGGCCCTCAAGCGGGCCCTTCCATCCGTCGCGGAAGCCCACGAAGTCGTAGCCGTATTCCGCCACGCCCCTGCGGACCACCGCGCGGATGACCGCGTTCAGTCCAGGGCAGTCGCCCCCGCCGGTGAGCACTCCAACGCGCATGACCCGTTCTCCTTCGACGCCTGGCCCCTGGTCGGGGCACCTGCACATGATCGATCGCGGTTGTAACCGTTGTCATGGCAGAACCTACCCGATGGAGCCGCCGCAAGAAAGGCCCGTCCGCTCATGATTCGCTCCGCCGATCGTCACTCGCCCGCAGCCTCGCCGCGAACTACAGTGCAGGCATGCCCAGATTCGTTCTCGCCATCGATGCCGGAACCACCGGGGTGACCGCACTCATCGTCAATGAGGCGGGAGCCGTCACCTCATCGGGATACCGCGAGTTCGAGCAGCATTTCCCCGGTGACGGCTGGGTCGAGCACGACCTGAACGAGATCTGGTCCGCCACCCTCGAGGCCGCGGGCGCTGCCATCGAAGGCCACGAGGCACCAGGCGGTACCCGCACCGACATCGCCGCGATCGGCATCGCCAACCAGCGCGAAACCGTGTGCTTCTGGGACCGGGAGACCCTCGGCGCTGCCCGCCGGGCCATTGTCTGGCAGGACCGCCGCACCGCTTCGATGTGCGAGGAGTGGCGCGCCGCGGGCCGCGAGCCCCGGATCGTCGAGCTCACCGGACTTCGACTCGACCCGTACTTCTCCGCAACGAAGATCCACTGGGTCCGGGAGCACGACTCCGCGACCTGGGCCAATGTCGAGTCCGGCCGCGTGGCGATCGGCACCGTCGACTCCTATCTCATCGCCCGGATGACCCGCGGACTGTTCCACATCACCGATGCGACCAATGCCTCGCGCACCCTGCTGTACGACCTCGGCACGGGCGGCTGGAGCCCGGAACTGTGCGCCCTCTTCGGAGTCCCGATCGAGGCACTGCCCGAGATCGTCGCCTCCTACGGCATCGTTGCCCGGACGGAGCCCACGTCCTTCCACGGCCTCGACATCCCGATCTCCGGCATCGCAGGCGACCAGCAGGCCGCGCTCGTCGGCCAAGCGGGCACCGCCAAGGGCACCGCGAAGTGCACGTATGGCACCGGCTCCTTCCTCCTCGTCCACACCGGCACCGACGCGATCGCCACGGGAAACGGCCTGCTTACCACCGTCGCACTCCAGCACCCGAGCGGAGAGCGCGACTTCGCGCTCGAGGGCGCGGTCTTCATCACCGGCGCCGCGGTCCAGTGGCTTCGCGACGGCCTCGGCGTCATCACGTCCGCGCCAGAGGTCGAGGCGCTCGCGGCGAGCGTTCCCGACTCAGGTGGCGTCGTCTTCGTCCCGGCCCTCACCGGCCTCGGCGCACCCGACTGGGACCCGAACGCCCGCGGACTCATCATCGGCATCACCCGCGCCACGAGCGCGGCGCACCTCGCACGCGCCACCCTCGAGGCCATCGCCCACCAGGTGGCCGACCTCGTCACGATGATGTCCAAGGAGGGGGACGTGCACCTGCCCTCGCTCGCCGTCGACGGTGGCGCTGCCAGCAATGACCTCCTGTGCCAGATGCAGGCCGACGTGCTCGGGGTCCCGGTCGACCGATCCGAGCAGCTCCAGACCACCGGCCTAGGAGCCGCGCTCCTTGCCGGCGTCGGAATCGGCATGTGGGCCTCGCTGCGCGACCTCGCCGGGATTCGCCGGAGCTCAGGGGTTTTCTCAGCCGATGCCGATCACTCACTCGACCGGCAGGCCTGGCGCGATGCGGTCAACCTGAGCCGGGGCTGGGCCTCACTTCGGTGATTCGACCATCGAGGAGGCGTCGGCCTTGCCGCCCTCCGCGATGAGCTCCTTCGCCCGTGTCGCATACATGTCGACGTACTCCTGGCCGGACATCGTCATGAGCTCGTACATGACCTCGTCGGTCACGGAGCGCAGGATGAAGCGATCCCCTTCGAGCCCCTCGTAGCGGGAGAAGTCGAGTGCCGGGCCGAATCTCATCCCGACCCGCTGCAGGCTCGGCAGCAGCCGGCCGGGGGGCTGGATCTCGAAGGTGTTGATCATGGCTACCGGGATGACCGGGCACATCGCTTCAAGGGCCATGCGGGCCATGCCGGTGCGACCCCGGTACATCGTGCCGTTCGGCGACCGGGTGCCCTCGGGGTAGATCCCCAGCAGGCTTCCGGCGTCCAGGATGCGGGTGCCCGTGTGGATCGCCGCCTCCGATGCGCGTCCGCCCGACCTGTCGATCGGGACCTGGCCGACCCCGCGGAAGAACCACGCCGTGAGCCGGCCCTTCACTCCACGGCCGGTGAAGTAGTCACTCTTCGCAAGGAAGGTGATTGGCCTGCGGAGCATGAGGGCGAGGTAGAACGAGTCGGAGAAGGACAGGTGGTTGCTCGCCACGATGGCCGGGCCCTTCTCGGGCACGTTCTCGACCCCCTCAAGCCACGGCCGAAAGAGCACGCGCAGCCATGGGCCGATGATGATGTACTTCAGGATCCAGTAGAGCAAGGCCCCTCCTGAGGCGA
>JBMOKH010000050.1:0-12538 GCA_049315365.1 Candidatus Nanopelagicales bacterium
ACATCTACGAGATCGACACGACCCGCGGGATTCTCAACCGTGCATGCGAGCTCTCCGGCGCCGTATACGGCCGCAAGGACAAGGACGACATCGCCCTGCGGATCGTCGCCGACCACGCGAGGACGTGCGTCTTCCTCATCGGTGACGGCGTGCTACCTGGCAACGAGGGCCGCGGCTACGTCCTGCGGCGGATCATGCGTCGCACGATCCGGATGATGCGCCTCCTCGGAGCTGGCGAGCCGACCATGCGCGAACTCGTCGACGCGACCGTGCTGGCCATGGCACCGCAGTACCCGGAGCTCAATGACGAGGTCAATCGCGTTCGGCAGATCGCCGAGGGCGAGGAGGCGGCGTTCCTGCAGACCCTTCGCACCGGGACGACGATCTTCGACACGGCCGTGCAGACGGTCCGGTCCAGCGGCGGTACGACCCTGCCGAGCGAGCAGGCATTCGCACTCCATGACACCTACGGCTTCCCGATCGACCTCACCTTGGAGATGGCGGCCGAGCAGGGGCTGTCGGTCGACGAGGATGGGTTTCGGCGCCTCATGGGCCAGCAGCGTGAGCGGGCCAAGGCTGATTCACGCGAGCGCAAGGTGGGGGTCGTCGCCACGACCGCGTACCGCGAGATCCTCGACGTGGGCGGCATCACCGAATTCGTCGGCTACCGCGAGTCGTCCACCGAGGCGGTCGTCATCGGACTCGTCCGGGATGGGGCGACGGTGCCCGTCGCGAATGCGGGGGAGCACGTCGAGATCATCTTGAACCGCTCTCCGTTCTACGCCGAGTCCGGCGGCCAGCTCGGAGACCACGGCCGGCTCGTCACGGGCCAGGGCGCCGTCATTGAGGTATTCGACGTGCAGTCCCCGGTGCCGGGCCTATTCGTCCACCGCGGCGAGGTGACGATCGGCGAGATTGCGGCCGGCGAGTCGGTCGTGGCAGAGGTCGACATCCAGCGACGTCGTGCCATCTCCCGCGCGCACACGGCAACCCACCTCATCCACCGTGCCTTCCGCGAGCGACTCGGCGACACCGCGACCCAGATGGGCTCGGAGAATGCGCCGGGCCGGCTGAGGTTCGACTTCCCGAGCCCGACCGCGGTGGCTCCCGGAATCCTGCAGGAGGTCGAGGCCAGGGTCAACGAGGTGCTCCTCGACGACCTCGCCGTATCCGCGCACCTCATGAGCCAGGCGGAGGCCCGTGCGATGGGCGCGATGGCGCTCTTCGGCGAGAAGTACGGCGACAAGGTGCGGGTGGTGTCGGTCGGCGACTGGGCCCACGAGCTCTGCGGGGGCACCCACGCCCAACGCTCCGGCCAGCTCGGGGTCGTGACCTTCCTCTCGGAGGGCTCGATCGGTGCGGGGGTGAGAAGGGTCGAGGCACTCGTCGGCGCTGACGCCTACCGGTTCCTCGCGCGCGAGCATCTGCTCGTCAATCGGCTGAGCGAGCTTGTCAAGGCGCCGGCCGACGAGCTCATCGAACGGATCGAGCGCACGATCACCTCGCTCAAGGACGCCGAGCGGGATCTTGCCAAGGTGCGAAGCGCCCAGCTGATCGCGAGCATGGACGGCATCATCGGAGAGGGCAAGGACATCGGCCCCGTGCGGGTCTGGGCATTCGAGGCCCCCGAGGGGACGTCGTCCGCAGAGCTCCGCGAGATGGTGATGAAGGCGAAGGGCCGCAACCGCCCGGAGCTGCCGGTCGTGCTCGTCGGGTCTGCGGTTGCCGACGGCAAGGCGTCAATCATGGCGGCCGTGAACCAGACCGCCATCGACCTCGGGCTGACGGCCAATCTCATCCTCGCGACAGCCCTGCCATCCGTCGACGGACGGGGCGGTGGCAAGGATGACCTCGCCCAGGGCGGCGGGACTAGGCCGGAAGGCGTCGCCGAGGCGCTCGCCGCGGTCGAGTTGATGATCCTCTCGCGATTCGCGACCTGACTGCGTGCGTAACGGAGTACGACTCGCATGTGATGTCGGGAGCGTCCGCATCGGCATCGCCCGGAGCGATCCCGGGGGCATGATGGCGGTTCCGCTCCAAGCTATCGCCGCCGGTGAGCGGGCTGTCGCGGCCGTGGCAGCGCTGGTCGACGAGTACGAGGCGATCGAGGTGATCGTCGGCCTGCCGCTTTCAATGGACGGCACCGAGGGGCGGGCCGCAGGCCTTGCCCGTGCCTGGAGTGAGGGCCTGTCGGCCGGCGTCACCGTGCCTGTGCGAATGGTCGATGAACGGCTCACCACGGTGCAGGCCCAGCGCGGACTGCGCTCCGCCGGGCGCTCGGTCAAGTCATCGCGATCAGTCATTGACAGCGCGTCGGCGGTTATCCTTCTCCAGTCTGATCTGGACGCTGAGAGAGCAAAGGGGCCAGGATGAGCCAACTCGAAACCTTCATGACATCGGAGGAGCTGCCGCCGTCGCGCCATCGCGGAAGCATCCTTCGCCGAGTGGTCGCCGTGGTCTTGGTCTTGGTTGTTGCCGTTCTTGCCTTCGCCCTGTATCGCTGGGCCAGTGCGAGCCTCGAGGTCGATGACTACGCGGGCCCCGGCAGCGGTGAGGTCGTCGTCACCGTCAGCCGTGGTGACTCGCTTACGCAGATTGCCCGCACGCTCCTAGCTGCTGATGTCGTGAAGAGCACCGACGCATTCCTCGCCGCAGCATCGGCGAATGACCGATCCGCAAGCCTTGGCCCAGGGCTCTACACCCTTCGATTGAAGATGAGTGGCCGTGAGGCGTTGCAGCTCATGCTCGATCCGATCTCGCGGGCGCAAAGCCGCGTCGTCCTGCCCGAGGGGCTGCGCATCGATGAGTCCGTCGAAGCGATAGCCGATGCGACCGATATCACGAAGAAATCCCTCGTCGAGGCGCTCGAGAAGCCGCGCGCGCTCGGCCTTCCTGACTGGGCGAAGGACAATGCCGAGGGCTTCCTCTTTCCCGCGACCTACGAGGTCGCGGGCGACGAGGATGCCGAGGCACTGCTGAAGACCCTCGTGAGCCGGTTCAATCAGGCGAGCACCGACATCGGCCTTGAGGATCGCGCTGACGCGCTCGGGATCACGCCATACGACGCACTCATCATCGCGTCGCTCGTCCAGGCCGAGGGCGTGCCAAATGACTTCGCGAAGGTGGCACGGGTCATCTACAACAGGCTCGAGGCAGGCATGCCGCTTCAGTTCGACTCGACTGTCTCCTACGCCCTTGGCATTGACGAGATCAGCCTCGATGCAGATCAACTCGCCACGGATTCCCCCTACAACACATACGAGAACACCGGCCTGCCGCCCACGCCGATCAACTCGCCCGGCGAGGCCGCGATCGAGGCGGCGCTTTCTCCCGCACGTGGCAAGTGGCTCTACTTCGTGGCCGTGAACCCGGACACCAAGGAGACGAAGTTCACGAAGAGCTACGAGAAGTTCCTGGAGTACAAGAAGCAGTTCCAGCAGTACCTCGCCGACAAGAGCAAGGGCTGAGGCACGGTGAGGCGCGCGGGGGTCCTCGGGTCGCCGATCGCCCATAGCCTGTCGCCGGCCCTGCACCGGGCCGCCTATTCGGCCCTGCAACTCGATTGGGCATACGACGCCTACGAGGTCGATGAATCAGGGCTGCCTGCATTCTTCGCGGAGCTCGACGAACGCTGGGCGGGCCTGTCGCTCACGATGCCGTTGAAGTCGGCGGTGATCCCACTGCTCGACACCGTCGATGAGGTGGCCGGTCTCATCACGTCGGTGAACACCGTCCTGCCCGGAAAAGAGGGCTGGCGGGGCACGAATACCGACGTGCTCGGCATCGTTCGAAGCCTCACCTGCCGGGGCGTGTCGGCACCGCGCCAGGCGACCGTGCTCGGCGCGGGAGCCACTGCCCGCAGTGCGATCGCCGCGCTCGCGGAGCTCTCCGTGCGCGAGGTCCTCATTGTCGCGAGACGACCGGAGGCCGCCGATGAGCTCCTCCGACTCGCCGGCCAGTTCGGCCTGACGGGCCGCGCAGAGGCGTTCGAGCCGAACGCGGATCTTCTGCGATCCGACGTTGTCATCAGCACCCTGCCGGGATCCGCGGCAGGGCCATGGGCCGCGTGCGCGACCGATGCGCCCGGAACGCTGCTCGATGCCTCGTATCATCCATGGCCCACCCCGCTGGTGGCCGCCTGGCCGAGCGACCGGGTCGCGAGCGGCCGCGACATGCTCCTGTGGCAGGCCGTTCGTCAGGTTGAGCTCATGACGGGCCAAGAGGCGCCCGTCGAAGCGATGGCGGCGGCCCTGCCGCCGTTGTCCACAGGCACCGACTGACAGATGGCCCTGGCGCTCTTCGGCGCCTATCGTCGCGTCGTGCTCCTCGAGTTGCTCGCCTGGCTGGCGCTAGTCGTCATCGGCGCCCGGCTGGCCATTGTCGACATCGCCGAGCACCGGTTGCCCAACCGACTTGTCCTTATGCTCGCGGTGGTGTCGGCGGTCCTGCTTTTCGGCGCATCGGCATTGAGTGCGGATCCGGGCCGATTCCTCCGGGCGCTCATCTGCGGCTCGCTCGTTTTCGCCGCACTGCTGGCAGTGGCCCTCCTTGCTCCATCCGGGCTGGGAATGGGCGATGTGAAACTCGGGTTCGTCACGGGCTTGTTCCTCGGCTGGCTGGGCTGGGAATGGGCCTACTGGGGCACCCTCCTCGGGTTCGCCCTCGGGGGTTCGTGGGCGTTGATCCTGCTCGTGCGGCGCCGCGGCACGCTCTCGACAGCAATTGCGTTCGGGCCCTGCCTGCTCCTCGGTGTCCTCGTCTGCGCGGCAGCCGCTGCGGTCTGAGAGGATGTGAACCATGGTGCGTTGGCTAACCGCGGGTGAATCGCACGGACCGGCTCTCGTCGCGATTGCAGAGGGGCTGCCTGCGCACATCGAGATCACGACGGAGGAGATCGGCAGCGATCTTGCGCGGCGCCGTCTTGGATCAGGCCGCGGGGCCCGGATGAAGTTCGAGCGTGATGAGATCCGAGTCATCGGGGGCATCCGGCATGGCGAGACCCTCGGCGGGCCGATCGCCATCGAGGTCGGCAATTCCGAGTGGTCGAAGTGGTCGGTCGTCATGGCCGCCGATCCCGTCGATCCGGTCGAGCTCGAGGCACTCGCCCGCAATGCGCCGTTGACCCGGCCGCGCCCTGGTCACGCAGACCTCGCCGGCATGCAGAAGTACGACTGGAACGATGCCCGGCCGATCCTTGAGCGAGCGAGCGCACGCGAGACTGCCGCCCGCGTCGCGCTAGGCGCGGTAGCCCGCGCATTCCTCCGTCAGGCCGCAGGTATCGAGGTCCTCAGTCACGTCGTGAGCATCGGAAGTGTCAGCATTCCGGCCGGGATGATTCCGTCCGTCGCCGACTTCGAACGGATCGACGAGGACCCGGTCCGTTGCATCGACCCGGCCACCTCCGCGGCGATCCTGGACGAGATCAGCGCGGCGCACCGTGACGGAGACACCCTCGGAGGAGTCGTCGAGGTGGTCGCCTACGGACTGCCGCCCGGCCTCGGGAGCCATGTGCACTGGGATCGCCGGCTGGACTCCCGGCTTGCCGGAGCGCTCATGGGAATCCAGGCGATCAAGGGGGTGGAGATAGGCGACGGATTCGCCCTCGCATCCGTTCGGGGATCCTTGGCGCAGGACGAGATCGTGCCAGGCCCCGATGGGCTCGAGCGCACCTCGGGCAAGTCCGGCGGAACCGAGGGCGGCATGTCGACCGGTGAGGTGCTGCGCGTGCGCGCCGCCATGAAGCCCATTTCCACGATTCCTCGGGCCCTTCGAACCGTCGATGTCTCGACCGGCGAGGAGGCACCGGCGATCAACCAGCGATCCGATGTGTGCGCGGTGCCTGCCGCAGGAGTCGTCGCGGAAGCGATGGTGATCCTCACTCTGGCAGAGGCGGTTCTCGAGAAGTTCGGCGGAGACACGGTCGCCGAGACGGCGAGAAACCTGCGCGGCTACCTCGACAGCATGACGATCCGGTGATGGGCGATCCGGTGATGCGAGATCCGATGATCCCTACGGAGGGCCATGACGTTGGACGGCCAAAGCTCGTTCTCGTCGGGGCGCCCGGGGCCGGGAAATCGACCGTCGGCCGCCGGGTCGCCGAGCAGCTCGGAGTGACCTTCGTCGATACCGACCTCCTCATCGAGGCGGAGTCCGGCATGTCGGTCTCCGATATCTTCGTCAACCTCGGTGAGCCGGACTTCCGGCGTCGCGAGGAGGAGGCGGTGGCCGGGGCACTTCGAACGCAGCGCGGTGTCGTGGCGCTGGGAGGGGGAGCGGTGCTGAGTGCCGCCACCCGATCATTGCTCTCCGGGCACCGCGTCGTGTGGCTGCGGGTGAGCATGTCCGAGGCCGCCACCCGCGTCGGTATGAACACGGCGCGCCCGCTCCTGCTCGGCAACGTGCGCACGACTCTTTCCAGCCTGCTCGAGGCACGGTCACCGCTGTACGAGGAGGTGAGCTCTGCGGTCGTCGACACGTCCGATCGCAAGCTCCGCGAGGTCATCGCCGACGTTACGGCCCTCGTGACCGTCGGCCCTGCCGATGATGCTTTCGGGACTACCAGGAACGCCGCGGATGCCTGAGCTCAGCCGAATCCCAGTCGTCGCCGAAGGCTCCTACGACGTCGTCATCGGCCGCGGGCTGCTCGACGAACTGCCGCCCCTCGTCCATGGGGCCACGCGCGTTGCGATCATTCACCCGGACGCCCTTCGGGTGCTTGCCGAGGACCTTGGGTCTCGGCTTGCGGACCAAGGGTTCGCCGTCACGATGATCGATATCCCCGAGGCGGAGGATGCCAAGACTGCGGCTGTCCTTGCCGCCTGCTGGGATCGACTTGGCTCCGCGGGATTCACGAGGAGCGATGCAGTCGTCGGGGTCGGCGGGGGCGCGACCACCGACTTGGCCGGCTTCGTCGCCGCGACCTGGTTGCGGGGCATCCGCGTCGTGCACGTGCCCACCTCGCTGCTCGGAATGGTCGATGCGGCGGTCGGTGGAAAGACCGGCATTAACACGGCCGCGGGCAAGAACCTCGTCGGGGCGTTCCACAGCCCGTCCGGCGTCCTGTGCGACCTCGACACGCTCCTCACCCTGCCGCGCGAGGACCTCATCGCGGGTATGGCAGAGGTCGTGAAGGTCGGGTTCACCTCCGACCCGACCATCCTCGATGATGTCCGGCGCGGCGTGGAGCCTTGCATTGATCCCCGGGGTGACCTCATCGCCGATCTCGTTCGGCGTGCGGTTGCCGTGAAGGCGGCTGTCGTGAGCGCTGACTTCCGCGAGGAGTCCGCCACGGGAGCGAGCCGGGCGCTCGGACGCGAGGTGCTCAACTACGGGCACACATTCGGCCACGCGGTCGAGCGGGTCGAGGGTTACCGGTGGCGGCACGGAGCCGCCGTGAGCGTCGGCCTGAGGTATGTGGCGGAGCTCGCCCGTGCAGGCGGCCGGCTCAGCGACGCCGCCGCGGATGAGCATCTGGAGATCCTCACCCTCCTAGGACTGCCCACCGACTACCCGGCGGGCAGATGGGCCGAGCTCGTCGAGGCGATGCAGGTCGACAAGAAGGCGCGCGGATCGCTCCTGCGATTCGTCGTCCTCGAGGGAATCGGCTCGCCCGTGACATGGGAGGGCCCGGACCCGGAACTGCTCGTGAGGGCGTACGAGGCGATCAGCCGCTAGCCGGGCGTTCGAGCACGGCAATGAGAACGCGGGCGTGCGAGCTCGGGAATAGGGTTGCGGCATGCGTGAGGTGTACGTGCTCAATGGCCCTAATCTCAACCGACTCGGAACCCGTGAGCCGGACATCTACGGGAGCACGACTTTCTCCCAGCTAGCCGACCTGTGCGTGGCGACTGCGAGCGCGCTCGGCTTTCGGGCCGAGGTGCGCCAGACGAACGATGAGGCGGAACTCATCGGATGGCTGCACGAGGCGGCCGATGGCAAGATCCCCGTCGTCTTGAACCCTGCCGCGTTCACCCACTACTCGTATGCGCTGCGGGATGCCTGCGCCATGCTTACCGCGCCGCTCATCGAGGTGCACCTGTCGAATCCGCTGGCGCGAGAGGAGTTTCGCCATACCTCCGTCGTATCCGGGGTCGCGACCGGCACGATCGCTGGATTCGGGTCCACCTCCTATGTACTCGCGCTCGAGGCCCTGGCGCGTCAGTCGTGAGCCCTGCGGGCGTTCGCGCGCCGGCAGCCGACGGCGCCGGCGCCGGCGCCCCGGCCGCCGGGCGCCGCATGCGGCTGCGCGGCCTGCTCGGTGAGCAGAACGTCGATGGAATGCTCGTCACCTCGCTCACGAACATCAGGTACCTTTCGGGCTTCAGCGGGAGCAATGCAGCGCTGTACGTGAGCGCGAGCGATCCGGCCGACGACGTCATCGCAACCGACAGCCGCTACACCATTCAGGTCGGTGCTGAGGCACCTGACCTGCCCCTCATCGTCGACCGGGCCAGCGTCCGCGCCCTCGTCGCCGCGCTGGCTACGCATGGCATCTCACGGCTGCTGATCGAGGATTCGATGAGCGTTCAGACGCATCTGGACGTTCGGTCCACCATGCGGGAGTTGATTCCCGTGGCCGGAATCATCGAGGGCCTTCGGATCGTGAAGGACGAGGCTGAGCTCGCGAGCCTCGAGCACGCCTGCGCCATCACCGCCGAGGCGATGATGGCGCTCTTCGATGAGTTGCAGGTCGGGTGGACTGAAATCCGCGCTGCCCGCCGCCTGGAGCAACTCTTCGGTGAACTCGGTGCGGATGATCGTGCATTCGAGACGATCGTCGGAGCCGGGGAGCACTCGGCCATCCCGCACCATCAGCCCACGTCGAGGCTGCTCGCGCCGGGCGACCTCGTCGTCGTCGACGCCGGAGCCCGATTCGAGGGCTATCACGCAGACATGACACGAACCGTCGTCATGGGCCGCGCCGAGGCGGCGTGGCAGGCGGAGATCCACGACTGCGTCCAGCGGGGTCAGCAGGCGGCACTAGAGGCCTCGGTCGCCGGCGCGGAATTCGTGGTCGTCGACCATGCTGCGCGCGGGCTCATCGCCGACGCAGGATTCGGCGAGTTCTTCGGCCACGGCCTCGGTCATGGCGTCGGACTGGAGATCCACGAGGCGCCCATGGTCGGGCCTCGCAGTGTCGGTAGGATTGACGTTTGTACGCCGTTCACCCTTGAGCCCGGGATCTATCTTCCCGGTCGCGGGGGAGTCCGCATCGAGGACACCATCGTGGTGGAGTCGGGCGGAGCGCGCGTGCTCACTGCTGCTCATCGAGGCCTGCGGGCCGTGGGCTAGCACAGACCCTCGGCCTCGGCCGGAAGATTGACGAGATGCGGGAGATGGCAGCGTGGCGACGTCCAATGATCTGAAGAACGGCATTGTCCTGAATATCGACGGTCAGTTGTGGTCGGTCATCGACTTCCAGCACGTGAAGCCGGGCAAGGGTGGCGCCTTCGTCCGGACGAAGCTGAAGAATGTGCTGTCCGGCAAGGTGGTCGACCGCACGTTCAATGCCGGCGTCAAGGTCGAGACCGCGACGGTCGATCGTCGCGATATGCAGTACCTCTACCGCGATGGCGATGACTGGGTGTTCATGGACACCACGAATTTCGAGCAGTTCCAGGTCCCGGATGCGGTCGTCGGCGATGCCTCGAAGTACCTGCTCGAGAACCAGGTCGCGAATATCTCGGTCCATGAGGGCCAGCCGATCATCGTCGACCTTCCCGCATCGGTCGAGCTGATGCTTACCTACACCGAGCCTGGCCTGCAGGGTGATCGCTCGACGGGCGGCACGAAGCCGGCAACCTTGGAGACCGGCGCCGAGATCCAGGTGCCGCTGTTCCTCGAGTCCAACACGAAGGTGAAGGTCGACACTCGTGACGGCTCCTACCTCGGCCGCGTGAACGACTAGTCGACCCGCCGAATGTCTGCTCGGAGCAAGGCCCGAAAGCGCGCGCTCGACGTCCTGTACGAATCCGACATGCGCGGTACGTTCGCCAGCGACGTCCTCGCATCCCAGATCGAGCGGCGGCTCGATTCCGGCGACCCGGCGCTCAACGCATACGTGACCGAACTTGTCGCCGGGGTGCAGACTCACCGTGAGCGCATTGACGAGCTCCTGGGCACCTATTCGATGGGCTGGACCCTCGCCCGGATGCCGGCCGTTGACCGGTCGATCCTGCGGATGGCCTGCTACGAGGTGCTGTGGCGCGACGACATCCCTGATGCGGTGGCGATCTCCGAGGCGGTCGCACTCGCTCAGGAACTGTCAACCGAGGAGTCGGCAACCTTCGTGAACGGCCTGCTCGGTCGGCTCTCCGACGTCAAGGGCCGGCTCGGAATCCAAGTCGAGGGTCAGGTCGCGCCTAGCCTGCCGTTGCCGTCAGAGTGATCGACGTCTGGCCGGCAACCTCGCCGATCGTGGCGTCGACAACGTAGCCATTGCCCTTGGCATTGATCACCGTGAGCCCGCCGATCGTGGACTCCGTCTCGATGACGTAGCCGGCTGCCTCGAGCGCCGATAGGTAGGCGGCAAGTGCATCTGCACCGGTTCCGTCGTACGTCCACATCGCGTTTGCGTTGCCGCTGGAAACTGACACGACCGAGAGGGAACCGCCCTCGAATGCGGGGACGGCCGGGGGCCATGAGTCAGGCAGGGCGAGATTCGACCCCATTGCGAGGTCCTCACCTCCCTCGCCCTCGACCGTGATGCCGTCATCGGTGATGTTGACGTCGCCGCCTACGGCCCCCTCTGCGAGCTGCTCTGCCCCCTGCTGGATGGCCTCGCCGCAGCCGGCGAGCGCTGGAAAGCCGAGGAGCATCACGGCCGCCAGCATCATTGGTCCGAGCCTGTTGTGCCGCATGTCTGTCTCCCCTTTTCTGTGCCGGGATTCGTGACCGCCGTCACGTCCGCGGCGTGTTCAGCCGACTGCTCTCACGCTAGGCGGGAACACCGGGTGAGTCGCGGCTTGACCGGGGGAGGACTGGTCAGACGTGACAGGGCCCCTCAGGGCTTGATGGCCTGGAGGGTGTATGTGAGCGGAAGCCGTGCCGGTCGGTCGGTCAGGACCCATTCGCCTCCGGCGGCAGGCGTCATCTGCTCCGGAAGCGCAGCCCAGGGGACGCTCATGTGCTCGACCAGCCCGGTCAGGTTCAGCCCGTGCTCCATGAGCGAGGTGATGACCTCGCCGAGACCGTGGTTCCAGCTGTGCGTCACGGTGTTCTGCAGCCGCACCACCGTGTCGACATAGGTTGTCTCCTCGTCGTCGATGATCGGGTCCGGAGTCTGGAAATACGGATGACCGATGACGAGCCTGTCACTCACCTCGTAGTCCAGCGACCACAGCACCGGGTGGCCCTCTCGAATGAAGAGCCGTCCCCCCGGCGCGAGCAGCTCCGACACCACCTTTGCCCACCGGTCGATGTCGGGGAGCCAGCACAGTGCGCCGATGCCGGTGTAGACGAGGTCGAATATCCCACGGCCGAGGGCCTCCGGCGCTGAGTAGACGTCAGCCTCGACGATATCGACGGGGACCTCGAGGTCCAGCGCGAACTGTCTTGCGACCTCGACCGCCGGCGGGGAGAAGTCGAGCCCCGTCACGTGCGCGGCCCCGAGCCGGGCAAGTGACACCGTGTCGGTGCCGATGTGGCACTGCAGGTGCGCGACGCGCTGGCCTTCGATCGAGCCGAGCCGCTCGCGATCGAATCGCACGACACCGCTCAGATGGGTCGGATCACTCCTGAAGCGCGCGAGGCCGTAGTCCTCCGACGCTGCATGCAGGGCGACCCGCTCGTTCCAGTTGAGGAGGTTGATCGCGAAGGAGTCCATCCGCCGAGCCTACGGACGAAGGTGGGTGGCGCATGCGTGCCCCGGGTGAGATTTGAACTCACACTGGACCGAGTTTGAGTCGGCTCCCTCTGCCGGTTGGGGTACCGGGGCGCAGCGTTAAGCGTAGCGGCGAAGCGCGGTGTAAAGCGCAGCGGCGCAGCGCGGTCGCCCTGCGGTCGAGCGGCCCGATCTGCGAGCGCGCCGAACTAGGCTGACGTCATGGTGATTGCCCCGGCGGCTAATGGATCCGAGAAGGCGCCAGCGGCCGACACGGTCACGGTGCTCGTGGCCGAGGATGAGGCGCTCATCCGGCTCGATCTCGTGGAGATGCTAGAGGAGCTCGGTTACCGGGTGGTCGGACAGGCCGGCGACGGACAGCGGGCGGTGGATCTCGCCAGGGAACTGCGGCCTGACGTCGTGCTTCTTGACGTGGCGATGCCATTGCGCGACGGACTGTCGGCGGCAGAGGAAATCGTGGCGGGTGGATTCGGGGCGGTCGTGATGCTCACCGCGTTCAGCCAGCGCGACACGGTGGTGCGCGCAGCGCAGGCAGGTGTCATGGGGTACGTCGTGAAGCCGTGCTCCGGCTCGGATCTCGGACCCGCATTGGAGATGGCTCGGGCGAGGTGGCTGCAGATGCGCGATCTCGCGGAGCAGGTGGGCGATCTGAGTGAGCGGCTCGCAGCCCGTGAGACGGTCGATGCCGCGAAGTCG
>JBMOKH010000298.1:0-2790 GCA_049315365.1 Candidatus Nanopelagicales bacterium
CACTGAGATTGACGCTGCGGCAATGACTAGCTTGCTCCGAACCATGTGGGCATGCTCCCGATCGTGACGGATGTACCTGCAGTAACTGGCGTGCTGACATTTGATGCTGTGACCGAATTGGTGGCCCCAGCCGGCACAACAAACGGACCGGAGCCGGTGCTTGCCCAAGCGACCGTCGACGAGACACCGTTCTTCACGATCGTGCAGGTGTTCACCGCTGCAGTCGCGCACGTGACCGAGCCGCCGACCATCCAGCCGTAGGTGGTCGCGTAGCCGAGCGCCCCAGCAGTGCCCGGGTACATCTGGATCCCGAGGAGCGAGTACGGCGAGGGTGTGAATGAGTACCAGTAGGTGCGGTCAATGCCCAGGCGGGCACTGTCGAGGTAGGTCTGCGAGGTCCACGCCGCGGCCTGATCGCCATCGATGTTCTGCTTGGGGTTCGATGAGCCCGGGCCGGCGAGGCCGTAGTTGACCTCGGTGTCCCACAGGGGCTTGGCGGGGGCTCCGGCTGCGGCGAGCGATGCGCGGACCGTCGAGATGTAGGTCACGCGGTCAGCAGGGGTGCCGAGGCTGTTCGGGTAGAGGTGAACCGAGAAAGCCGTGACCGGCCACTTGAGCTTCTTCAGGCTCTTCAGGTACGCCGGGAAGAACTTGTCGTAGGCCGAGGTGAGGCGAACGGTGCTGCTCGCGGAGACGATCTGGGCGGTCGGGTCGTTCTTGCGGATGATCTTGTACGCCTCATTGGTGAGATCGGCCATCTGTGAGGGCGTTCCCATCCAGAAGGTCTGGAGATTCGCCTCGTTCCAGATCTGGTAGGCGTCGATCGAAGCCGCGTAACGCTTCGTCACCGCGGTGACCCAGTCCTTCCAGAGCTTCATCGACGAGGGCATCGAGGCCGCGCCCTTATTCGGGTACGTGCCCTGCTTCTTGTTCGAGGCGGCCCAGGTCGGCGTTGAGCCAAGGACGTAGAGGACCTTGGCATTGATCTTGTTGGAGTTCGCAATGGCCTTGTCCATGCCGGTCCACCAGTACTTCTTAGCCGACGGCTGCACCTTGCCCCACGAGATGCCGACATCCCACAGGCGGATGGTCCCCGCCGGCACGGTGGGCACGAGGCCGTTTGCGATCTGCGGCACGTGCAGACCGTACGACACGGCATCGCCCGGGGCTGCGTTAGCTGCCGGTGCTGCGACGACGCCGGCACCGAAGGCGCACACGGTCGCGATGGAGATCACGGCGGCGGCGGAACGGCGGCGGGTGGATGAGAACAAGCGCATGGCGGGACCTCTCGGAGCGGATACGTTCTTGCGGACTGGTACTTGCGGACTGGTGCTTGCGGATTGGTGCTTGCGAAATCATGCTGGCATGTGGTCACTGGGCTAGCCCAAGACACTCAAACCATAGCCCATGGCCAAGGCCCATCCCGGCATCGAAGATGGGCGCGCCTCAATGAACAGGCAGTGAATTGACTGCTTCCTAGCCCCGCCGGAGGACGTAAAGACTCTGGCCGTCGGTCTCCCGGCCGTACTCGAATCGATCGACTGCCAGGCCGGCTGCACGCACATGGCCCTCGAAGTGCACGCGTGCGAATCTGGTGCAGTGCAAGGGGCCCTTCCATTCCAGGGGCCCGTACCCTTGCGGATTCTCCTCCCACGCGGACACGTCCTCCTCTACGAAGCAGGTGACGAGTGCTCGGCCTGCTGGCGCGAGGGCCTCGCCGATGAGGCGCAGGTAGGCCGGCGTGTCGTCGTCATTCATATGCGAGAAAACCGAGTAAGCGTAAAAGGCATCGACGCTTCCCGGCTCTGCTGCCAAGGTGCGCTCCGGGGAGCCATCGGGGTTGTAACGCTCGTTGCTGAGGTCTAGGCAGGTGAACCGAAACCCCTCGCCCGCGAGGTTGGCATCAGCCCACTCGATGAGCTCCGGCTGGATGTCGACCCCGTGGTAGTCGCGGATGCGTCCGAACTCCTCGCGCACCCCGACTGCGAGCCTGCCGGCGCCGCAGCCCCAGTCGAGCAGGCTCGACTCCGCGTCGAGGTCGCAGTACTTCACGAGGCGACGCACATCGCGCACCGCCGTCCGAATGAAGGCCTTGTCGTTCTTGAAGTGCGTGCCGCCCATGCGGTACTTGCCGGGGGGAAGGGGCGCAGTCTTCTTGTTGAACATGCCCTCAGCCTATTCGGGTGACCGCACGTCAGATGAGACCGAACTCACGGGCACTCTCCTCGAGTTCATCGCGGACGGAGGGGTGCGCAGCCTTACCGATGATGTTGCGCGCCTGATCGGCCTGGGAGAGGCCGAAGCAAGCCGCAAGTCCCTGCTCGGTTGCGACGTAGCTGTGCTGGAAGCTCGTCACCGGCTCGGTGATGCGCGGCACGATGGTCGAACAATTCGCCCTCGCGTGCCATGAGGGCAGCGCCATGAACGACCGGCCCCCGCGCGAGTGCAGCGCGCCGACGATGAAGTCGGTTGAACCGCCGAAGCCCGAATGGATGCGGCCCTTGACCCGACTCGCGTTGGCCTGGTCGAAGAGATCGACCTGGAGCGCGGCGTTCACGCTCGTCATGCGCGCCTGGCGGGCGATGAGGCCCGGGTCGTTCGTGACCTCCGTTCGCATGAGGCGCACGCTGCGATTGAGGTGGAGCCAGTCGTAGAGCTCGCGCGAGCCGAAGATGAAGGAGGCGGTGAGCGGTACCTCGTCATCAAGGGCGCCCGCCTTGTGGAGGTCGAGCACGCCGTCGCTGAACATCTCCGTCCAGATGCGCAGCCCCTTGGCGCCGGTCAGCGCGG
>JBMOKH010000299.1:0-2787 GCA_049315365.1 Candidatus Nanopelagicales bacterium
TCGATGTGGTCGCGCATTCCCTCGGTGGGGTGATCGCCCGCCGCATGCTCCACGACCCCCAGTACGGGTCAAAAGCACAGGACGCGATACGGACCGTTGTCACGCTCGGCACCCCGAATGGGGGGTCGCCATGCTCAGACGCCCTCATCGTCCCCGGGAACCGTGAATTGACGATCCCCGAGATGAACACGTTCAACGAGCAATACCCCGGATATCCGGGCGTGCATTCGGTGGCCCTGTACTCGGATCACTGGTCGACAACCTGCTTTGCTGCTGGTGCGGGGGACTCCATGGTTCCCGCCTGGAGCGCGCTCGCGCAGCCCGTCGATGTCTCCCAGCGCCTGACCCCCGGAGTCGACCACGACAAGATGACGGGCGACAGTCGCGTCTTCGACGACTACGTAAAGCCAGCGCTCACCGACCCTTCTCAGTAAAGAGGCAAGCACCCGGCTGAGGGGGCACGTGAGGCCCGCGTTGGCCGGGCAAGACGGAGCGCGTGCGTGGCGGATCGTTAGGGTGGCCCCATGACTGAATTCGCGAACCACGAGCACCTGAGCCACCACCACCGCGATACCCTTGCGACCTTGTTCGTTCACCCGACGAGCGGCAATCTCAAGTGGGTCGACGTCCTGAGCCTGCTGGCGGCCGTGGGCAGTTGCGAGGACAAGTCCGGCGGCGACGTCCGCGTCGTGCTCGGGTCCGAGACCGAGGTGTTCAACGTCCATCACAACAAGGACCTCACGATCGAGCAGATCAGCGATCTTCGCCGCATGTTCCGGCACGCCGGCTTCGTGGTGGCCCCCGCGGCCGACGGCCAGCCGGAGGCCTGATCCGCATTGCGTCGAATCGTCCTGCTCGGCAGCACCGGATCGATCGGCACCCAAGCCCTCGACATCGCCCGGCGCAACCCTGACCGCTTCGACATCGTCGGCCTCGCGGCCGGCGGGTCGGATGTCGGACTTCTCGCGCGCCAGGCGCTCGACTTCAACGTTGCGGTCGTGGCGATCGCGCGTGCCACGGCGGTCGAGGACCTGCAGCTCGCCTTCTACGCGGAGGCGCAGCGGCGGGGGTATGCGACCGGCGGATTCTCGGTCCCGGCGATCATCGCCGGGCCCAGCGCCGCGACGGAACTCGCCGAGTGGCCCTGCGATGTCGTGCTCAATGGCATGGCCGGCGCGGCCGGCCTCGAGCCGACCCTCGCGGCGCTGCGGGCCGGGCGAAGCCTGGCGCTCGCGAACAAGGAGTCGCTCATCATCGGGGGTCCCCTCGTCAAGGCCCTCGCCGCACCGGGGCAGATCGTCCCGGTCGACTCCGAGCACTCGGCCCTTGCGCAGGCACTTCGGTCCGGCGCTGCAGGGGAGGTCGGCCGGCTCGTGCTCACGGCGAGCGGCGGCCCCTTCAGGGGTTGGTCTGCCGCGCAGTTGGCCACGGTGACCCCGGAGCAAGCGCTCAACCACCCCACCTGGTCCATGGGCCCGCTCGTCACCGTCAACTCCGCCACGCTCATGAACAAGGGCCTGGAGGTCATCGAGGCGCACCTGCTCTTCGACATCCCATTCGACCGAATCGACGTCGTCGTCCACCCCCAGTCGGTCGTCCACTCGATGGTCGAGTTCACCGACGGATCGACGATCGCCCAGGCGAGCCCGCCCGACATGCGCATCCCCATCGCCCTTGGGATGGCCTGGCCAGAGCGGATCCCGGAGGCCGCCCCGGGATGCGACTGGAGCAGGGCGGCGACCTGGGAGTTCTTCCCGCTCGACGAGGAGGCGTTCCCCGCCGTCTCGCTCGCGCGCCGGGCCGGTGCAGCCGGAGGAACCGCGCCCGCGGTGTTCAACGGGGCCGATGAGGCCTGCGTCGAGGCGTTCCTTGCGGGACGGCTGGCGTTCGACGGGATCGTCACGACCGTGGCCGCCGTGCTCGACGAGCACCTTGGGTCGGGGGATCATGCCGCTAGATCAGCCCGTGACGCCGCTGGATCAGCCCATGTGTCAGGGAACGATGTCACACTGGAGAACGTCATAGCCTCAGACGGCTGGGCGCGCGTGCGCGCCCTCGAACTCGCGAAAGGATCCGCCTGATGCTCGAACTCGTCGGGATCGTCCTGTTCGCCCTGCTCATCGGGGCGTCCATCGCCCTGCATGAGCTGGGCCATCTCATCCCGGCGAAGCGGTTCGGCGTGAAGGTCACCGAGTACATGATCGGCTTCGGGCCGACCGTCTGGTCGAAGGTCAAGGGCGAGACGCGCTATGGGCTCAAGGCGATCCCCGTGGGCGGCTACATCCGGATGATCGGCATGCTCGCCCCATCGAAGGGCGACCCGGAGGGCACCGCACGGTCGATGTCGACCGGCCGGTTCGCGGTGATGATCGACGATGCCCGGCGCGCCTCGCTTGAGGAGATCGGGCCGGATGATGCGGGGCGGGTCTTCTACCGACTCCCGGTGCGCAAGCGCGTGGTGATCATGCTCGGCGGGCCGGTCATGAACCTCCTCCTCGCCTTCGTCCTGTTTGCCATCGTGCTCGTCGGCATCGGCCTGCCCCAGCCATCCCTCCAGGTGAGCGCCATCGTCGCCTGCACCCCGTCGCTCGCGCAGCCCACGGGCGACCCGCTGCCATCGGGGGAATGCCCGACCGGCACCGTCGCATCGCCGGCGGTCGCGTCAGGCCTCGTGCGGGGCGACACCATCGTCGAGCTCAACGGATCCCCGGTGAGCAGGTGGGACGACGTCACCGAGTGGATCCGAGGCCACCCCGGCGCGACCGCGGACCTCACGATCGATCGCGA
>JBMOKH010000051.1:0-12425 GCA_049315365.1 Candidatus Nanopelagicales bacterium
ATCCCGCGATCATCGAGGTCCTCCCGGCCAGTAACGGCACGGCCGTCGGATTCCGCGCCCTCGGGCCCGGCACGGCAGTCGTGAAGGTCTACGACGGTCCGGTTGACGGCAAGGGCAAGGTCGTTCAGAAGGTCAGGATCACCGTCAATCCATAGCGGGGCACCACGTTCCATGCGGGGGTCTCATCTCGCGCGCGGACGACCAGGCCCTCAGTCGTCACCACGACCAACCCTCCATAGCCACGAGCTACACGATGATGGTGCGCGGTGCACTGGACTCAGCCTCGGCCCTCTCTCGCCATTTCCCCTAGATGCCGAGCAGGGACCTTAGGTGCCGTGGCGCCGGCGATCCCTGGCTGAGCATAAGGTCGTGGATCTCCCGATCGCTCCAGCCCGGGTGGAGGATGCGCAGGTCATTGGCGATGCTTCGCACGGCGAGGTAGCCGGTGAAGTAGGTCGGCAGCTGGCCCGCGGTGAGCAGGGCCCTGCGCCACTTGCCCACGGCCTCACCCTCCTCCTGGAACCCGCGACTGCGCATGAGGTCGATCGCCTCGGCCTCCTCGAGATCACCGGTGTGGACCCTGATGTCGAGGATCGTGTTGATGGTCATTCGGGCCTGCATCTTCAGCTGCTGCAGGCGCAGCGCGAGGCGCTTCTCGGCAGAGCCATCCGGTGAATAGCCTCGATCGAGCATGAGTTCCTCGGCGTAGACCGCCCAACCCTCGACGAAGACACCGCTCATGCCCAGCCGCCGCACATTGGTCGACCCGGTGAACTGCCTCGCGTGCGCGAGCTGCAGCACGTGGCCGGGGAACGCCTCATGGATCGTGAGGTCATGGAGCTGCACGGCGTTGTACTCGCGGTAGAAGGACTCGACGCGCTCCCTTGTCCAGTCGGACGGGGCCGGCGATACCGCCACGAGGGTGTCGACGTCCGCCTGCTCAAGCGGTCCGGGGGCGTCGCAATATGCCACCGCGACCCCGCGATGAATCTCCGGCATCTCGATGATGCGCACGCGCGTGTCAGGGATCGTGACGAGGTCGTGCTCGCGGACGAAGGCAAGCGACCCGGCCGCGGCTTCCTCGACTATCCCGAGCACGGTCGCATCGCTTACCGGCGCCAAGCTTGCTACGCGCGACAGGGCGAGCTCGACGACGCCGTCCGTATCAGGAGACTGGCCGAGATACTCGCCCGCAACCTCGCGCATGCGCGCGCCGATCTCGTCAAGGGAATGCTCGGCCTGCTCGAGCAGATCAGCCGCAGTGATGCCGTCATCGAGAGAGTGCCAGAGCACCGCCGAATACAGGCGCTCGCCGAGCCGAGGGCTTCGATGGGCATCAGGCATGCGGTCCGTCAGCCATGCGATGAAGCCTGACACCGACACACTCGCCGACCGGACGAGGCGCTCATCGCCCACAGCGTCCAGGACCTGGCCCTCGATGAGGGCGACCGTCCCTGCCAACTGGGCAATAGCGGTCTCGACATGAATCCGCGGCATCGACGCAAGCTCGGACCTCGCATCATCGAGGAATCCTGGGATCTCAGCGAGCCGGCCGCGCAGGGACTCCGCACGCACCTCGATCGGCGCGAAGTCCCGGATCAGCAACAAGTGAAGGGCGGTGCCGGGATTCCAGAGCATCGGATTCCAGGTCGTGGCACGCAGTTCGGTGATCTCGAAGTGGATGCGCAGCAGTTGCGCGCGCAGGATCTCAAGGTCGACGAGGTCGTCAGGATCGAGCTCGAGGTCGTCGATGGCATCGAGTTCGGTCAGCCGCTCCTCGATCCGGGACCGGCATCGGCCTAAGTGAGCGGTCGTGAAGTCGGGCAGGGCGCCGTCGAACCGGTGATCACCGAGCCACGTGGCGGCAACCGGCTCCCAGGACAGCAGCTCGTCGACGACCTCGCTCGCCAGCGCCCGGAACTGAGTGGTCGCCGAGTCACCCATCGGTGCCCTCCAGCGCGCGGATTGCGTCGATCCGCCGGCGGGTGGCGCCGCGCAGAGCCGCCTCGGCGTCCCAGCCCACGTCACGTCCGATCGCGACGAGCCCTAGGAGGAGATCCCCGAATTCCGACTCGTCGACGATTCCGGCGACCGCGGCAAGGGCAGGCTCCAGACCGCTCGGCACGCCGAGCTCGTCGGTGAACGCGACCGATCGGGCGAGCACCTTCGCCGCGAGCACGAGGGCCGGGAGCTGCATCGGGATGCCGTCCGTGACCGAGGCGCGCCCCTTCTCGACCGCCTTGCGCGCGTGCCAGTTGGCCTCGACCTCCTCGGCGGTACCGGCGACCTCGCCTGCGAATACATGCGGGTGCCGGGCGACCAACTTCGCGACGATCCCCGCGGCCACGTCATCGATATCCCACGGCTCCCGCGGATCCTCCTGCGCAATTCGCGCGTGGAAGACCACCTGCAGCAGCAGGTCGCCTAGCTCCTCCCGCAGGCCGACCCGGTCATCGGTCTCGATTGACTCGACCGTCTCGTAGGTCTCCTCGACGAGGTACTCGACGAGGCTGCGATGGGTCTGGCGGGCATCCCACGGGCAACCACCCGGTGAGCGCAGCCGATCCATCACCGCCACGAGTTCAAGGAAGGCGTGCCCTGCTTCCGTCGTCATCTCGGCCACCTCTCGCATGTCGACCTACGCCCGGACTACTCAGCCTGGGGTGACGACAGGTCGTCGGGCGCCGCCCCGACCTGGAGGGTGCCCGCGTCCCACGTTCCGTAGCGGGGACTCACCTCAGTTTCGAGCAGTTCGCTCAGGACGGTGATTGCCTTCACCACCGCTTGGCCCTGGGCCTCAGCATCGGCGTCGGGAGCGAGCTGGAGGCCGAGAGCATTCGCCTGGAGGTTCAGGACGATGATCCCGGTGATCTGGCTCGGGGCGATGCCCTGCTCGAGGAAGATGCGCTCGACCTCGGCGCGGCTGCCGGCCTGGGCGTCGTAGTCCAGTAGCTGGGCATCGATCTGTCCCTGGGTGATCTCGACGCCCGCCTGGGCCGCGAGCATTTCGACGAGCTCGCTCTTCACCATGCGATCGAGAGTCTGGGAGGTGAGTGCGGCGTCAGCGGTGTCGAGCCCCTGGCCCCGGGCCGTGAGCACCGCCTGCACCTGCTTGGTGAGCGCCGTCTCGGAGATCCTCGTGTCGCCGAGCACCGCCGCCGCACCCGGGGTCGGCGAGCCGCAGCCGGCGATTGCGATGGCCATTACGGCAACCACAGCGGCGAGCCTGGGCAGAGGGGACGAAATCACGATAGCTCCTACGCGTTCGGGGTCGGGAGTGCGTTCGGGGTCTGAGATTCTTTCGGCGGCGGAACGATTGCACGAATGAAGTCCGCCGCCCATTCCAGCAATTCGGTGTCGACGACCGGCTGCCCGCCCATGAGCGCGGTAACCGGCCTCGGCACCATGATCGTACGGACTGCCGCCTTGATCTGCGTGCGCGGGTAGAGCCGGTTCAGGCGCATCTGCCCGGACTCCGGCAGTTCCACGGGGTGGAACTTGATGAACGATCCCTGGGCATTGACCTCGGTGAGGCCCGCCGATCGGGCGAGCACTCGGAATCTCGCGACGGCGAGGAGTGAGAGCACCGGGTCGGGAAGGGAGCCGTACCGGTCGGTGAGCTCTGCCGAGACCTCGTCGACCGCAGCGTCGGTCGCGGCGTCGGCAAGTCGCTTGTAGGCCTCGAGCCGAAGCCGCTCATGCGGGATGAACTCATGGGGGATGTGGGCATTGATGGGCAATTCCACCTTGATCTCGGTGAAGGACTGCTCGCTCTCGCCCTTGTGCTCCGCGAGGGCCTCGCCCACGAGCCGGACGTACAGGTCGAACCCGACGTCGGCGATATGGCCGCTCTGCTCGCCGCCGAGCAGGTTCCCCGCCCCGCGGATCTCGAGGTCCTTCATCGCAATTCGCATGCCCGAGCCGAGATCGGTGTGCTGGGCAATGGTCGAGAGTCGTTCGTGGGCGGTCTCGGTCAGTGGACGCTGCGGATCGTAGAGGAAGTACGCGTAGGCGCGCTCGCGGCCGCGGCCCACCCGGCCCCGAAGCTGATGCAGCTGGCTGAGGCCGAAGATGTCAGCCCGGTCGACGATGAGCGTGTTCGCGTTCGGGATATCGATACCCGATTCGACGATGGTCGTGCAGACGAGGACGTCGATCTTCTTGTCCCAGAAGTCGACGATCACCTGCTCGAGCGGCCCCTCCCCCATCTGACCGTGCGCCACCGAGATGCTCGCCTCAGGCACGAGGTCGCGCAGGCGCGACGCAACACGGTCGATCGACTCGACCCTGTTGTGGACAAAGAACACCTGACCGTCCCGCAGCAGCTCCCGGCGGATGGCCGCAGTGATCTGCTTGTCGTCGTACGGCCCGACGAAGGTGAGGACGGGGTGACGCTCCTCCGGCGGGGTCTGGATCACCGACATCTCGCGGATCCCGGTCACGGCCATCTCCAGCGTGCGCGGGATCGGGGTCGCCGACATCGCGAGGACATCGACATTCGTCCGCAGCGCCTTGAGATGCTCCTTGTGCTCGACCCCGAACCGCTGCTCCTCGTCGAGGATGACGAGGCCGAGATCCTTGAACCGAACGCCGGCGGTGATGAGACGGTGCGTGCCGATGACGACGTCGACGGTGCCGTCGCCGATGCCGGCAAGTACCTCCTTCGACTCCTTCTCCGTGTTGAATCTCGAGAGGGCCGCAAGGCGGATCGGGAAGGGGCCGAACCGCTCCGAGAAGGTCGAGAAGTGCTGCTGCACGAGCAGGGTTGTCGGCACGAGGATCGCCACCTGCTTGCCGTCCTGGACAGCCTTGAACGCGGCCCGCACCGCGATCTCGGTCTTGCCGTACCCGACATCACCGCAAATGAGGCGGTCCATCGGGACCTGCTCCTCCATGTCGCGCTTGACCTCGTCGATGCACAGCAACTGATCGGGGGTCTCGACGTAGGCGAAGGCATCTTCGAGCTCGTGCTGCCAGGGGGTGTCCGGGGAGAAGGAGAATCCCTTGGTCGCCTGACGGGCGGCATACAGCCGGATGAGCTCGCCCGCGATCTGCTTGACCGCCTTGCGGGCTCTCCCCTTGGCCTTCTGCCAGTCCGCGCCGCCGAGTCGGTGGACGGCGGGCGCCTCGCCACCCACGTACCGCGAGACGAGGTCGAGTTGATCGGTGGGCACGAAGAGTCGGTCCGCCGGCTGGCCCCGCTTGCTCGACGCGTACTCCAGGAGGAGGTATTCGCGGGTGGCCCCG
Source organism: Candidatus Nanopelagicales bacterium (assembly GCA_049315365.1). Taxonomy (GTDB): domain Bacteria; phylum Actinomycetota; class Actinomycetes; order S36-B12; family S36-B12; genus WLND01. The sequence continues at coordinate 5,248 of JBMOKH010000051.1, forward strand.
GCCACCTCGCGTTGCACCATCTCGACGTAGCGCCCGACCCCGTGCTGCTCGTGCACGACGTAGTCGCCCGCCTCCAAGGAGAGCGGATCGATCGCGCGTCGGCGCCGTGATGGCATCTTGCGCATATCCTTCGTCGATGCCCGCTGGCCGAGGATGTCCTGCTCTGTGATGACGCACAGGCCGATCCCGGGCAGCCGGAACCCCATCGAAATGCGCGAGGTCGACACCGTGACGACGCCCGGAGCCGGCTCATCCGAGATATCCGCCACCAGGCGGCCCGCGATGTCCTCCCCGGCGAGGGTCTCGGTGAATCGTTCCGCAGAGCCGTGACCCTCGCAGAGGAGCACGATCCGCTCGCCTGCCTTCGCCCAGGCAGCGATGTCAGTGAGGGACGCCGTTGCGTCACCCCGGTACGAGTCCAGCGCCGCGCCGCCGACATCGATGACCGGCTCATCTCGGGTCTCGGCATCAGCAGTGAGGGGCGTGATCTCCCACCACTGGCGATTCGTGCGCGCACTCGTCGCCCTGATGTCGTCGATCGACAGGTAGCTCGAGCCGGAGAGGTCGATCGGGGTCTGGTTTCCGACGGCGGCGTTATGCCACGAGGCGGCAAGGAACTCCTCCGCCGTCCGCACGAGGTCGTGCGAGCGGCTGCGGATCCGCTCGGGATCCAGGACCACCACGCTCGCATCGGCGGGCATCACCTCGAGCAGGGTCGTCATCGAATCGGCGAGGACGGGCGTGAGTGCCTCCATGCCCTCGACGCAGATGCCCTGCGCGAGCTGATCGCACATGTCGGAGAGCACCGGCACGCCCTCGGCCAGCCGCCGGGCTCGCTCGCGGACCACCGGGGTAAGGAGCAGCTCGCGGACCGGCGCAGCGAAGACGCCGTAGGGCGCGAGCTCGAGCGACCGCTGGTCGGTGACCGCGAAGGTGCGGATCTCCTCGACGGAGTCCCCCCAGAACTCCACGCGGAGCGGGTGCTCGTCGGTGGGCGGGAAGAGGTCCAGGATCCCGCCGCGCACCGCAAGCTGGCCGCGTCGCTCGACGAGGTCGACCCGCTCGTAGCCCATGTCGACGAGGCGCTGGACGGTCTCGGTGAGATCCGCCGACGAGTCTGCGGTCAGGCGGACGGGCTCGACGTCTCCAAGGCCAGCCGCCATCGGCTGGAGGATTGCCCGGATGGAGGCCACGACGACATCGACCGGTGGCACGAGCGGGTCCGAGGCATCCGGGTGGGCCAGCCGGCGCAGGATGGCCACCCGCCTGCCGACGGTATCGGAAGAGGGGGAGAGTCGTTCGTGCGGCAGCGTCTCCCAGGACGGGAACACCGCGACCTGCTGGCCCGGCAGGAGGGCGCGCAGGCTCGCGGCGACGTCCTCTGCCTCGCGACCAGTCGCCGCGACTATGAGGAGCGGAGACCCGGCGCCGATCGGCGCCGGCGCCGCAAGCGCCGCTGCGACGAAGGGCTGAAGGGCGGTCGGTGCGACGATCGTTGCCGAGCGCATGCCCGGCCGGCCGGCAAGCCCGATGATTTCTTGGAAGGCCGTCGCACCCGCGACCACGCCCAGGAGTCCGGCGAGGCTCACGAGGCGGCAGCCTGCGCGAGGCTCTCTCGCAGGGCCACGGCGATGAGCGGGTGCGAGACGACGAGATCCGTCACGTAGGGGGGCATGTGATTGAAGGTCATGGGCCGGCCGTCGACATGCGAGGCCTCGTACCCGTAGTGGCGTGCCACTCCGAAGGGTGCCGCGACATCCCACTCGTAGAACCCGGTGTCGTGGACGTAGGCCTCGGCACGTCCGGACAGGAGCACGTTCACCTTGGCTCCGACGGAGCCGACATCGACGATTTCGACGCCCCGGTCGGTCACCCCGGCCAGGGCCAAGCGCTCGGAGAGAATCTCAATCGCAGCCTGAAGGGACTTCGGTGGCCTAGATCGCGACGCCACGACCCGGATCGGGCGATCAACCGGCAGGGCTCCCGGCCCGGTCACCTCGTCGAGCACCGATCGCGTGACGCCCTGGGCGGGCAGGTCGACACTGCACGCCGCCAATTCCTGACTTGCCGATACCCACAGCGCCACGTGCACGGCGAAGTCCTCGCGGAACTGGCCGTACTCCCACGTGCCGTCGAGCGGATCGACGATCCACACCCGATCGGCTGTCAGCCTGCGGTCATCGTCCTTGCCCTCCTCGCTCAGCAGGGCGTCGTGGGGGCGATGCTCAGCCAGAGCGGCCGCGAGGAACTCGTGGGCGACGAGATCACCCTGCTTGCGAAGGCGATCCGCCTGCTCCCGATCGCCCGGATCGACGACCCCGTAGGAGTCGCGCAGGGCGAGCAGTATCGCCCCGGCCTCGCGAGCAATGTCACGTGACAGCTCGGCGTCGGTCAGCGAGCTCTCGGCTTCGATCGGCATGCTCATCGTCTCCAGTCATGTCGTCCCGCACTGGCTTGCGTCAGATTGGTCGGTGGGTCGTCGGTCGGTCGTCAGTCGTTGAACGTCTGCTGCGTCCGCTCGAGGCCCTCGAGCACGAGTGATTCGGCGGCCTGCCCCGCCCTCTCGCTGAGGGCCGGCAATTCAACCCTCTCCGCAGAACCGAACCCCGAGAGCACGTATTCAGCGGGATCCTGACGTCCATTCGGACGCCCGATGCCCACGCGCACCCGGAAGAAGTCGCCCGAGCCGAGGGATGATCGAATACTGCGAAGACCGTTGTGCCCATTGTCGCCCCCGCCGAGCTTGGTCCGGATGCTCCCGAACGGCAGGTCGAGTTCGTCGTGGATCACGACCAGGTGTCCGGCATCGACCCCGTAGAAGCCCATGAGCGCCTTCACCGGACCGCCCGACTCGTTCATGAACGAGAGGGGCTCCACCAGGACTACGGATTCACCCGAACCCGGGGCTCCGAGCCGGCCCTCTGCAGCGAGCGCCATCGCTCGCTTATGACGGGCAAGCCTGGCCCCGAGTTGCGCCGCCAGCCCGTCGACAACGGCAAAGCCGATGTTGTGACGGGTGGCGGCGTACTTCGGACCGGGGTTGCCAAGGCCGACGATGAGCCAGGTCATGGACGTTTCGCCCCCTCAGCCATTCACCCCGCGCGCTCTGGTGCTGTGGGCGGTCAGGAACCTGCGGCCGCGGGCTCGACAGCCTCTTCGGTTGCGGCCTGGGCGTTTGCCTCTGCGTACCCCTCGGCCTTTTCGCGAACATCGGACAGCGCATGGTCTGCTGCATCCGACGCACTCTCACCGTGGGCGATTGCGTCCTCCATCGCGGCAACGGCTGCGGCCGGATCCATGCCTGCCTCAGTCGCGGCTGCCTCGGTGGCCCTGATCGCGTCACCGATCGCGCCCCGCTCGGCCGCCTCCTCCTTGGAGATGATGATCAGGTCGATGTGCTCGATGATCCGGCGAACCGGCTCACGCTGGACATCGCGCGGCTTCGCGATGATCGACGATCCGGCGTAGTCGATGGCGAAGACGACACGGCTTGTTCGAAGGGCGAGGCCGAGCTCGTGGGCCGGAAGCGTCACGTGAACGAGTTCCGCCCCACTGCCGTAGATGACGGCGGGAACCTGGCCGGCGCGGCGCAGCTTGCGCGCGGCACCCTTGCCGAACTCGGATCGCGGGGAGGCGGTGATGGCAACTGCAGGCACGAGCATTCTCCTTGTACGTCGGTCAACCTCGGCGAAGCGCGTCGGGCGCCGACCACGTCGATCACGGTGCACCAACGTGCTGGCGGCACACCCTCGCCGAGGAGTTGTCTGAAGTCTACCCTCGCCGGATCAGTGCGAGGACGACCCCCCGACCGGCGCATCCTCGAACATGCTGGTAACGGAGCCATCGGTGAAGACCTCGTGGATGGCCGTCGCGAGGATCGGCGCGATGGACAGGATCGTCAGCTTCGGGAAGCGCTTCTCCTCGGGTATCGGCAGCGTGCTCGTCACGACTACCTCCGAGATGCGGGAGTTCTGCAGGCGCTCTCGCGCCGGGTCGCTGAGGATTCCGTGCGTGGCGACGACGATGACGTCGGCCGCTCCGTTGTCGAACAGGGTCTCCGCAGCCTTGACGATCGTGCCGCCCGTATCGATCATGTCGTCGACGACGACGCACACGCGATCGCGCACATCGCCCACAACCTCGAGGACCTTCACCTGATTAGGGATATCAGGGTCGCGACGCTTGTGGATGATTGCCAGTGGCGCCCCGAGGACATCGGTCCAGCGTTCGGCGACGCGCACGCGGCCGGCATCGGGCGACACCACCGTGATGCGGTGGTCGTCAATCTTGCTTGACACATACGAGGCGAGGAGTGGGAGGGAGAACAGGTGGTCCACCGGGCCATCGAAGAACCCCTGGATCTGCGAGGTGTGGAGGTCGACCGACATCAATCGGTCGGCGCCGGCGGTCTTGAACAGGTCGGCCATGAGCCGCGCGGAGATGGGCTCGCGTCCGCGGTGCTTCTTGTCCTGGCGGGCATAGCCGTAGAAGGGCGCGATGACGGTGATGCGCTTGGCGGACGCCCGCTTCAGGGCATCGACCATGATGAGTTGCTCCATGATCCATGTGTTGATCGGGGTCGTGTGGCTCTGGAGGACGAACGCATCGCACCCGCGCACCGACTCCTGGAACCGCACGAAGATCTCACCGTTCGCGAAGTCATACGCAAGGGTCGGCGACAACGGGATCCCGAGCCGCTCCGCCACCTCGTTTGCGAGTTCGGGGTGAGAGCGGCCGGCAAGGAGCACCAGTCGCTTCTGCGTTGGGACGACGAGCTCGGTCAACGGTCCTCCAGGGCCTCGTTCGATGCGTGCGATGACGGTGAATCCGCGGCAGCCTGTGCTGACGCCGCCGCGTCGGCCGACGACGTGCCCGGCCGGCGACGAAGCACCCAGTCGACGATGTTGCGCTGCCGTGCCCTACCAACCGCCATCGCGCCCGGCGGAACATCGTCGGTGATGACCGAGCCGGCCGCCGTGTAGGCGCCATCCCCGATCGTCACCGGGGCGACGAGCATGGTGTCACTGCCGATCCGAACGTGATCGCCGACGATGGTTCGGTGCTTCTCGACCCCGTCGTAGTTGACGAACACTGTCGACGCCCCGATGTTGGACCCGGTGCCGATCTCGGCGTCGCCGACGTAGGACAGGTGCGGGACCTTCGAGCCATCGCCGATGCTGGAGTTCTTGATCTCGACGTAGGCGCCGGCCTTCGAGCCCTCACCGAGCACGGTGCCGGGACGCAGGTAGGTGAACGGCCCGACCGAGGCCCGTGCGCCGATGACCGCGAGCTCGGCCCAGGTGTGGATGACGGACGCATCAGCGCCCACCTCGCACGAGGTCAGGGTCGTGCCCGGACCTATGCGTGCCCCAGCGGCGACAGAAGTGGGTCCGCGCAGCGTCGTGCTCGGCAGGAGCGTGGCGTCGGCTTCGATCTCGACATCAACGTCGAGCCAGGTCGTTGCGGAATCGAGGATCGCGACTCCATCGCGCATCCACCTGGCATTGATTCGATCGCGCATGATCGCGGCCGCCTGTGCGAGCTGGAGTCGGTCGTTGACCCCGAGGATCTCCGACTCGTCGGCGCACAGTGACGCCGCTACCGGCTCATGGTCTGATCGCAGCAGGCCGATGACGTCGGTCAGGTACTCCTCGGACTGCGCGTTCTCGGTCGTGACGCGGCCGAGCATCGCCCGAAGCCCATCGGCCGAGAATGCGTACATGCCCGAGTTCACCTCGGTGATGTCGAGCTCGTTGAGGCTGGCGTCCTTGTGCTCGACGATCCGGTTGACTGCGCCCTCGGCATCGCGGACGACTCGGCCGTATCCGGTCGGGTCTGCGAGCCGAGCCGTGAGGACGGTCGCGGACGCGGACGATGAGGCGTGATCGCTCATGAGGGAGACGAGGGTCGCCCCGGTGAGGAGTGGGGTGTCGCCCGTGAGGACGACGACCGGTCCCGAGCCGAGGTCGATGTTCCGGCCGGCGAGGGAGTCGAGGGCTACCCGGACGGCATGGCCGGTGCCGCGCTGCTCCTCCTGCACGACGGTGATGGCCCACGGGGCGATCTCGCCGACGTGCCCGGTGACGAGGTCGCGTCCGTGACCCACGACGACGACCAGGTGCACGGGCTCGAGGGTCGAGGCGGCCTCGATGACGTGCCCGAGGAGCGAGCGGCCCGCGACAGAATGCAACACCTTCGGCGTTGCGGATCGCATGCGCTTGCCCTCACCGGCGGCAAGGATGACGACGACGGACGGACGGTTGACGGGCACTGGCCACCTTCTCGGGCCGTGGGCGGACGGGCGAGCCTGCTGGACGCCCGAACTCTACCGCTGACGTCTGCCTTGTTGATCCTTCAGGAGTCCGCCGACACCGATGGGGTCGCCGTCTTGGCAAGCTTTCGCTCGATTCGCTCAGCGCTGGGCCACTTGACGTCCTTCACGAGGCCCATGCGCTCCATGAGCCGGATGACCACGGCCGAGGTGTCCATCTGCCAGGGCAGCACCCCGTGGCGGGCACTCGTCGGGTCGGCGTGGTGGTAGTTGTGCCAGGACTCGCCGCCCGAGATCGGCGCGAGCCACGCCACGTTGGCGCTGCGGTCGCGGGTCACGAAGGGCCGCTTGCCCCACACGTGGCACACCGAGTTGATCGACCAGGTCATGTGATGGACGAGCGCTACTCGAACGAGGGTCACCCAGAAGAAGGCCTGCAGGGCGCCGGCCCAGCCATCGACCGCATAACCGATTGCGGTGGGCACCACCATGCTGATAACGGCAATGACGGGCCACAACTTCGAGATACGGTCGATCGCCTTGTCTGCGATGAGATCGGGCGCGTACTTGCGGGTATCGGTGCCCGAGTAGGTGAACAGCCAACCAACGTGCGCATGGGTGAAGCCACGAATCAGACCCCGGGTGCCGGGGCCGTACTCCCAGGGGGAATGCGGGTCGCCGTCTGCGTCGGAGAACTGGTGGTGCTTGCGATGATCCGCAACCCAGTCGACGACCCTGCCCTCAACTGCGAGGCTCCCGGCCAGCGCGAGGAAGGCACGCATCTTGGGTCCGGCCTTGTAGGCGTCGTGGGTGAAGAGGCGGTGGTAGCCGATGGTGATCCCGTGGACGCCGACCGTGTAGATGACGACGAGCATGACGAGATCCAGGACGCTCACCCAGCCATTGA
>JBMOKH010000300.1:0-2772 GCA_049315365.1 Candidatus Nanopelagicales bacterium
CGGTGAAGCTGAAGTTCGTGAGTGCCGTCTTGGCATCGAGCAGGTGGTCGAGGAACAGGTGCGCGAGCACTGGGTTCTGGCCGCCCTTGAGGACGACCATCGTGTCGTTGTTCACCAGGCCCTTGCCGTCGCTGGGGAACCAGTAGCGGAGCACGCTTGGGTCGACATCCTCAGGTAGGTAGCCCAAGGCGGTGATGAGATCACCAGACCAGGCCTGGCTGAGGTCAAGACGACCTTCGGGGAGATCGGTGTAGCCGGTGATCGTCACCCGGGGCTGGGTGAGCTTGTTCATCTCGAGCATGGCATCGCGGGCGGCGTTGAGCAGCGCATCATCGCCGGTGTTGACCTCGGTGCTCCCGTTGCGGAGCAGGGTCATCTCGATGACCTCGCGGTAGTCGTCGAGTACCGCAAGGCGCTCGCGATACTTCGGATCCCAAAAGACGTCGTAGGGGTTCGCTCGCGCGCCGATGTCCTCACTGATGCGGTCGGCCCGCCATCCGATACCAGTTGTGTAGAGGACGTAGGGGACGGTGTACTGCCAGTCGACGTCATAGAAGGGGTTCTGGAACTCCGGATAGGCATTCGAGATATTGGGAATGTAACTATGCTGCAGCGGCCGGACGAGGCCGCCGAGCACGAGCTTGCCGATGGCGTCGTAGCTCGGGAAGTAGACGTCGAACGGGGTGCCAGCGTTGCGGATCTTCGTGAGTGCCTCGGGGGTGTCATTGAACGTGGAGACCTCGACCTTCACCCCGTACTCGGCGTAATTTGCCTCGAACGAGGTGACGACCTCCGGGTTGAGGTAGTCGGGGTAGTTGTAGAGCCGCAGGGTCGCATTGCGCTCGGGCTCGAGGCCGGCCGCGATCGGCTCATTACCGGCCGCGATGGGCCACTTGACCGGATTGGTCGGCGATGCCAACTGCAGGCTGGGCGCTGAGCCGCTCGCACTGCCGGCGCCGGCAGATGTGGGGCGAGCGCATGCCGACAGGGCAATCGCGCCCGGGACAGCTAGGGCCGAAGCCTGGAGGAGCCGGCGCCTGCTCATCCGCGCGCCAGTTGGGCTTCGTCGATTCTCGCCCGTGCTGTTGGTCATCAATTCTCCTTGTTCGAGCGCCACCGGGACCCTAGACTGACCGACGGTTCAGGATTGCGCAAGGGCTTCGGGCGAACTGCTCTGCGGCATCGTCAATACGGCTGAACCACATCCCCCGGTCGCGATAGTTTGACGACACGTCGCACGGCCACTGATCATCACGAGAGACCGGAGTACCGCGAATGCAGCCAGCGATGTCCTTCATGGGCGGTGCCTGACATGGCGGGCGGGGCGATCGAGCTCATCGGCCTTGAGAAGTCCTACGGTGACGTCGCCGCAGTCCGGGGTATCGACGTGTCCATCCCGGCCGGGGAATTCTTTTCGCTGCTCGGTCCCTCCGGATGCGGCAAGACCTCGACCCTTCGGATGATCGCAGGTTTCGAGGAGCCGTCTACCGGGCGGATTCTCATCGATGGCGTGGATGTCTCGAACCTTGCTGCGAATGCGAGGCCCGTCAATACCGTCTTTCAGAACTATGCGCTCTTTCCGTTCATGACCGTTGCAGATAACGTCGCCTTCGGCCTGAAGTACGTGGACCTCACGAAGCAGGAGGTCCAGCGCAAGGTCGGCGAGGCACTAGAACTCGTCAGGATGAGCGAATACGCGAAGCGCAAACCGGCGCAGCTCTCGGGCGGCCAGCAGCAGCGGGTGGCACTCGCCCGAGCCCTCGTTCTCGGGCCCAAGGTGCTGCTCCTCGATGAGCCGCTCGGCGCCCTCGACGCGAAGCTGCGCAAGACCCTCCAGATCGAGTTGAAGGCCTTGCAGGAGTCGCTGGGAATCACGTTCGTCTACGTCACTCATGACCAGGAGGAGGCGCTCACGATGAGTGACCGTCTCGCGGTCATGGCGGCGGGCCGGGTGGAGCAGCTGGGATCGCCGACCGAGGTCTACGAGCAACCCGCTACTGCCTATGTTGCCGACTTCCTCGGCAGCGCGAATGTGCTGCCGATCGAGGTTGTCGGCCCAGCACCCGACGGTCGCACGTCCTTCCGGCTCGACGGCATGGTCTTGGAGTCGTCCGGGCCCGCGATGGAGCCGGGGCCGGCAAAGCTCGTTATCCGCCCTGAGCGCGTTCATCTCGATCCGACGACCGATCCCTCCGCGGCGATCAACGTGACTGTCGAACGCACGATCTACCTCGGCGCGATGACCGACCTCGTCGTCAGCCTCGAGTCGGGGCAGTCGTTCGTGGTTCGGGTCGCGAGTGAGCGCGCTGCCGACTTCGAGCGTGATGATCGGCTCACGGTCTACATTCGTCCGCGTGCGATGAGGATCGTGCCGCAGGGCGGCAGTTAGGCCGTACGGCTCAGAAGAGCACGTAGAGCTTGCGCAGCGTCTCGTGGATCTCCCAGGTGCCCTCGCTTGACCACAGCGTCACCCCTGACGTGAGCATCTCGGCTCCGGTCGCCTCCGCCAGCGGACCCCAGTCCTCGAGTTCGGTGACGGAGCTTGCCTGCCCGATGAGGGGAGTGGTGATCACGTGGTGACCGTTTCGCTCGGGTTCGTGGTGGGGATGTTGGCGAGTGCGGAAATCGGGAGACCTGAGTATCCACGGGCAATCATGGTGACGAACCGGTAGATGACCTCCTCATCGGCCAAAAGCGGCCCGGCTTTGGCGAAGCCGGAGTCGAGCCCGCGGTACACGGACTCGCATGCTGCCCAATCCTCACGATTCGTGA
>JBMOKH010000301.1:0-2768 GCA_049315365.1 Candidatus Nanopelagicales bacterium
AGGTGTCCTTGAAGGCCGCGGGCGGAGTGGGTGTCACCATCGAGAAGATGGACATCGCCGACCTCGACCGGGCGCTGGCGGCCAACCCGGCCGCTGACATCTCGAGGGTGCTCGAGAGCCTGCGATCCGGCTCCACTCGACACCTCGCAGCCTTCGAGCGAACCGCCCTTGCATGACCCGTATGTACGGGTGGTGAGGTACGGTGCAATAGTGAAAACCACCATCGAACTCCCCGACGACCTCGCCGCGCAGGCCCGCCGCTGCGCGGCCGAGTCAGGCACCACCCTGCGCAGCGTGATCGAGGAGGCGCTGCGACGCGAACTGGCCCGTCGCCAGAACCCCGTCGAATGGCAGGCCGATCACGACCTCGCCTTCGGGACCGGCGGCCTGTCGCCGTCCGCCGCGTCGATGTCGTGGGCCGAGTTGCGTGACCTCGCGATGCAGCGGTGATCGCGTTCGACACGAACATCCTCGTGTACGCCCACCGGCCCGACCTTGCGGCGCATGAGCGAGCCTTTGACGTGGTCGCAGCGGCCCTCGGGGGCGTGGCGCAGGTTGGCCTGTGCTGGCCCGTGATCCAGGAGTTCCTCGCCGTGGTCACGAACGCGAAAATCTTCGCGGAGCCGACGCCTGCTGAGCGCGCCTTCGGGCAGGTCGAGCACTGGCTTTCGAGCCCCCGGGCGATGACGCTGCATGAATCCCCCACCCACTTGCGCACGCTTCGCTCGCTCGTTGTCGACGGCCGGGCGACCGGCGGCGCGCTGCACGACGCGAGGATCGCCGCCCTGTGCCTTGATCATGGAGTGAGCGAACTGCTCACCGCCGATCGGGACTTCTCCCGCTTTCCCGCCCTGCGCGCGCGCAACCCGCTCATCGGCGGTCGCTGAGCTGCATCAGGAATCAACGCGACCCCGGCCGAGCGTGCCGCCTCGTCGCTTCCCTGCCCGATGCCCGCGACTACTGCGCGATCCGCACGACGGTTCGCTCGTTCACGACCTTGCCGGCGATGAGCCCGATCGTGCCCGTTGCGCCGAGGAAGACACCCGTCCCGCCGGTCACGACGAGAGTCCGGGTGGGCTTGCCCGCCCCGGTCGGTCCCTCGTCGTAGGCGACCGCCCGAATCGTCCCGCCCTTGAGGTCGAAGCCGTAGACGCCGAAGCTCCGCCGGAATCCCTCGGCGTCGGGAAGGGCGAAGGATGAGACATACAGGCTCGCCGAGGTGCCGACCCGCCGCTTCGTGCCAAGGGCGAACTGCGTAGCGGTGGCTCCGGCGTAGATGACGGTCGCATCGGCGAGGTCAAGGCCCCCGAAGGTCTTGTAGGTGCGGTCCTGGCTGAACTTCACGGGGACCGGCGGCAGGCCGGTGTCGGTGAGGAGTCGCAGGGTGACGTCGGCCGTCGTCTCCGACGTGCAGTCGGTGACGGCCTCGCCGCGGGCTCCCGCGTAGGCGCCGGTGCCGCCCAGGATGATGTCGATGAACTTCGAGGGCCACGCGGTGCCCCCTCGGTACTGAGAGAAGGCGGCGACGAGCACCGATCCCCGCGGGAGGTCGTAGCGGCATAGCCATGAGTCGAGGCCGATCCCGCCCGGGCGTGATTGCGCGAGCTTGGCATCCCCGCAGGTGAATGCGCCGTCCTGCCCCTTCATCCGAAGCCGGCCCTGCGATCCGGATTCCGACAGCGTGTTGGCGTCGTTCGTGGCCTGCCCCGAGCTCGTGGCATCGACGAGGCGCTCGAACGAGACGGTCGTCGCCTGCTCGGGATCGATCCCGATGCTCGGCCTGAGATTCCAGGTGAGCCTCAGGACGCCAGCGACTGCCGGGTCCTGCGACACCACGCCGCGGGCATTGCGGAAGGCTCCGGTGCCGCCGAGGACGACGAGGTCGGAGGACGTGTTTGGCGGCAGCCCGGTCGGGTCGTCCTGAATCTGCTGGGCGAAGAGCGCGCCGCTCGGCATCGACACGTGAATGGTCGTGTCGCGCCGTTCGCGCCCGTTGGCGTCGGGCATCACCACGACGATGCGGGTGGCGAAGGTGCCGACGGCCGGGCCTCCCTCGGTCATCGCGACCGAGCCGCGGGAGATCGTGGTATCGCCGGCGCTGCTCGCCGGGGCGCCGATGTTCACGACCTCGCGGCCCTCGATGGTCAGGTAGGTGGTGACCTGGGTGCCGGCCCGAGCCCTTGCCCCGTCCGCAGCCTGGGCCGGCGTCGCCATCAGGGCTGGAGCGAGGAGCACCGGGCCGAGCAGCGCTCCTGCGACCAGCGAGCGGGCGAACGTGGCAAGCGGACGCATGGGAACCTCCGAGGGAAGCAGGCGAGTCCTCACCGCGAGCCCCCACTCATGACGAAGGTGGACCTTGGCGAAGACGAAGGAATCACAGTCAAGCGTAGGCGGCCTGCAGCATGGCGAGCGCCTCGCTGACGCAGCCAGCGTCGGTCGCCGGCCTGCGCATGGCGGCTGTCCCGCCCGAGAATCCGACGAGCGCCGGGGCTCCGACGACATCGGTCACGTTGAAGAACTCGGTCCAGCGCAGTGCGGATTCCGGCGACTGGCCGGGCACGCCGCCGCCCACGACCCCGATGACGCGCTCCCTGCCCCACCATTGCGCGTCATAGCGGAGGATCACCTTCTCGAGGTCGCCGGTGCGAAGGCGACCGATCGCCGCCCTGACGTACGCGGGCATCGGCGTGATGCGGGGGAGCGATGCCTGGACGAGGGAGACCGGCACGGCGACCACGGCAGTGTCGGCCGTGAGGGTTGCCCCGGAC
>JBMOKH010000302.1:0-2763 GCA_049315365.1 Candidatus Nanopelagicales bacterium
CGTGAATGGGTGGTGCTCCCTGACAGCGAGCCGGAGTTCCTCATCCTGCGGCCCCTCGGAGGCGGTGCCGACGACGTTGCCGGCGTCTTCCCTTCGCTCGAGCAGGTCGAGCCCGCGACCTTCCCGGCTCCGACAACAGGCGATCTCGGTGACGCGTCATCGGCGGGCCTGCTCCGCACCGCCTTGCGAATCGGGTTTCGCTCGAGCGCCGGGCCATTCAGGAGCCTGGCTGGCATTGCCGTCGAGCCGCGCGCCTACCAGTACGTGCCCCTCATGCTGGCGCTTCGCCAGGAGCGGGTGCGCATCCTCATCTCCGACGATGTCGGTATCGGCAAGACCGTGGAGGCTGGGCTTATCGCTGCCGAGCTACTGGCACAGGGCGACGCGAAGCGGCTCGCAGTCCTTTGTAGCCCGGCCCTCGCCGAGCAATGGCAAGCCGAGTTGCGGGAGAAGTTCGGCATTGACGCAGAGCTTGTCCTCACGAGCACGGTTCGCCGGCTTGAGCGTGGCCTGATGATGAACGAGTCCCTCTTCGAACGGTATCCGTTCGTCGTCGTATCGACCGACTTCATCAAGAGCGATCTGCGCCGCAGCGAGTTCCTGAACCAATGCCCGGAGCTGGTGATCGTCGATGAGGCTCACACCTCAGTCTCCGACGACGCGAAGGTCGGCAAGCGATCAACCCACCAGCGCTACGAGCTGCTGCGCAAGCTCGCGGCCAACCCTGATCGACACCTGATCCTGGTGACGGCCACGCCTCACTCCGGCAAGGAGGAGGGCTTTCGCAACCTGCTCGGCCTTCTCGATTCGCGTCTGGCGACCATCGATCTCGAAGACTCCGATGGCCGCACCCTCCTCGCCCAGCACTTCGTCCAGCGCAGGCGTGCTGACATTCGCACCTTCCTCGCCGAGGAGACCGCGTTTCCCAAGGACCGCCAGACCCTCGAATCCCCCTACTCGCTGACCCCTGAATACCGGGCACTCTTCGACAAGGTCCTCGCCTACGCCCGAGAGCAGGTTCAGTCGGGCGAGGGCTCGGCCACCCGGCAGCGGGTGCGCTGGTGGTCTGCCCTGGCGCTCCTGCGGGCTCTGGCCAGTTCGCCGGTCGCAGCCGCAGCGACCCTCCGGACCCGTGCTGCCAGTGCGGGGGCGAGCGATGTTGACGAGGCCGATGCGATTGGGCGCGCTGCAGTGCTCGACGGCGCTGATGACGATGCCGTGGAGTCAATTGATGCGATCCCAGGTGCGGACGATGCGATCGATGACGGACCATCACCGCATCGAAACCGGTTGCTGGCGCTCGCACGCGAGGCCGATGCCCTCACCGGTCTGAAGAAGGATGCCAAGCTCGCCGCGCTGGTGAAGGAGGTGAAAGCGCTGCTGAAGGATGGCTTTGACCCGATCGTGTTCTGTCGCTTCATCGACACTGCCGAGTACGTCGCAGCGAACCTCGCCGATGAGCTGAAGAAGTCGGTGACCGTCATTGCCGTCACGGGCAGCCTGCCGCCATCGGAGCGCGCCCAGCGGATCAGGGACCTCACCGAGACAGATGGCCACCGCGTCCTCGTGGCCACTGACTGCCTGAGCGAGGGCGTGAATCTTCAGGAGGGTTTTCAGGCCGTCATCCACTACGACCTGGCCTGGAACCCCACCCGACACGAGCAGCGCGAGGGGCGCGTCGACCGCTTCGGGCAGAAAGCCGACATCGTGAAAGCCGTCACCATCTACGGCATCGATACGCGCATCGACGGCATCGTCCTTGACGTCCTCATCCGCAAGCACCGTCAGATCGCGGCAACAACAGGGGTCTCGGTGCCGGTTCCCGACTCGTCCGACTCGGTCGTCGAAGCACTTCTCGAGGGGCTGCTCCTTCGCGGGCAGGATCCCGATCAACTCGTCCTCGACCTCGGGCTGGCCGAGCAGTCAGGGGCCCTGCATCGCGAGTGGGAGTCGGCGGCTGAGCGCGAGAAGGCCAGCCGCACCAAGTACGCCCAGCGATCGATTCACCCCGAGGAGGTCGCGGCGGAGGTCGCCGACATCCGCCGTGCCCTTGGGACCCATGCCGATATCGAGGCGTTTGCCAGCGAGGCGCTGCGCTCCCTTGGAGCATCCGTCACGACGACCGCCGACGGCTTCACGGCCGTTACCGCGACCCTGACCGCCGGTGTGAGGGATGCCCTTCCGGCCCGTCACAAGGAGCCCTACCCCTTCCACCGCGCGCTGCCGATCGATCGGGCGCACGCACTCCTGAGCCGCACCGATCCGGCGATCGAAGCACTGGCGAGGCATGTTCTTGATGCCGCGCTCGACCCGACGGTCCCCGACGATCAGCGGCCCGCACGCCGGGCAGGCGTGATGCGCACGAACGCAGTCGCCACCCGCACGACGATCCTGCTCGTTCGATTCCGGTTCCACGCCGAGATCCCGCTCGCCGCTGGCGGCGTCAGGCCCCTCGTGGTCGAGGACGCCAGGCTGCTGGGCTTCACCGGGGCGCCCGACAGTGCCGTCTGGCTCGACGACGAGGCGGTTGAGCGGATTGCAGTCGCCAGACCTGATGGAAATGTTGCGGCGGACCTTGCCGTCGCGTCAGCGGCGCGAGTGCTCGATGGCCTCAGTGCGCTCGCACCCAGACTTGACGACCTTGCCGACGAGCTCGCCGGGCAGGTGCTCGACAGTCACCGGCGCGCCAGGGCAGGGGCTGGCGCGGCCCGCCGCGGGCTGAAGGTCACCGCCCAGAAACCAGCAGACATTCTCGGTGCCTAT
>JBMOKH010000303.1:0-2759 GCA_049315365.1 Candidatus Nanopelagicales bacterium
ACCCGATCACAAGTGACGTGAACGGGTACCAGCAGGAGGGATTCGCCGCGTTCGACCGAAATGTCAAGCGCGGACGCCGCTGGTCCGCGGCCCGGGCCTACCTCCATCCGGTCATGCACCGGCCGAACCTCACCGTCAGGACCCGCGCGCAGGTCACCCGCGTCATCATGGACGACACCCGCGCGATCGGCGTCGAGGTCCTCGAGCGGGGCGGGGGCACGACCCGGATCCTCGCCGGCGAGGTGGTCTTGTCCGGCGGGGCATTCAACACACCCCAATTGCTCCAGCTCTCCGGGATCGGCGATGCGGAGCACCTGCGGTCGGTCGGGGTCGAGCCAGTCCACCACCTGCCCGGGGTCGGCCAGAATCTCCAGGACCACCTCGAGGTCTACGTCCAGCACGCCTGCACGCAGCCGGTCTCGCTCAACCCGAACCTGAAGTTCTGGAAGAGACCCTTCATCGGTGCCCAGTGGCTGTTCCTCCGATCGGGTCCGGGGGCGTCGAACCACTTCGAGGGCGGCGGGTTCACTCGGAGCAATGACGAGGTCGACTATCCGAACCTCATGTTCCACTTCCTGCCGATCGCCGTCCGCTACGACGGCACGGCGCCGGCCGGCGGACACGGCTACCAGGTGCACATCGGTCCGATGTACTCCGACTCGAGGGGCTCGGTGACCATCCGCAGCAGCGATCCCTGTCAGGCGCCTGCCCTTCGATTCAACTACCTGTCGACCGAGCAGGACAAGCGCGAGTGGGTCGAGGCAATTGCCGTGGCCCGCTCGATCCTCGGGCAAGACGCCTTCGCGCCGTTCAGCGGGGGAGAGATCTCGCCCGGCCCGGAGGTCGCCACGGACGAGCAGATCCTCGACTGGGTCCGCACCGACGGCGAGACGGCATACCACCCGTCCTGCACCGCTCGCATGGGCATCGACGAGATGTCGGTCGTCGATCCGTCCTCGATGCGCGTTCGCGGCATCGAGGGCCTTCGAGTCGTCGACGCGTCGGCCATGCCCTACGTGACGAACGGCAACATCTACGCTCCCGTCATGATGATGGCGGAGAAGGCGGCCGATCTCATCATGGACAATGAGCCGCTCGCGGCCGAGCACGTGCCGTTCTACCGATACCGCGACGAGCACCCCTCCTCACCGGGAGTGGAGTAGGGACCAGCCATGACCACCTTGTTCATCGACGGCCAATGGATCAGCGCTGCGGCAGGTGGCACCAGGGAGATCCGATGCCCGGCCGATCAGTCGTTCGTGGCGATCGTCGATGAAGCAGGGGCCGTCGACACCGTGGCGGCGATTGCTGCTGCCCGGCGTGCGTTCGACGCCGGAGCCTGGCCGGCGACCCCGTTCACGGCGCGAGCAGCGCTTTTGCACCGGGCCGCGGACCTGCTCGAGGCGAGCTCGGCTGAGATCTCCCGAGCTGAGTCGCTCGATACCGGCAAGCGGCTCGTCGAGAGCGAGTACGACGTCGTCGACGTCGCACGGTGCTTTCGGTACTTCGCCGGGCTTTCCGCCAGCGGGGGCCGGGTCGTCGATACCGGGAATCCGGACGCGATCTCCCGCGTAGTGCAGGAGCCCGTCGGGGTATGCGGGCTCATCACCCCCTGGAACTACCCGCTGCTGCAGGCTTCCTGGAAGGTCGCCCCGGCGCTCGCGGCGGGCAACACCTTCGTCCTGAAGCCGAGCGAGCTCACCCCGAGCACCTCGATCATCCTCATGCGGATCCTCGAGGAGTGTGGGCTCCCCGCAGGGGTCGGCAACCTCGTCCTCGGGGCCGGCGCAACCGCGGGCGCGCCGCTGGCCGAACATCCCGACATCGATCTCGTGTCCTTCACCGGCGGCCTCGTCACCGGTCGCCGGGTCATGGCCGCCGCCGCGGCCACCGTGAAGAAGGTGGCACTCGAGCTCGGGGGCAAGAACCCGAACATCGTCTTCGCCGACGCAGACCGGGCGGCGGCGCTCGACAATGCGCTCACCGCCGTCTTCCTGCACTCCGGTCAGGTGTGCTCGGCCGGTGCACGCCTCATCGTCGAGGAGTCCATCCGCGACGAGTTCGTCGATGAGCTCGTGCGGCGGGCCGACCGGATCGTCCTCGGCGGCCCGTTCGACCCCCGGGCGCAGGCCGGCACCCTCATCTCCCGGGCCCATCGCGACAAGGTCGCCGCCTACGTCGAGGCGGGGATCGGCGAGGGAGCCGTCCTTCGGTGCGGGGGCGGGGCGCCTGACGACCTCGGCCTCGAGACCGGTTGGTTCTACCGGCCCACGATCCTGGACCGCTGCCAGTCGTCGATGGAGTGCGTCCAGGACGAGTCATTCGGGCCCGTCCTCACCGTCGAGACCTTCCGCGGCGAGGACGAGGCCGTGGCGATCGCCAACGACACGATCTACGGGCTCGCGGGCGCCGTCTGGACGTCCGATGCCAGCCGCGCCCAGCGGGTTGCCAGCCGCCTGCGTCACGGAACGGTGTGGATCAACGATTATCATCCCTACCTTCCGCAGGCAGAATGGGGCGGATTCAAGCAATCCGGTGTCGGACGCGAGCTTGGTCCGACAGGGTTGGGGGAGTACGTCGAGTTGAAGCACGTCTACCAGAACGTGAATCCGGCACCCAGCGGCTGGTTCGCGACTGACGAGACCGGAGGTGACTGAGTGACGGCTACTGTGCTTGCGCCCGCCTCGGGCGACGTGGAGCAGGCCTCCGCGATCAGCGTGCGGTCCCTGTGGAAGGTCTTCGGCCCGAAGGCCGACACG
>JBMOKH010000304.1:0-2753 GCA_049315365.1 Candidatus Nanopelagicales bacterium
GTCATGGGTGGGGGGCTGGAGCATCATTCTGGTGCGCGGCAGACTCAGGGCTTGAGCCAAGGGGAGAGGGGACCAGACGACTGTCTGGCTTGACGAGCTGCACGCCCGGGGGCAGAAATGGCTGCGGTTGAACTCTCGTTGGCGAGGATAAGCAGAGTGCGGTGGCGGGAGATTGCGGGGGCTTGCGGTCAGCAGGTGGTGCCTATTGAGGTTGTTGAGCAGGATTGAATGCTCCAGATCAGAAGCGGGAACTTATTTTTAGCATTGAACCAAGCCTCTGCACCCGTCTTCTGAATCTGGATGATGGAGGGCTGTGACTAGCCAACTGCCTTAGTCAAGAAGTCCGGCATTGCAGCAACATCCCCCAGCATAAATGAAATGCCATTAAGCGAGACTTCAATTATAATTGCAACCTGCCTTGAGCGGTCAGCAAAGAATCTTTGGGCTTGCATATACGAAGCAGCCGACCGTCTCTACAAGGAAGAGTTCTATCCAGGCTAAGCAGATCCTCTCCGTCATCTGTATGAAACTCGTCAACACTATGAAATAACGCCGTTGCTAGATGAATAGCATCCATTTGCTTGCGTAGCCCCAATGAGGGAGTGGATCTGTAGATCTCCCTAGCTTTGCGGGCAATCTGCTGATCAAGCTGGACAGTGCGGACATAGTCTTGAAGAAAAAGATTATCAACTTGTGCAATATTCGCATCGGGCCACGGACGCGGCATACCATCTTCAGATGGAACCTTGACAACCTCAAGGATTGTGATCGTCGAGATCCAAAGCTGAGCATCTCCCCTTTGAGCAGACTCGAAGATAGACTGTAGGTCCCCAAACCACCTTTCTTCTTGATTGATGAGCCCGATCCAACAGCAGGAATCCCAATAAACTTGCAATTCGTTGGTCATCGATTCTCAGCCCACAATCTTTTCAAGTGATCATGAGGAGATAGCCCTTCGCTGAATTCAGGATCGTGAAGTTCAGATAGATTAACGGGGATTGGATCGATATCAATGATCTCTCCTTTTACTTCAACTTTGATCAACTTTCCACTTCTATCAAAAAAGCAGACCCCTGGAACCAAGACCCTTCTGCTCTCGTAAACTTGGCTCCAGTTTCGCCTGCCACAGATGGCATTGCAAATCTCGGGATCTACAAGCACACAAGGTATTTCTCGTTTATCCAGAAGAGAGTAAAGTACAATTGCAGGCTTGTTGTAGTACGACCGAAGACCTACAACCCTGCCTTCGACCGAACCAAGCTCGCTATGAGTGAAGTCAGTTTCCCTGAAAGTATGTACCCCAAGCTCGGGCTGAAGAACCTCTATCGCACGCTGTGCAGAGGCAGTCTCAATAAGCACGGGCTTATTGGATTCTGGCAAGTAGAAATCTGTTTGTCGGATTCCATTCTGACTCCTTTTCAAAAGACCATGCAATATCAATTGAGCCTCCGCATCCATCCAGTCTGGCGGATGATGTTCATACATAATCTGATTTAAGCCTTCAGCCAAGAGAGAGGCCGAAGCAATTGCTTCGTCCTCTACCGATTTGCCTGGAATGGCAGAAACTGCTGTGGCTTCTATAGTAAATGGCGAGTTAGTGCTCGCGCTCAGCAGCTGCCATACAATGCCTGCAGATTTACCACCATGCGCAGTAACGGCCTTATCGAGAAGCTTGAAATAGTCTAAAACTTGCTGCATGGCATCTGCAACAGTTAAGCTCTCATCGTCAGAGCCAGATGGATGAATCACTAGTTTTATGGATCCAGTTCTCATGGCTGCAACCCTGAAATCCTATTTTGCGAGATGATTGCATGGTAGCCATCAACCGGCCCACATTGCAAAGTCATGTCTCAAAGAGTTAAGGTCGTATGATTCGCGACTGTTCCTTGCTGGGAACGCCTTCGCCAGCCACTCGGTAGGCGAAGGCCATGAATTCCTAATATTGTCGCTTCGTCCTTGCTGCAGTCTCTCCAATGCCAAGATCAGAAGTGGACCAAGGCTACTACATTGCCAGTCTTCTCTGCTCCCGTCTTCTGTATCGTGACGATAGGCATCAGTGCGACTGGCAAACGAGCTGCATTTGCATTGGGGTGCGAAGGAATCATCTTGTCGCTCCGCGTCAAAGTTAGTGTGCCTGCTACAGAGAGGACCTGCTTTGAAGCTAAGGTCGGCTCTTTAGGGTACATGCTCCCGCTGACATGTCTAAGGTCTATTCACGACGCAATCCTGTCAGTTAGCTTTCTCCTAGTGAGCGGTAAGTCCGAGCAAGATTATCGGTAACCTGGGTCCTTGCAGTTGTTGGCGGGGTCGAAGGAGGCCGCCGTTCTTTCCCTTCCCCAAATCTTGTTGCCGGCCCTCTTGGGATTCTCCGCGAAGTGGCGGTTGCGTTCTTCAAAGTATCGATCTATGGCCTCGGTCGCCGCCTTCACCGATGAATAATCGCTGCTGTGGATGACCGCACGGGCCATACCACTGAACACCGACTCGATGACGTTAAGAAACTGGGCGGAGGCTGGCAGCGGAACCAGTTCGATTTTGGGCGAGCCGTCTGCCCTAGA
The DNA here is from genome assembly GCA_049315365.1 of Candidatus Nanopelagicales bacterium. GTDB lineage: Bacteria > Actinomycetota > Actinomycetes > S36-B12 > S36-B12 > WLND01. The sequence continues at coordinate 2,559 of JBMOKH010000304.1, forward strand.
ATTATGTGATTCAACGAACGCCAATAGTTCCTTGGAGATATGCCACGAGGCCGCATCCCAGGAGAGATATAGGGTCCTAGTATCCTGGTACTCTTCCAGAAGAGTTTCGGCCATCCGAATCATCTCGGCCGTGTTCTTCGCCCGCGAGTAGAAGTGCGTCACCCGGTTGCGGGAGAGTTCCAACGCTGCCGTCGT
>JBMOKH010000305.1:0-2733 GCA_049315365.1 Candidatus Nanopelagicales bacterium
TGCTCGTCGCGATCCCCGCCTGGAATGAGGAGGGTTCGATCGCCGACGTCATCGCCAAGGTGCGCGAGCATCAGCCCGATGCTGACATCCTCGTCGTGAACGACGGATCCACGGATCACACGGCACGTTGCGCTCAGGATGCGGGGGCGGATGTCGTGTCGCTCCCGTTCAATGTCGGGGTAGGCGGCGCGATGCGCACGGCTTTCCTCTACGCCCAGCGCGAGCAGTACCGGGCGATGGTCCAGGTCGATGCCGATGGCCAGCATGACCCGGCAGACCTCGCCCGGGTGCTCGACGGCCTCGCCAATGCTGACGTCGTCGTGGGCACCCGGTTCCACCCCGATTCGATGTACTTCGTCGGTGGTCCCAGGCGCTGGGCGATGAAACTCCTGTCGTTCAGCCTGAGCAAGATGAACAAGGGCGTCATCACCGACCCGACCTCGGGCTTCAGGTCGGCCGGCCCGCGAGCCATCGAGCTCTTCGCGGTCCAGTACCCCGCCGACTACCTTGGCGACACCGTGGGCTCACTGGCGATCGCCATTCGCAATGGCCTCGTCATCCACGAGACCCCGGTGACGATGTATTTCAGGCAGACGGGCAGGCCGAGCAAGAACGCCATCTGGTCTGCGCTCTACCTCGGGCGGGCATCCCTCGCCCTCATCGCAACGAGCCTGCAGAGCGGGCCCAAGGCCAGGGGAGACCAGGCATGACCCCGAACCTGCTCGCCGGGCTCACCGCGATCGTCACCTTCGTCTTCGTGTTCAACCTCCTAAGGCGCGGGGTGTTGCGCGAGAAGTACGCCGTCCTGTGGCTGTTCTTCTCCGGCGCCGCGCTCGTGTGCGCGGTCTTCCCCAAGCTCCTCTTCTGGGTGAGTGGCGCGATCGGGGTCGCCGAGCCGGTGAACCTGCTCTTCTTCGTCACCGTCGTGCTGCTCGTGCTCGTCAGCGTGCAGCTCAGCTACGAGCTCAGCCGCCACGAGGACAGAATCAGGCGCCTTGCGGAGGAGGTCGCCCTGCTCGACCAGGAGATCAAGGAGCTGCGAAGCCGTCGTGACGACCACTGACGAGGCCGTTCTCCTCATCGCGTTCAACCGGCCCGATCACCTGACGGTGCTCATCGACCGGTTGCGGCAGGTTCAGCCGGCGCGGGTCTACCTCGCTGTCGACGGGCCCCGACCTGAGCGCCCGGACGAGGCTGACAAGGTGCTCGCCTGCCAAGCGCTAGCCGCGGAGATCGACTGGCCGTGCGAGGTCAGCACCCTCTTCCGCGAGCAGAACCTGGGATGCGGACTCGGCGTGAGCAGCGCGATCAGCTGGTTCTTCGAGCACGAGGAGCGAGGCATCATCCTCGAGGACGACATCATCCCCGACCCGACCTTCTTCCCCTTCTGTGCAGAACTGCTCGACAGGTACCAGGACGACATGCGAGTCTTTGCGATCTCAGGATGCAACTACGTGCCGCCCGAGGGGCTAAGCACAACAGGCGCCTACCGGTTTGCTCAAGTTCCCCATATCTGGGGCTGGGCCACCTGGCGGCGATCATGGGATGAGTACCAGCTCGACATCGCCGGCTGGCGCAAGCGCCTGCCCATCCACAAGCTCTGGGCACGCAGCGGAAAGAGGCTTGCGGCCACGGTCTTCTGGACGGGCACCTTCGAACTACTCGCACGAAAGCAGGTCGATACCTGGGACGGCCAGCTCGTACTCGCGAGCATGTCGGCGAATCAGTGGACGGCAACTTCGAACGTCAATCTCGTCGAAAACCTCGGGTTCGGCATCGACGCCACCCACACTGTCGACGAGGTCGATACCCTCGAGGTGAAACCCATCGCACTCCCGACCAACCCCGTGCCGGTCGAACTCGACCGGCGGGCCGACGCATGGGCGAGGCGGCATCACTTCCGGATGTCGGTGATCGGCATGCTTCACCAGCTTTACAGATTCGCAAGACTTCGCAGAGGGAGTTCAACGTGACAATGCCCAAGGGCCGCGCCCTGGTCACCGGCGGTGCGGGTTTCATCGGCTCGCATCTGTGCGAACGGCTGCTGAGTGACGGCTACGACGTCTTGTGCATCGACAACTACTACTCGTCGACCAAGGACAACATCGCCCATCTCCTCGACAACCCGCGGTTCGAGGTCATCAGGCACGACGTTACCTTCCCGCTCTACGTCGAGGTCGACGAGATCTACCACCTGGCCTGCCCCGCGAGCCCGATCCACTACCAGCGTGACCCGGTTCAGACGACGAAGACCGCGGTGCATGGGTCGATCAACATGCTCGGCCTGGCCAAGCGCACCGGCGCGAAGATCCTCATCACCTCGACCTCCGAGGTTTACGGCGATCCGCTCGTGCACCCCCAGACCGAGGACTACTGGGGCAACGTGAACCCGATCGGCCCCCGGGCCTGCTACGACGAGGGCAAGCGTGCGGCCGAGACCCTATTCTTCGACTACCACCGCCAGCACAACCTGAAGATCAAGGTCGTGCGCCTGTTCAATACCTATGGCCCGCGTATGCACCCGCATGACGGCCGCGTGGTGTCGAACTTCGTCGTGAGCGCGCTCACCGGCAAGCCGCTGACGGTCTACGGAGAGGGCCAGCAGACCCGCTCCTTCTGCTATGTCGACGACCTCATCAATGGCCTCGTGGCGATGATGCAGTCGGACGATTCGGTGACCGGCCCGATCAACCTCGGCAACCCGGGGGAGTTCACGATCGCCGAGCTCGCCGC
>JBMOKH010000052.1:0-12217 GCA_049315365.1 Candidatus Nanopelagicales bacterium
CGACGAGACACCGCCGTCATACGCTGAGGCCATCGTCGACCTCATGCCCAATGCCCGTCTCGTCGTGATCCCCGGCGCGGGACACCTGCTCAACCTCGAGGCCCCCGACGCAGTCAACGACGCCATCTCACTCCACTGGGAGAGCACATGAGCGGATCGCAAGCACCAACCGAGTGGCGCTGGATCGCGCGGTTTGCCGAGCAGTTCCGGCTCAATGGGCTCGGCCCGGGCGACGAGTGCGTCATCCTTTCCGAGAGCTCGAGCCGGCCAGAGCTGGTAGCCACCGCGATCCTCGCGGCCGAGTCCCTCGGGGCAAAGCCCTTCGAGATCGTCATGCGCACGCCGGCGAGCAGCACCCCTGTCGCGCTCCGGTCAACCGGTACGTCGCTGGCCCTCAACGGGCAGGCCGGTGCCGTGGCCGCCCTTTCATCCGTCTCCTTCGTCATCGACATCACCGTCGAAGGGCTCCTCCACTCCAAGGAGTTGCGCACCATTCTCGGCGCCGGCACGAGCGTTCTCATGATCAGCAATGAGCATCCCGAGACCTTTGAACGACTCCCGCATGATGTGGGCATGGCCGAGCGGGTCTTCGAGTCGCACGAGGTGCTGACGAAGTCGAAGACAATGCGGGTCACAAGCGCCCATGGCACCGACCTTCATGTCGAGCTCGACGGGGCCTTCACCGCTGGATCCACCGGGGTCATCTCCGGACCGGGGTCCATCGCACATTGGCCCGGCGGACTCGTCCTCGCCTTCCCTGCCCGGCATCGGGTGAACGGAACCGTGGTGCTCGCACCAGGCGACGTCAACATCACCTTCAAGCACTACGTTCAGTCCCCGATCACCTTCACCATCGAGGACGATTACGTCGTAGCGATCGAGGGCGACGGGTACCAGACGGAGATGTTGAAGTCCTACATGTCCGCCTTCGACCGCGATGCCTACGCCACCTCGCACGTGGGCTGGGGCATGAACCCGTCCGCACGCTGGGATTACCTCGAGCTTTACGACCGCTCGCAGGTCAACGGCACGGAAGCGCGTGCCTTCGAGGGCAACTTCATGTACAGCACCGGTGCGAATGAGAACGCGGAGCGGTTCAGCGTCTGCCACTTCGATATACCCATGCGCAACTGCAGCGTTTTTCTCGACGCTCATCAGGTCGTCGACGAAGGCCGTCTTGCAGGCGTCGCTGCCGGTGACGCAGCTGCCGGAGACACAGGATCGGGAACGGGAGCAGCAGCCAATGGCTGACCAGATTGACGTCATCTTCCCCGACCTGCTCGGGCTCACCCATGGCAAGACCGTGCCCCCCAACCGCCTTGACCACCCAACCCACTACGCGATCACCGTCATGGTGCAGGGACTCGACCTGGAGTTCCTCGACGTGCCGACCTACTCGACGAGCTCCGGCTTCCCCGACATGGAGGCCCGGGTCGATCTCGACACCCTGCGGCCGTGGATCGGCGGCCGCCGCACGGCGATGGCTTCCCTCTACCGCACCAATGGCGAGCCGCTGCCCCTCGACTCCCGACGCCAACTCCAGCTCATCTGCAACCGATGGGCGGCCCGGGGCTTCACTCCGATGTCCGGATTCGAGATGGAGTTCTTCCTCCTGGCCTCGCGGCAGCCCCTTGTGAAGCTCCCGGTTCCCGATCACCGCGTGTACGGCATCGGTGCCGGCGCCGACCCCTCCGGCACCCTCGAGGTCATTGCCGAGCTCGCCGAGCTCGCCGGCCTGCAGGTCGAGGGCGTCAACGCGGAGTTCACACCGAGCCAGGTCGAGGCCGCACTGCACTACCAACCGGCTGGCGCGGCTGCCGATGCAGCGCTCCTGTTCCGCGAGCTCGTCCACGGTGTCGCCCGCGACCGCGGCGTCGATGCCACCTTCATGGCGCGGCCGTTCGCCGACGCCGTCGGAAGCGGCCTGCACCTGAACATGAGCCTTGCGAACTCATCGGGCGACAACATGTTCGCCGAGCCCTCCGACACCGATGGGATCTCCGACCTCGCGCGTCAATTCATGGCCGGACTCCTCCATCACCATGAGGCGCTCACCGCCTTCGCGGCACCGACCGTCAACTCATACAAGCGCCTTACTCCGGGAATGCTCAGCGGCTACTGGGCCAACTGGGGCCTTGACAACCGGATCTGCACTGTTCGCGTCCCAGGCCAGCGGGGTGCGACCACCCGCGTCGAGCACCGCATGGCCGATGGCACCGCCTCCCCGCACCTCCTGAGCGCCGCCCTGTTCGCAGCCGGCCTGCACGGCGTGGAAGAGGCGATGGCGCTCCCCGAACCGCAGCAGGGCGACGCAGATGTCGAGCCGAATACCGATCGGCACACGCCGCACACGCTGTCAGGCGCACTCGACGCCCTTGAGGCTGACACGTCGCTCTGCGCCTACCTCGAGCCGGACCTAGTCGAGGTGTACCTCGGGCTCAAGCGTGACGAGTGGAAGCGCTGGGAGCAGGCTGTCACCGACTGGGAGCAGGACGAGTACTCGCGGGTCTACTGATCGCCGGCTGATGGCTTGTTGGGAGCGACGACGAGCCTGTCGATCAGGGCATCGAGCCCGAGTTCGAAGACATCATCACTCGACGGATAGAGCCTTGGCCCCAGGATGCTGATCGCCGGATACTCATCCGCCGGCAGCGCCCGATAGTCACTGCGCCAGCGCTGGTACGTCTCGCGGCGCACAGCAGCGCTTGCGGCGAGCGGCGCATCGAGGGCCGCGGACCCGACCGTGAACTCGATGAACACGTGATACGTGAGAGCGGCCACCTTGGGCTCGAGGCCGGCACGCAGGAGCGCATCGAGAAGGATCTCGGTAATGCGAAGCTCGTTCACATGGCGGGTCGGGCCCCGCGAGGTGATCGAGAGCGCCACCTGGTTCCTCAGCAGGGCGCGCCGCACCCCGAGGCAGAGCCGGCGGATGTCATCGGCGGGATCGTCCGTCGAGACGAACCCCTTCGTCGAAGGTGCCAGCGCGCGATCGCCAACCTCGCGAAGCAGGTCTTCCTTGTCCTGGAAGTGCCGGTAGAAGGCTGTCGGGTCCACACCTAGGTGATCACCAAGGGCGCGAAGGCTGAAGGATTCCGCGTCGCCTGCGACGAGGAGTTCCTGAGCTGCTCGACAGATCACGTCTCGATTGAGCCGAGCACGCGCTCCCTGCGTCTTTGGCACGGCTCGAAGGCTAGTACCTGTCAGATGGATGAGCATCCGGATGGACGAACATCCCGACCCATTTGAACGTTTGGACCCAAACGATCTCCTCATTCGCACTAGGATTCAGTGCTATGGCAACCTCTTCGGGCTTCCTTCCACCCTTCACCCCGGGTGGCGGTTCAGCTGTCATTCCCGAGATGCCCTGGTACTACTCGGGCACCCTCATGACCGTCGAATACCGCACCGACCCGGCCAACGTCCGCGCCATGCTCCCCCCCGAGCTCGGCCTCGCCTCAGAGGATCCCGGCGCCGTCGCCTTCATCTGGGCCGACTGGCAGTCGTGCAGCACCGGTGGGGCCGAATTGCTGGACCCGGCGCGATCGCAGTACCTCGAGGCCTTCGTAGTCGTCCGCTGCGAGTATGCCGGCGTCACCTACAGCCGGTGCGTCCTCATCTGGGTCACGACCGACTTCGCGATCGCGCGCGGCTGGTTCCAGGGCTACCCCAAGAAGCTGGGGAGCGTCTTCGTCACCCGCCCGTACAACCGTGGATCAGCCGCTCCGCGCATCGCCGAGGGAGGTGCCTTCGGCGCATCGCTCGCCGCGTACGACCATCGCCTCGCCAGCGCCAAGGTCACCCTCCGCGAGCCGGCCATGTCGAATGGCTTCGTCAACGGCCACAAGATGCTGCACCACCGGGTCATGCCGTCAATGGTGCCGGGCGCAGGAATGTCCCTCAACCAGCTCGCGACCATGGGCGGCGTCGATCTCGATCTCGGGCAGCCATGGGTCGGCGATGCCGAACTCACCCTCCATGACTCGCCATGGGATCAGCCTGCGTCCCTGCTGCCGGTCGACGAGATCATTGCCGGCTACTACTGCGAGGTGGGCACCACCTTCAACGGGGGCACGCTACTCGTCGACAACTCGGCCGCGATCTAGGTCACCGCAGTGGCACCGAGGCTCGTGAGCGTCCTCACCGAGAACTGGACGATGGCGGATCCGCGCGACATTCGCGGCATCGTTCGCATGGCCCAGGAGGCCGAGGACGCCGGATTCGACATGATCATGATCAGCGACCACGTGCTCCTCGGTCCGTCGGCCGGTGCGCAGGGACGCATGGAGAACCCTCGCGACTACGCGATGCCGGGGAACCAAGACCCCGCGACGGAGTGGCCGTCATCGATCGTCATGCTGAGCGCCATCGCGGCAGCCACCACCCGCATTCGCGTCGGCGCCATCGCATTGATCGCCCCGCTACGGCACCCGCTGGCCCTCGCCAAGGACCTCGCCACCCTCGATCTTCTCGCCGAGGGACGCCTCGTCATCCAGCCCACCGTGAGCTGGCACAAGGATGAGTACGACGCCCTCGGGGTGCCGTTCGACAAGCGCGGGCGCATCCTCGACGAGGACCTCGAGATCTGGTCGCGGGTATGGGCCGAGTCGCCAGCGTCCTTTCACGGGGAGTTCTTCGACTTCACCGACGTCTATGTCGATCCGAAGCCGTTCACGCCCAAGGGACCCGCGATGTGGTTCGGCGGGGAGAGCCTCACTGATCCCGTGCTGCGACGCCTCGTGCGCTACGGCAGCGGCTACCACCCGCTCGGGCGGCCAAAGCCTGAGGACGTCGCCCGGCTCCAAGCGGGCCTCGAGGCAGCCGGACGATCCCTCGACGAGATCGAGATGGTCGGGGGCACGAGGGTCGAGTTCCCGGACCCCCGCAGCGTCGCACCGCTTCCCGAGGCCCTCGAGGGGATTCCGGCGCAAATGGAAATGGGCTTCACCACCTTCTGCATCAAGCCGTCGATCTTCATCGACGACCGCGCGCAGCACGCCGCCTTCTGCCGCGAGGTAGTCGAGCGGGTCTCGGCGCTGAGCTGAGGCCTTCCCTCAGCTGAAGACGACCGTTCGGCTGCCGGTCATGAGGATGCGGTCCTCGGCGAAGAGCCGCACGGCCCTGGCGAGCACCATCCGTTCGACATCACGGCCCATCTCGGCAAGGGCCGCCGCCGAGTGCGCATGGGTCACGCGTTGGACGTCCTGCTCGATGATCGGACCCTCATCGAGATCGGCGGTGACGAAGTGGGCGGTGGCCCCGATGAGCTTGACCCCGCGCTCGAATGCCTGGTGGTACGGCCGCGCCCCCTTGAACCCCGGCAGGAACGAGTGGTGGATGTTGATCGCCCGGCCGGAGATCTGCGTGCAGAGCTCATTCGAGAGCACCTGCATGTATCGGGCCAGCACGACTACGTCGATGCCGTGCTCCTCGATCAGCTCGAGCAAGCGGGCCTCCTGCCCCGCCTTGGTCTCGGGGGTGACCGGCAGGTGCACGTAGGGGATGCCCGCCCTTGCCGCGATCTCCGCGCAGTCAGGGTGGTTCGACACGATGAGCGGGATGTCGATCTGGAGCTCGCCGAGCTGGTACCGGTACAGCAGGTCGACGAGGCAGTGATCGAACTTCGACACCATGAGCAAGGCCCGGCGGCGGTCCTCCTCGTGGCGCAGGGTGATCATGGGATCGAGGTGGACGGTGGCATCGGTCACTGCACGACGGACGCCATCGAGGTCATCATCGGGGGTCTCGAATCGGGTGCGCATACAGAACTGGTTCGTCGTTGGCTCGGTGAACTGCGCCTGCTCGAGGATGTTGGCCCCCACCGTGAGGAGCGCCCCCGTGATGGCGTGCGTGATGCCGGGACCATCGGGGCAGCGGAAGGTGAGGATGTATGCGGTCATGTGATGAGGGTATTCCGAATCCAAGTCGACGGTTGATGACCGATCGGCCGGGACCACCCCTTGGAGGAGTCGTGGTTCCGGCCGACCGGATTCGCAGCGCTATCCGTGACGGTCTAGCTCACCTCATGCTCAAGGTCAGCCAGTGCGTCGGGGCTAAGCCGGTTTCGGCGGATGAGGAAGATCCCCAGGCCCACGACGAATGCCACGATCGCCGTAGCGGCGAGGAGGAGCGCCTGCTCCTTCGAGGTGCCGACGAGCAACTCGAAGTTCCCGACGATCAACCAGAGCGCATATCCCAGCAGAACGATCGAGATGACGGGTGACAGCAGTCGCGCCCAGACACCCGCATCTGTTCCGTTGTTCCTCAGGAAGAAGACGAGGACGGCGACCGCAGTGAGTACGTACAGCGTCACCAGCGCAACGACCGCGATGCCGCTGAACCAGAAGAAGACCACGGCGATGGGATCGGCGTTCGTCACGACCGCGATGAGGATGAAGATGAGCACGGTGATCGTCTGCACGACGGACGACACATATGGCGCTCCGCTTTCACGTGTGCGAGACAGGGACTTCGGCAGCACGCCGTCGCGGCCGAGGGTGTACTGATAGCGGGAGATACCGTTATGGAAGGCTAGGTTGCACGCGAACATCGACGTGATGACGAACAGGCTCATCAGCACAGGGGCCCACGATCCCAAGTATTGCTCACCTGATGCGAAGACGTACTGCGCCGGATCGCCGCCCTCCAGGGTCGCCAGCGCCGCTTCAACGGCATTGCCAGGGCCATAGCCGACGATGAGCATCCACCCGGTGAATGCGAAGAACAAGGTGATGAGGCAGATCGAGATGAGCGTGGCTCGTCCGACGGTCTTCTTCGGGTTCCGGGTCTCCTCGCCATAGAGGGCGGACGACTCGAAGCCAAACATCGACGCGAAGGCGAAGATCAGCGCGATCGAGATGCCCGCGGCCGTGAGATTGCTCAGGCTCCACACCTCGCCCGCGGCGAATCCCTCGCCTGCACCACCGGTGAAGAGGATGGCGAGGGCGAGCAGGATCATCGTTCCCCACTCGAGGACCATCAGCACGAGGAGGACCTTCGCGCCGATCTCAATGCCGAGGTATCCGAATACCTGGATGATTGCCATGAGGATGAGCGTGAGCACCCACCACGGGAGTTCGATACTCGTGTACGTAGCGAGGGTTCCACTCGCCACCACGCCAAAGAAGCCGTACACCGCCAGCTGCACTGTCGTGTACGCCCACCAGGCGAGGCCTGCGGCGCCCAGCCCGACGGGCAGGCCCAGTCCTCGACCGACGAACGCATAGAGCGCTCCCGCGTTCGTCACTTGACGGGACATCGCAATGTACCCGGACGCGAAGATGAGCAGGATCGCACCGACGAGGACGAAGGCCATCGGTGCGCCGATCCCATTGCCCAGAACCATGGCTGTCGGAATTGCGCCGGTGAGCCCGATCAGGGGACTTGCCGCAGACAGCACGAGGATGACAACCCCGATCGTCCCGAGCGAGTTCGCCTTCAGTCTCGTAGAACTAGCCTGCTCCACTTCGATGGCCATGCCTTCTCCTGATCATTGGGGCCCGAAGGCCAGTTGTCGCAGAGTTCTCCATTTGGATAGTTCTGTCAAGCACTTTCAGTGAAATTCAATGGGCAGGGTGCTGATGTTCCGGATGAACTCGGTGTGCCGGTGAGTGACGGGGCCGCTCACGCGGTATTCGGGGAAGCGCTCGACGAGTGCGCCGATCGCACAATCTGCCTGCGCCCGAGCGAGGAGTTGACCGTGGCAGCCGTGCTGCCCTGCCCCGAAGGCCATCTGCAGACGGGTGAGGTCCGGGCGCGCGTGATCGAAGGTCTCGGGTTCCGGGAACACCCGCTCGTCCATGTTCGCCGACCCGATCATTCCCAGCACGATCGCTCCCGCGGGGAGGGTCTCCCCCGAGATGTCCATATCCTCCAGCGCGACACGCGTGACGAACTGCTCCGGCGTGTCCACGCGAAGCATCTCGGAGATCATGTCGTTGCGGATTTCCGGCTGGGAGCGAAAGAGTTCTCGCTCATCGGGCATCTCGGCCAGCAGCCGGATTCCGTTCTGGATGAGGAAAGAGTTGTCCAGGTGCCCGACCGCGTAGAAAAGGGTGACCGTGGCCATGATCTCGGCCTCACTCATGTCGCCGGCCTCCTGCGCGGCAAGGAATGCATCGAGGAGTGAGTTCCCCGGATGCCTGCGCTTGAACTCGACGAGGTCACGGATGTAGTCGACGTACCAGGCGAATGCCGCCTGCGCACCGGCGACATCATCGTCGGTGGCTGCCGGGCGCAAGGCCCTGCCCATCTCGATGACCTTCTGCCGGCATTCGGCTGCATCGTGCGTGCCAACGCCGAGGATGTAGGCCATCGTGCCGAAGGTCGCAGCGAACGACAGGTCCTCGCAGGCATCGAGACCGCCTGCGATCGCACCCTCGTCGAGCGCCTTGTCGACGATTCGACGCGTCTCAACGATCCAGTCCGACGTGCGCTCAGCGGTGAACCACTTCGCGCTGATCCGTCGAAGGCGGCCGTGATCGGGTGAGTCCATGCCGAGCACCGAGTCGTGGAAGATATTCGCGACGCCGAAGTCGAGTTGGGCGGCGCTGAGCCTCTTGTCACGGAGGAGCGCCGCGACGTCGTGATGACGAACGACAGCGAAGACACCCACCGGGCTCTCGTAGAGCGGGGTGAGATCGCGGACGACTCGGTAATAGGGATACGGATTCTCTTGATAGACCGCGTCTGCGAAGGGCAGGAGGTCGGTGTTCACGGCAAACGCGCTCATGAGACTCCTAGGACTTGACTCGGATTCGTTCGGGGTCGTACACCGGTGTCCTGAGGACTTCGGCCACGCGGGCCCCCGAGGGAGACTGAACAATCAACTGCTGCCCTGCGCGAGCGACATCTCGGTGCAGCCGCGCCATTGCCAGCGTGGCGCCATTGAGGGCGGGCGAGGGCACCGCCATCGTCACGCATCCGACCTCGATCCCCTCGGCTTCGATCAGCGCACCATCGAGGCCATCGGGATCGCCCTCGATGCGAATGGTCATGACGCGGCCGGCTGCCGAATCCTTCATCGCGAGAAGGGCTTCCCTTCCGATGAAGTCCCCCTTATCGAAGTCAACTGACCAGCCCAGCCGGCATTCGAACGGCGAGACGGACCGGTCATATTCGACCTCGGCCATCACCATCCCGGACTCGATACGGCACATCATGAGCGCTGCGGCGCCGCAGGCTCTCGCGCCCAGTTCAGCCCCAGCTTGGCCCACCGCAGCAATGAGTGCCGGTGCATCTGCGATTGGCGCGACCACTTCGAACCCGAGTTCAGCAGTGAAGCCGATCCGATTGAGCTGAACCTGGAGTCCAGCGATGCTCACCCCGCTCTTGAACGTGTAATACGGGAAGGCTTCGTTCGAAAGATCCGAATCAGCGAGGCTCTGCAGCAGTTCCCTGCTGCGCGGCCCCTGCACCGACAGGACGCAGAACTCCGCGCGTCGTTCGGCCAGCGTCGTCTCGGAGTCGAGTTCGCGCTCGATGATCGGGCCTAGGGCGGGGGTTCCCCCGACGAGGAGTACGTGATCCGCGCCGTAGACCGAGACGGTCGGATCGTCAATCATCTTTCCATCAGCGTCAACGACGACCCCGTAGCAGATCTCCCCGGCGCCCATCTCGATGATGTTGCGGCTGTGGACTCCATGGGCAACGGCCTTTGCCCCCGGTCCCCGGATCTCCCACCGGTAGAGCATCGAGTATTCGAGCAGGCCCACCGCACTTCGAAAGGCGAGGTACTCCGATTCGGGGTCACTCACCCACAGGGGCACCGCATACCCCATGACGTCGATCCATTCGGTCTCGAGGCCTTCGGGGTACGCGTGGGCGAAAGGGGTCGACAATAGACCTGAAGGACTCGACATGCACACCTCCGACAACTATCCAATTGGTTAGTTGTCGGAGTTTAGGTCGGATGCACCGGCTTGTCACGCACTTTCCGGAAGTTCGCTAGTCGGCGAGGTGCGCGCTCTTGAGCAACTCCCGGAGCCTGCGGATCGCCGCCCGCGTCGTCTGCGGCTCATTGAGCGCGAGCCCCTCGAAGATCAGCCCGTCGAGTGCAGCGAAGACGAGGGTCGCGAGCGCCTTGTCTGCGTCCACGCCATGGGCGCGCAGGTCGGCGAGCATGGCCTTGCGAAATCCTGCGTAGAGGTCGCGCACCGCTCCCTTGAGCTCAGGGCGCCGGCGCGACTCGAGGATCACCTCGAACTGGAATGCCGTGAGATCCTCCAGGTCGATGAGGGCCCTCGGAACGTCCTTCGCCCAGTCGTCAAGGGAGCCGCTCTCGCCCAGATTCGTGACCGAGATCGCAGGGCCGAGTGAGTATTCGGTGGCTGCGACGATCAGCGCATCACGCGAGCCGAAGTGATGACGGACGAGCCCGTGGGTGACACCAGCCTCCGTCGCGACGGCACGGTAGGTCAGTGCACGGAGCCCGCCCTTGGCCACAACCGTGACCACGGCCCGAAGCAGCGCCTCACGGCCGTCGCCGTATGCAACGTCCGCCTTGTCCGCACCCCGTGACCCCGGCATGACCCATTAGTAGCAGACGCGTGACTGTCACCCACTCAGAAGACCGCGACCATGAATTACGGTCACAGATGCAGCGGTTATATTGAAGATCGCTCGACCATCGCACAGTCCCCACTGTTTGACCTCCGGATTGGCAACACGCATGCACGATCGGGCAACACGATGGCTTCAAAGGAGCACCTGCCGCGAGGTCGACATTGCCTTCGATGACGTCCTTCGCGCGAAGTCGGCCACTCGCATCAGTGTCGTCATCCCTGCCCACAATGAGGCGTCCACCATCGGGGCCATCATTGACAGGATTCGCGAGGACCTCATGATCAGGTCCAATCTTGTTGACGAGCTCATCGTGATCGATAGCGACTCCGTCGATGAGACGGCAACGGTGGCTCTCGCCGCCGGAGCCGCCGTCTTCGCGGCCGCCGACATTGAACCAGAACTCGGCTGGCGGCCCGGCAAGGGTGAGGCAATGTGGAAGTCGCTGTTCGTCACCACCGGAGATGTGATCGTGTTCGTCGACGCAGACCTCATGAACTTCTCGTCGAGGTACGTCGTCGGTCTCGCAGCCCCGTTGCTCTTCGACGAAGGCATCTCCCTGGTGAAGGGCTTCTACGATCGAGATCTTGTTCTTGACGGCCCCGCGAAGTCCCAGGGTGGGCGAGTTACCGAACTCACCGCACGGCCACTCATCAGCCTTTGGTGGCCCGAGCTTGCCGGAGTGATCCAGCCGCTCGCAGGCGAGTGGTCAGCCCGGCGGACGCTGCTGGAGACGCTCGACTTTCCGTCGGGATACGGCATCGAGTTCGCATCACTGATCGACACATACGAGATGCACGGCCTCGATGCCATCGCCCAGGTCGACCTTGGCGTTAGAAGTCACGTCCATCAGGATCTTGCAAGCCTCGGGGCCATGGCAGCCGAGGTCATCGCCGCAGCGGCTCGCAGGCGGTTCAACGGTGGCGCGCCGGAAGCAGCCGAGATCTGCCACGTGGGGCGATCCGCGACCGGCGTGGCCGACGAGTGGGTGGACCGCCCGATAAACCTCGCCGAGAGGCCGGCTCGAGTTTCAATGGGCGAGCATCGTCCGCCCATTCACGCCGTTGAGGGGTCGCGATGACGCTACGGCTCGGCCGGGGTTCGTTCTCCGACACTGACCTCCTTGTCATGGCGATCGTCAACCGCACGCCGGACTCGTTTTTTGATAAGGGGGCCTCGTGGGCGGATGACGCAGCAATGGAGCGGGTCCATGCGGTCATCGCCGAGGGCGCAGACATCATTGATATCGGCGGCGTCAAGGCCGGCCCTGGTGAGTACGTGTCACCCGAGGAGGAGGCCCGCCGCACCGTGCCCTTTATCGCTGCAGTCCGGGCCGCTTATCCCGACATTGTGATCAGCGTCGACACCTGGCGGCATGAGGTTGGCCGGGCGGCCTGCGAGGCGGGTGCCGATGTCCTCAATGACGCTTGGGGAGGAGTCGATGCCAAGCTAGCCGAGGTCGCAGCCGAGTTCTCGGCCGGAATCGTCTGCACGCACACGGGTGGAGCGCAGCCGCGGACCAGGCCTCACCGGGTCGCCTATGACGACCTCATGCTCGACATCATCACCCGCACGACCGACCTGGCAGAGCGAGCGAGCAATCTTGGCGTCCCCCGGGAGGGCATTGTGATCGATCCGGGCCACGATTTTGGGAAGA
>JBMOKH010000053.1:0-12192 GCA_049315365.1 Candidatus Nanopelagicales bacterium
CGAGCTTGACGTCGGCATCACTCATGAGGAGCGCCTGCGCGTCAGTGTTCACCGCGATGAACTCGACCCCCTTGAGCCCGACCTCGATCATTCGGTTGACGGCATTCACGCCGCCGCCTCCGATCCCGACGACCTTGATCACTGCCAGGTAGTTCTGCGGAGCCGCCACAGCTGCTCATCCCTTCGTCGTTGTTGGCCGAGGCCGCCAGATCAGCGGCGTTCGCCCATGTATTCACGTTGAATGGGTGACCCTCAACCTCTAGTTCAGGGTGAGGTTTTGCCCGTCCATCAAGCCGCCGGAGGCTAGACGGTGCGCGCCCATCATGCAAGCGAGCACCGTTGGCCGCGCCTGTCCGGACAGTGCCTCGCACTCGGCAATGCGCGCCTGGATTGGCGAAGCACTTAGCCCGCCGGCGCGATCGGCTGACCGATCGTCAGCCCACCGGCGCGATCGGCTGACCGATCGTCGTCGGCAGCTCCGGTGCCGCGACGTCGTAGACGCGAGCCTTCGTCTTCATGAGCGCGGCCAGCACGCGGGCCTTGAGCAACGGCCGCTCCACGCTCCCCCACCTGATGACGATGCCGGAGTCGAGGACGAGCTCGGCATCGTCGCGGGTCGTCGCCGAGACGAGTGCGACCCTCGAGCGGAGGTCCGCGGGAATGGTTTCGAGGACTCGCATGGCGGTCGCGAGACCCACGCCATCACCACGGACCGTCGGAAGCCCGGGCTCA
Source organism: Candidatus Nanopelagicales bacterium (assembly GCA_049315365.1). GTDB lineage: Bacteria > Actinomycetota > Actinomycetes > S36-B12 > S36-B12 > WLND01. The sequence goes on from JBMOKH010000053.1 coordinate 733, forward strand.
AGAGGCTCGGGAGGGACGAACACGGCGCCATCGGACGACACTGCGGCCCGGGAGCCTTCAAGGAGTGCGATCGCCACCCGTGGCTCGACGACGAGGACCACTCCCCGTGGCCAGGCCCTGACCACCGCGGAGGCTCGAACCCACGGGAGTGTCGCGATCCCCGACCGCACCTGCGAGGTGTCCAGTCGCGCCATCTGCAGGCCGATCGGGACATCGGCAGCGTCAAGCACCCGGTTGACGAGGATTCCCGACACCCCGGTGACCTCGACCTTGCGAATGACAAGCACCGAGGAGAACCACGCGACCCAGACGAGGCACGCGATCAGAACGACCGCAATGAGGAAAACGAAGCGAAACACCCGCCAGCGACGACCGCGGGCCGGGTCACGGACCGGCTGTTGCCGCTCCTTCGCCCGGCGAGGCGGAGTGCCTGTCGCCATCAGGCCGGTCGCATCCGATTCACGCACCTTCGCGCAGGCGCAGGAGGTCGAGGACTTCGAGGCCGATCATGCCGATGTCGCCCGCACCGAGGGTCATGACGATGTCACCGCTGCCGGCCCGCTCGACGAGATGTGCGGCCACGGCAGACCAGGAGGGCTCGAACACCACGTGCGCGGGGTCCAGCGGCACGTTCGCCGCCATCGTCTGCCCGCTGGCGCCCGGGATGGCCGTCTCACCCGGTGCGAACACCTCGAGGACGACGACGTCGTCGGCGAGTCCGAGTGCCGCCCCGAATTCGTTGATGAACATCGCTGTCCGGTAGTAGTGATGCGCCTGGAATGCGACGACGACGCGCCCAGCGCCGGCCACGTCACGCGCCGCACGCAAGGTTGCCTCGATCTCGGTCGGGTGATGCGCGTAGTCGTCGAAGACCCGCACTCCACCGACCTCGCCCTTGAAGTCAAACCTGCGACGCGAGCCGCTGAAGCCGGAAAGGCCCTCGGCCATCTCGGCGGCTGGTTGGCCCAGCCCGACGCCGGTAACGAACGCCGCGAGTGCGTTGAGCGCGTTGTGGCGGCCGGGGACCTGTAACGCGATCCTCCCGAGCCCCGCGCCGGAGGCGTCCTCCACCCCGAAGGCCCAGCCCCTTCCCGTCCATTCCAGATCCGTCATCCGGTAGTCAGCGTCAGCGGCACTTCCGTAGGTGCGGACATCGACGCCGGATTCGCGCGCCTGCCTCACCAGTCGCTTCGCGCCGGGGTCGTCGGCGCAGGCGACCAGGAAGCCGGCCCTGTCGCGGATGCCGATCGCGAACTCGAGGAATGCCGCCTCGATGGCCTCGAAGGTACCCCAGTGATTGAGGTGGTCGGCCTCGACGTTCGTGACGATCCCAGCGAACGGCGCGTAGTGCAGGAACGCACCATCGCTCTCATCAGCCTCGACCACGAAGATCTCGCCGCTCCCAAGGTGCGCGTTCGAACCGGATTCGTTCAGTTCGCTGCCGATGGCGAAGGACGGGTCCGCGCCGCAGTGCTGGAGGGCGATCGTGACCATTGAGGTCGTCGTCGTCTTTCCGTGGGTTCCCGCGACGGCCAGCGTCAGGTAACCATCCATGATCATGGCGAGCGCATCTGCCCGGCTCAGTTCGGGCAGCCCGAGCTCGGCTCCCCTGACCCGCTCGACATTCGACGCGGGGATTGCCGTCGAGACGACGATCGTCCGCGCACCCTTGACATGCTCGGGGCTGTGACCGACATGAACGTCGACACCGATGGCCCGCAGGGCATCGAGTCGTCGCGAGTCCTTCGCATCGCTCCCCGAGACCTCAACCCCGCGCGCAACGAGGATCCGTGCGATGCCGGACATTCCGGCGCCCCCGATGCCGATGACGTGAACCCGGCCCAGTCGCTCAAGTGCGTCGCTCATCCTCATGCCCTTCGTGCCGATGCGATCCCCATGACCGTACGGGCGAGGCGTTCGTCTGCGTCGCGCACCCCGTGCGCGGCCGCGGCATCCGCCATGGCGGCGAGGCGAACCCGATCGTTCATCAGTGGCACGACAGTCGTGAGCAGGGTGGCAGCACTGAGCTCGGCATCGTCCACGATGAGCCCGCCGCCGGCGTTCACGACCGGCTGGGCATTGAGTCGTTGCTCGCCGTTTCCGATCGGCAGCGGGACGTAGACGGCTGGCAGCCCGACTGCCGCGAGCTCGGCGCACGTCATGGCACCCGCCCTCGTCAGTGCGAGGTCGGCTGCCGCATAGGCCAGGTCCATCCGGTCAAGGTACGGCAGGCTGACATAGCCGGCATGCACAGGCGGCTGCGAATTCCGGGTTCCGTACGCATGGAGAACCTGCACACCGCCGGCGGTGAGCTCGGCGATTGAGCCGGCTACCGACTCGTTGAGGTGCACCGCCCCCTGTGAACCGCCGAATACGAGGAGTAGCGGGGCATCGGCACGCAGTCCGAACGACTCGCGGGCCAGTGACCGCAGGGCCGGCCGGTCGAGGTGCGAGATGGCCTGACGAAGTGGCAACCCGATGACACTGGCGCCCCGGAGGGTTCCGGGCACCGATGAGAACACATGCGGGGTCAGCCGGGCACCGACCCGATTGGCGAGGCCCGGGCGGGCATTCGCCTCGTGGACGACGAGCGGCACCCGGCGCCGCCGGGCAGCGAGGTAGGTCGGAAGGGCGGCGTACCCTCCGAAGCCAACGACGACCTCAGCCCCGAAAGCATCGAGCAGTCGCTCGGCCTGCCGGGTAGCGCGCCACGCGCCCGGGATAACGCGCGCGAGGTCGCGCGATAGCCGGCGCGGCATCGGGGCCGACTCGACCATCTCGAGGTCATAGCCGCGGGCTGGCACGAGCGAGCCCTCGAGTCCTCGCTCGCCCCCGATGACCAAGATCGACGTGGCCGGCTCGATGCGGCGAAGCGCATCTGCCAGGTTGAGAGCGGGCTCGATATGCCCGGCCGTTCCACCGGCGGCGAGCACGACGCGCAATGCGTCGGGCATCAGCGCCTGCGCTTCGTCTGAGAGGTCGACTTGCGCCGCAGGGCCATTCGCGCACCCGGCTCCTGTCGTGCGAAAGCCAGGCACATCCCGATCGCAGCGAGGGTCGGGATCAGGGACGATCCGCCGTAGGAGACGAGGGGCAGGGGCACCCCGGAGATCGGCAGCAGGCCGAGCACCGACCCGATGTTGAGGATTCCCTGCACCACGACCCAGCAACCCACGCCGGCCGAGGCGAGTCGAACGAACGGATCCTTGGTCTTTCGCGTGAGGCGGAAGATGCCGAACGCGAGGACACCGAAGAGGATGAGGACGATGAAGGTGCCGATGAGCCCGAGCTCCTCCCCGATCACCGGGAAGATGAAGTCTGTATGGGCTTCGGGCAGTGCGCCCCACTTCTCGCGGCTGGCGCCAAGCCCGACGCCCAGCAGCCCACCCGTGCCGAGTGCGTACTGTCCCTGGGTCAGCTGCCAGCCGGCCCCGAGCCGGTCGGCCGCCGGATCCATCCATGACATGACGCGCGCCATCCGGTACGGCGCCGCAAGGCTGAGCAGGTAGATGCTGACGAGTCCGACGGCTCCGAGCACGGCGAACAGGCGCAGCGGGGCCCCCGCGGCGAACAGGATGCCCGCGGTGATTGTCGCGATCATGAAGGCATTCCCGAAATCCCCCTCGAGGAGGATGAGCACGACGACGAGGAATGACACCGGGAGCAACGGCACGAGCAGGTGCGACCACGTGTGGATGCGGAGGTCCTTGCGGGTGAGGAGGTCCGCGCCCCAGACGATGATGCCGAGCTTCGCGAACTCAGATGGCTGGAGCCGGAACGGTCCGAACAGCTCGATCCAGTTCTGCTGGCCCCTCACCTCGACGCCGATGACGAGGACTAGGACGAGCAGTCCGAGCGATCCGAGAAGAAGGGCCCAGGCGAAACCCCGCCAGAACTGAATGGCCGTGCGGGCGGCCAGGAACATGATGAAGATCCCGATGACGGCGAACATGCCCTGGCGTTGGGCCAGCGTGTATGCCGAGCCGTAGACCTTGAAGCTCTCGATGCTCGATGCGGAGGTGACCATCACCACGCCGATCAACAGGAGCAGCAGCGTTGATCCCGCGATGATGTAGTAGGTGCTCAACGGGTTCTCGAAGGCGAACCGCACCCGTCGAAGCGGTGGGCCCTCCGCAGTGCGGCTGCCGTCAGTCATCGTCATGGAGTGCCGCCCCCTCGCCTTTCGACGCCCAGCCGCTCCACGGCGGCGGCGAACTCGTCCCCGCGATGACCGTAGTCGCGAAACATATCCCACGAGGCGCAGCCGGGGGCGAGGAGAACCGTGTCGCCGGGAGATGCAAGAGCCATCGCTGCGGCCACCACGTCGGCCATTGCGGCGGCATCATCACGACTGATCATGGTCGTCGGCACTTTCGGGGCGTGTCGGGCGAGCGATTGAGCGATCTGCTCCCGGTCGACCCCGAGGAGCACGACGCCGCGAAGCCGATTGCCGACCGCCCGAACGAGATCGTCGAAATCCTGGCCCTTCGCCATTCCCCCTGCGATCCAGACGACGCTGGGGAACGCCTTCATCGACGTGACGGCGGCGTGTGCGTTCGTCGCCTTGGAGTCATCGACGAAGGCCACGCCGTCGACCGTCCCGACGTGGGCGATCCGATGCGCGGCCGGCACGAATGACCTCAGCCCCTCGCGGACAGCGACTGCGCTCACTCCGTAGGCGCGCGCGAGCGCTGCGGCCGCGAGCGCATTCGCGACATTGTGCGGCGCCAGTGGCCTGACATCGTCAACGCTCGCGAGCTCCTGCGCCGAGGTGGCACGGTCTGGCACGAAGGCCCGGTCGATGAGCAGGTCATCGACGAGACCGAGCATCGACAGCCCGGGCGCGCCCAGGGTGAACCCGATTGCCCGGCACCCCTCGATGACGTCGGCGCCCTCCACCATCGCGCGCGTGCGCTCGTCCTCGACGTTGTAGACGGCCGCCACCTGGGTGTGCTCGTAGATGCGTGCCTTTGCCGCTATGTAGTCGTCAAGGCTCCCGAAGTGGTCGATGTGGTCATCCGCGATGTTGAGGCACACCGACGCCAGCGGGCTCATCGAGGTCACGAACGGCAGTTGCGGCGCACCAACCTCGACAGCAATCACATCGACCTCGTCGTGCATCACGACACCGACGAGGGACATCCCGATGTTCCCGGCAGAGCACGTGCGCAGTCCGGCCGCCCGGAGCATGGACTCGAGCATGAGGGTCGTGGTCGTCTTGCCATTCGTGCCGGTCACGACGAGCCACGGCGCGGGCGAGACGGCCGGCCGCAGCCGCCACGCGAGCTCGAGCTCGCCCCAGACGGGCACCCCTTGGTCGCGGGCCTGTCGGATGATCGGGCTAGCTGGCGGCAGTCCCGGCGAGACGACGAGGACGTCGCATGCCGGCAGGTCCCCGGTGAACCCCAGTCGTACGTCGACGCCGATCACCTCGAGAATTTCAGCGCGCTCACGCAGGTCAGGCGCATCCGCCCCGTCGACGAGGACGACCCGGGCACCGAGTTGCGCGAGTGCATCGGCGCAGGCAAACCCGGCCACGCCAATCCCGGCGACGACTGCGTTTACGGCGCTCCAGTCGGAGGTGCGGTGCAGAGAGTCGATCACGTGCGAACCCACTCGGCGTAGAAGACCGTGAGCCCCGCCCCGATGCAGAGGCCCTGGATGATCCAAAAGCGCACGACAATCTGAATCTCAGCCCACCCGAGCATCTCGAAGTGGTGGTGCAGCGGCGCCATTCGCAGGATTCTGCGTCCGGTGAGCTTGAACGATCCGACCTGACCGATCACCGAGAGGGAGGTGATGAGGAACAGGCCGGCAAGCATCGGCAGGAGCAGCTCGGTTCGGCTGAGGATCGCAAGGCCTGCGATACCTCCGCCGAGTGCCAGGGACCCGGTGTCGCCCATGAAGATTCGCGCCGGGGCGGTGTTCCACCACAGGAAGCCGAAGCTCGCGCCCGCAGCGGCCGCTGCGACGACTGCGAGGTCGAGCGGATTCACCGTTGCGTAGCAGGTGGCGGGATCGACGTCGAGGAAGGTGCAATTCTGCCCGTACTGCCAGATGCAGATGAGCACGTACGACAGGAAGGTCATGATCGATGCGCCGATCGCAAGCCCGTCAAGGCCATCTGTGAGGTTCACGCCGTTCGTCGTGGCGGTCACAAGGAACCACACCCACAGAAGGAACAGTGCAACCGGAAGGACGATCGAGGTGTCGCGCACGAAGGAGATCGCCAGCGACGCGGGGGTGGGGCCACCGTCGGTGAAGTTCAGCGACAGCCATGCGAAGGCCAAGGCCACGACGGCCTGGCCGATGAGCTTGGTGCGGGCCCGAAGTCCGGTGCTCCGCTGCTTGAAGATCTTGAGGTAGTCGTCGGCGAGGCCGACGAGCCCTAGGCCGACCATGAGGAAGATGACGAGGAGTCCCGAGGGCGTCATCGGTCGCCAGACAAGAAGATGGGTGAGGGCGTAGCCGGCGATGATGGCGATGATGATCGCCGCGCCGCCCATCGATGGCGTGCCACGTTTGCCCTCGTGCGCCGGGTAGAGCTCACCCTCGACCGAGACGCGAATCGCCTGCGCGTAGCCGCGACGCGCCAGAAGCTTGATGAGGAGCGGCGTGCCGATCAAAGACACGATGGTTGCGATGGCCGCAGCCATGACGACGAGTCTCATGACCGGCCCTTCGTGACGAGGGCTTCAGCTATGCGCTCGAGGCCGATGCTCCGAGAAGCCTTGACGAGCACGACGTCGCCACGGGTGAGCTCGGCGCGCAGCAGGGAGATTGCGTCCTCCGGGTTCGCGACCCATGTCGCCCGCGTGAGCGTCGCGCCATTCGCGCTGCACGCGGATGCCATGGCACGTGCCCCCTCGCCGACGCACACCAGCCTGTCGATTCCCAGGTTGGATGCCAAGATGCCGACCGCCTCGTGCTCAGCATCCGATGTTTCGCCAAGCTCGCGCATCTCGCCGAGGACAGCCCAGCAGCGCCGTGCCGCCCCCATCGCCGCAAGTGCCTGCAAGGCTGCGCGCATCGAGTCGGGGTTCGCGTTATAGGCGTCATTCACGATCGTCCAGCCCTCGTCGGACTCCCGCACCTCCATCCGCCACCTGCTCTTGGGCGTTGCCGCGCCCAATGCCGCGGCGATCTCGTCGATCGGCACCCCCAGGCTTGCCCCCACTGCCGCCGCGGCCAGCGCGTTGAGCACCGAGTGCTCGCCGTGCAGGAGCAGCGAGACGGGTACCGCCTGATCGCCGTGGTGGAGGGTGAATGACGGGCGGGCGTGGTCATCGAGTCGAAGGTCCGTTGCGCGGACGTCGCAGGACGCACCCGTGCCGAACGTGATGACGGCTGCTGAAGTGCGGCCGGACTGCTCCATCACGGCTGCGTCGTCGCCATTGACGATCGCGACCCCGCCGCCCGGCAGGCCTTCGAGGATCTCCCCCTTGGCCCGCGCGATTGCGTCAACCGACCCGAGCATGCCCAGATGGGCCGTGCCTATGTTGATGAGGACGCCCACCGACGGAACGGCAATCTCGCTGAGGTACCGGATATGCCCCTCACCGCGCATCCCCATCTCGAGGACGAGGTACTTGGTCGTCTCGTCGGCTCGCAGGATCGTGAGCGGAACGCCGACCTCGGTGTTGAAGGAGCCGGCAGCCGCGACGGTCTCGCCGCTGCGGCCGAGCACCGCGGCCACCAGGTCCTTGGTGCTCGTCTTGCCGCTCGAACCGGTGATCCCGACGACCGTGCATTTGAGGCGATGCGAGCGCACCCAGCGCGCCAATCGCCCGAGCGCGAGGACCGGATCATCGACGACCAAGCACGGGCCATCGAGCACCCGCGCCGAAAGAGTCACGCAGGCTCCGCCCGCGCCCGCCTCGGCCGCGAAGGAGTGGCCGTCGGATCGCTCGCCGGCGATCGCCACGAACATGGTGCCAGGCGCTGCCTCGCGAGAATCGATGATGACATCGGTCACCACGGTCGCAACATCGACGTGATGGCAGTCCCCGCGAACGACGTCGGCGATCTCGCCAACGGTCATTGGCATCATTGGTCGCCACCGGCCGGTAGCCCAAGGGCGCGCCGAACCTCGTCGCGGTCATCGAACGGCAGGATCGTCCCCGCGATCTCCTGACCCTGCTCATGGCCCTTCCCGAGCACGAGGACGAAGTCACCGGGCCCGGCGAGTTCAACAGCGCGGATGATGGCCCGGCGCCGGTCGGCGACCTCCTCGACATGAGCCTGCGAGCCTGACGCCAGTGCGCCCTGCATGACCGCTGCCCGGATTGACGAAGGCTCCTCGGAGCGGGGGTTGTCGTCCGTGACGATGACGACATCGGCGTGAGCGGCGGCGCACGCCCCCATGATCGGCCGCTTGGCCCGGTCGCGGTCACCGCCCGCACCTATCACCGCAATGATGCGGCCCGCTGCATCCGGCCGAACGGTGAGGATCGCGGCCTCGATGGCGTCCGGTGAGTGCGCGTAGTCGACAATCGCGGTCACCGGTCCGCCGCGGCCGATCCATTCCATCCGGCCCGGCACGCGCACCTGTGCGATTCCGGCCGCGGCCACCTGCCCTTCGATACCGAGCTGGCGAAGCATGACGAAGGCACAGAGGGCATTTGCCCGGTTGAAGGCGCCCGGCAGCGGCATCTCGAGCGCAGTCCGCTCCCCGCCCGGCCCCACGGCGAACCATTCGCCGTCGCTGCCGGCTAACGTCCAATCGGCCCCCTTGCGAGGGCCTCGGTCAGGCTCGGCATCCTTCCGCGTGGACCACGTGATCACCGGGACAGTCGCCTCGGCGCTCAGTCGCAGCCCCCACTCGTCATCAATGCCGATGACCGCTCGTTCGCACCGCTCATGGGTGAAGAGCGCAGCCTTCGCCTCGAAGTAGTTCTCCATGGTGCCGTGATAATCGAGATGGTCCTGGCTGAGGTTCGTGAAGCCGGCGACCGTGAACCTCACTGCGTCGACCCGGCCCTCGTCGAGGGCATGACTCGATACCTCGACCGCGACGGAGTCAACACCCACCTCGCGCATGACACCGATTATCGCGTGAAGATGGGGTGCTTCGGGCGTGGTGCGGGTCGTGGCGAGCTGCGTGTCGTCAACCCGGATCCCGATCGTTCCGATGACGCCTGTCGTGCGTCCAGCGGCGCGCAGGCCCGCCTCGAGCAGGTAAGACACCGTCGTCTTGCCGTTGGTCCCGGTGATTCCGAGAACCGTCATGGCCTCTGACGGCCTGCCGTAGACAGCAGACGAAATCTCGCCCAGGCACGACCGTGGTGCCGTCACCTCGATAATCGGCACTCGTCCGACGAGGTCGGCCGGCAGCAGGGTCAGGCCATCGGCGTCCGTGAGTAGCGCTGCCGCCCCACTTTCGACGGCCTGCGCGGCGAAGGCCGCACCGTGCATGACATGCCCCGGCAGCGCCGCAAACAGGTCACCGGGTCGCACCTGCCGGGAATCGAGTTCGACTCCGGTGACGAATCCGCTCGCGTTCCCGTGCACGCGCACGAGCGCAGCGCCGATCATCGATCCAAGGTCGGTGATGGCCGTCTTGCGCGACGTCGGCCTCGGCAGTCGCTCCACCGAGGCTACGGCTTGCCGTCGAGGACGAGCGGCAGATTCGGTGCTCTGGTGCCGGTCGGGGGGATCTGGCGCGCCTGGAGCGCGTAGGTCATGACCCGCTTGAACACCGGGCCGGCGAGCTGGCCCCCGTAGCGTCCCTTCTTCGGGTTGACGAGGGCAACCGCGACGACCAGTTGGGGATCATCGATCGGCGCCATCCCGATGAATGAGGCAATCACCCCTTTACCGTAGCCGCCGTTCTTGGGATCGAACATCTGTGCGGTTCCCGTCTTGCCACCGACCCGGTAGCCCCTGATTGCGGCCTTCGGAGCAGTTCCACCCTCGCCCACGACTGCTTCGAGCATGAGTCGAATCTGGGCCGCAGTACCGGGCGAGACCACTCGGGTGGTCTTCGGTGCGGGAAGGGAAACGGCGGTTCCATCCGGATTCGTGACGGAGGCGACGAGCGTGGGCTCGATTCGCACCCCGTCGTTCGCGATCGTCGCGAAGATGCTTGCCGCCTGGACGCTGTTGAGGCTCAGGCCCTGCCCGAAGGCCAGGGTTGGAAAGGTCGTGGGTGACCAGTCCGCGTAGGCGGGAACGCTCCCTGACCCCTCCCCGGGAAAGTTGAGGCCCGTCTTCTCTCCGATGCCGAACTTCTTGAGGTAACCGAGCATCACTCGCCCGCCAATGCGCTCTGAGGCCATAATCGCCCCGATATTGCTCGACTTCGCCATGATGCCGGCAAGAGTGAGGACCTCTGTGCCGTGGGCATCGTGATCGCGGAAGACTTTGCCGCCGCGCTCGAGCAGGCCCGGCACCTTGAAGGACGCATTGATATTCGAGGCACCTTCGTTGATCACCGCGGCGAGGGTCATGACCTTGCTCGTGGACCCCGGCTCGTAGACGTCGCGGAGCGCCCGGTTGCCAAGCTGTTCCGCTGGCGCTTTCGCCGCCTCGTTCGAGTTGAAGGTCGGCTCGGTGGCCAGCGCGAGGATATGCCCGGTGCGAGGGTCCATGACGACCACGGTGCCGCTGTCGGACCGTGAGCTCTTCACCTTTTCTGCGAGGACCTGCTGGGCGATGTACTGAATGTCGCGGTCGATCGTCAAGGTGATGTCGACGCCCGCGGTTGCATCGACCCGCGTCTTCTCCGCAGTCGGGATAGCACTCCCGCCTGACCCCCGCTCGTAGGTCGTCGTGCCCTCGACGCCCGCAAGCTGCTCGTTGTAAGCGAACTCGATCCCTTCGAGGCCGACGCCCTCCGCTCCGACGAAACCGACAACGTTCGCGGCCAGATCGTCGGCGGGGTAGATGCGGCGCGAGGACGATGCACCGACGAGCCCGGGGATGCGCAGGGCTTCGATACGCCTCCAGGTCTCCGGGGTCAGGCCCTTCTCGATGACGACGAATCGACGGTCGCCGGTGAGCTTCAGGGCGAGAACGCCGGCATCGATGCCGAGGATCGGCGCGAGTTCCTCGGCGGCGGCGCGCGGGTCGACGATGATCGTCTGGTCCGCTGTGAGATCGCGGGATTCAACCGTCGCTGCGAGGATCTCACCCTTCGCGTCCATGATCGAGCCGCGGAGCGCGGGCAGCGTGATGGTACGCAGGCGCTGGTCGAGTGCCTGGCCCGCGAGTGCCTGGCCCTTCACCGCTTGGAGTTCGACCAGTCGCACCGCGAATCCGCCGAGTACTAGGCAGGTGATGACGATGAGGGCGATGCCTCGCTTTCGCGGGTCGCCGAGGGTGAGGAAGTCCCGGCTGACAGGCCGGCGGTACCCCTTTGAGTCGCGCAGGGGCTTGGCGCGGACGGGGGCGCGGGTCTGGGTCACGGCGTCGACTCGTTCGGCGCGGCATCGGCGGGCGTCGACTCGTTCGGCGCGGCAT
>JBMOKH010000306.1:0-2712 GCA_049315365.1 Candidatus Nanopelagicales bacterium
GGCTGAAGGCTCATTACCCGGCACCCTTCTATGCCGGGATCCTCACGCACGATCCCGGCATGTACCCGAAGCGGCTCATCCTTGACGATGCCCGCAATCACGGCGTGCGGATCCTCGGCCTGGACATCAACCGGTCATCCGAGGCCTACCGGGTCGAGTCCGGGCCGGATGCCACCTGGGGGATTCGGCTGCCGTTCACCGACGTGAAGGGAATCTCCGATGAGGAGGTCACGAGCATCGCGATCGGCCAGCCCTACTCCTCCCTTGTCGATGCCTGGCACCGTGCGGGCCTGGCCCGGCCGACCATCGAGCGGCTCGTCATCGCCGGAGCATTCGACGCGGTCTACGGATTCGACTCGGACCGCCAGGTTCGCCAGCGCGGCCGCATCACCCGTCGTGACCTGCTCCTGCAGATCTCAGACCTGGCGCGCAGCAGTCGAAGCACGGATGACTGCACGGCCCAGTTGTCATTCGCGCTCGGCGACGACGAGCTGAAGCCCTCGGGGCTGCCGGAGATGAGCCCGTCCGAACTCGTCCGCGCTGAGCTCGATGTCCTCGGACTCGATGTGAGCCACCATGTCATGGACTTCCATTCGGAACTGCTCAGGCAACTGGGCGTGACACGGGCCAACCGGATGCTCACCTGCCGATCACGGCAGGAGGTGCTCATCGCCGGAGTGAAAGTTGCCACGCAGACCCCGCCGATCCGCTCGGGCCGGCGCGTCGTGTTCCTCACGCTCGACGACTCCACCGGGCCCATCGATGCCACCTTCTTCGAGGATGTCCAGGGCCCGTACGCGCGAACGGTGTTCGGATCCTGGCTGCTCCTCGTTCGAGGTGAGGTCCGCCGGACCGGCCCCCGCGGTGTCTCCGTCCGGGCGACCGGTGCCTGGGAGCTGGGGTGGGTCCGCGACCTGTGGCTCCTGAACGGGGCCGAGGCACTCCTTGGGATCCTCGATGCCGACCGTTCCGTCGATGATGGGCCGCTGGGCAGGAAAGTGCTCGTGCATGCGAGCGGGTTCCGGCAGTCGCCGTACGCGGATGTGCGGCCGGCCGGGCCAGAACTCGGCAGTTCCCCGCTTCCGGCGAGGCAGGCCAGCCTTCCGGACAGGAAGCTGTGGCATGCGAGCCCTGGGAGCAGCAGTGGCTGGTAGAAGAGCGATGGCTGGTAGAAGATGGCAACCGTGAGTCGAAGCCAGGTCCGCAGGTCGAGCCGGCCCAGCGGCCTCGGCGTCGATGATGGGGGCTGCACGATCCTCCATGTCGACATGGACGCCTTCTATGCGTTGGTCGAATTGCGCAGCAGACCAGAACTGCAGGGCATGCCCGTCATCGTCGGCGGCGGCGGCGGTGGCCGCGGCGTCGTGCTCTCGGCCACCTATGAGGCGCGGGCGCTGGGAGTGCATTCAGCGATGCCCATGTCGAGGGCTCGCCGGCTCGCGCCCGACGCCGTCATCATCCCACCGGACCACCGGGCCTATGCCGAGGTCAGCCGGGGCGTCATGTCGCTCTTTCACTCCATCACCCCGCTCGTCGAGCCGCTGAGCCTTGACGAGGCCTTCCTCGACATAGCCGGAGCCCTGCGCCGGCTCGGCTCACCGACCGCTATCGGTGAGCTCATTCGCTCCCGGGTCTTCGACGAGCAGCGGATCACCTGCTCGGTAGGGGTGGCATCGACGAAGTTCGTCGCGAAACTGGCCTCGACCCGCAGCAAGCCGGACGGCATTCTCGTTGTGCCGGCCGAACAGGTCATCGAGTTCCTGCACCCCCTTCCGGTCGGGGCACTCTGGGGGGTCGGCGAGAAGACCGAGGTGCAGCTTGATCGGCTTGGCCTGCGCACGGTCGGCGACATCGCGAGTACTCCGCTGTCGACCCTCCAGCGGGCGCTCGGACAGGCGGCCGGCCGGCACCTCCATGAGCTGTCCTGGGGCAGGGACGCAAGGCGGGTAAGCCCCGGTGAGCCGGAGAAGAGCATCGGTGCAGAGGAGACCTTTGATGATGACATCGACGATGCCGAGGCCATCCATGCGCATCTGCTGAAGCTCGCCGACCAGGTGGGAGCGAGACTGCGCTCGACTGCGCAGGTGGGTCGCACGGTCCAGCTGAAGGTTCGATTCGCCGACTTCACGACCATCACGAGATCCAAGACGATGTCCGGTCCGATCGACGTGACGCAGGACCTCTACGACACGGCCCGAGCCCTCTTTGACGCCCTCGGGCTCCAGCGGGCGAGAGTCCGCCTCGTCGGCATCCGCGTTGAGGGCCTGCAGCCGGCGGAGGGTGCTGCGCGCCAACTCGCGCTCGGAGCGCCTGAGCAGGGCCGGCGTGAGGCTGAGATAGCCGTTGACGCGATTCGAGCTCGCTTCGGCTCTCAATCAGTGCGACCAGCGCGGCTGGTTGAACTACCCACGGGCGACGGGGATCATCGCTGATGAGGCACTGAGCGTCCATTGATGGCGGTGGCGAGCGCCGCAGGGATCAATTGGATGGGGTGCGAGTGCCCATGCGCCGATTGTCATGAAGATTGCGTCGTTACCGGTGGGCAGCCCCTGCGACGGCTGGCGCCGTGGTGACCGCAATCCCGAAGTCGAACGGCGTCGGGTTAAGACTCGTGATGTCGCTGTAGGTGCTCCTGGCGATCCTCATGCTCACGGTGTTCATCTCACGAGCGGTCGCCGCGACCTCCTGAGCGGTGACGTCGAGTCAGGCCGA
>JBMOKH010000307.1:0-2709 GCA_049315365.1 Candidatus Nanopelagicales bacterium
AGTCCCTTCGGCCGGCCGGTCGTGCCCGAGGAGAACAGGACCCACAGCGGATGGTCGAAGGGCACCTCGTCGGCTACGTACTCGCAGTCGTTGCCGACGATGTCCTGCCAGGGCGTCCAGCCCGCGGGCAGGTCGGGCCCGGCCGTCCGCGGCACGACGATGGCATGGTCCAGGCTCGGGAGCCCCTCGCGGATCACCTTGATCTCAGTGCGCCGATCGATGTCCCTGCCCGCGAATCGGTACCCGTCCGCCGCGATCAGCACCTTCGGCTCGAGTTGGGCAAAGCGGTCGATGACGGCGGGGGCGGCGTAGTCCAGGCCGACGCCGGCCCAGATCGCGCCCACCGTGGCCGTCGCAAGGAAGGCGATGACGGCCTCGTCGGCATTCGGGAGGTAGCCGACGACGACGTCGCCGTGGACGACGCCGCGATCTCGCAGGTGCTGCGCGACCGACGCGACCTGAATGCGCAACTCAAGCCATGATGTCGTGCGGACCACGCCGCTCTCGTCCGTGCACACGATTGCGGGGCTCGCCGCATCGCCGCGGCCGAGGAGGAACGACGCGAAGTTCACGCGGGCGCCGGGGAACCAGCGGGCGCCGGGCATCACCCTGTCGGCGAGCACCGTCTCGTAGTCCCCCGCATCGCCGAGGCCGAAGAACTCCCAGACCGCTGCCCAGAAGTCCTCGAGCTCGTGCACCGACCAGGACCAGAGGTCGTCGTAGGTCTGGAGGTCCAGGCCGCGCGTGCGGCAGACGAAGTCCATGAACACCCTCATGTGGGATGCCTCGCAGGTCGCTTCGTCTGGCTGCCAGAGCAGTCGTCCGGCCGCTGAATCCGTCACTGGGTTCCCTTCCGTGGTGGGCGAGCAGCCAATCCTCACACTTCGCACATCCGTACCGGACGCCGGCCAGCCTTGAATCATCATGCCCGCAGGCCCGCATGGCGGATCGTCAGCCGACGAACAACCCTTATCGGATATGATATTTTTTTCTCATGACGCGATCTCAGCGCCTTCAGCAGGTCCTGAATTCGGCGGCCCGCCTGCAGGAGCTGGTACCGGACGCCGTGCTCGTGGACGAGTCCGCCGCCGCACTGCACGCCGGCCACCGTGAGTCCTACGATCACGACCACGTCCTGATCGACCTCGACCAGCGGTATGCGCAAGTCCTCGAAGCCGTCGAGGCCAGCGCCGGTTGGGCTACGTCCGTGCGGGCATCCCGACCGCCGATGACGATCCTCGGATCGTTGGACGGCGTCGCCGCCGGGCTGCGCAATCTACGGCGCGTCCGGCCTTTGGAGACTCTGCGCGTTGAGGTGGCGCCTGAGCTATACGTCACGGCGCCCACCGCCTCGGAGGCACTGCGGGTGAAGGCCTACCTCGTCGTCCAGCGCAATCAGGTGCGCGATTACCTCGATGTCGTCGCCCTCGCGGATCACCTCGGCCGCGGGGAATCGCTCACCGTGTTGAAGGACATCGACGATTTCTATGACGACCGGTCGCTGGAACGGGGGTCTGTCCTCACGAGCCTCGCATTGGCCCTCGCCACGCCGAGCCCCAAGGACACCGACGTAGTGACGGAACTCCCTAGGTACCGCGGGCTGGTTCCGCAATGGCACGACTGGGCAAATGTCATTGCCGCGTGCCAGGACCTCGCGCTGGGGTTGGTCGACCTGTGACCCTCACCGTTCGCAATCTCGAGGCCTTTCGCAATGTCGAGGCCGACCTCACCGATCCTGTGCAGACCTGGCCCTTCGAGGCACTTGTCGAGATCATGGAGCGCGGGCTCATCGCCGACTGGCGTCCCATCCTCGACGACCTCAGGCGGGAGCCATGGGGGTTGGTTGCCAGAAAGGTCGAGCGATGGGTCGCGATGTCGCCCGAGGAACCGGCAGCCGCCCTCTTCGCGCTCGCCGTCGGCCGGGTTCGCCAGCACGCGGAGGAAGGCGAGCGGCTCGAGGTCGCGAGGCGGGTGCGCGTCGCTGTGAGGGAATCGGGCCTCACCGCGGCCGAATTCGCCCTTCGAATCGGCACATCGGCCTCGCGTCTCAGCACGTACTCGCGCGGGCACGTCATTCCGTCAGCAGCGATGCTCCTTCGCATCGAGGCTCGCGCGCGTGATTCGTGATCGCGAATCCGTCAAATCATGTACCAGTCCTGTGACGACTGATATATCTTGATGCCGTGACCGAGTCCCTCTCCGAGCAGGCCTACCGGCGCATCCGCCGGCTGATCTGCACGGCGGAGCTCGCCCCCGGCGCGGTGATCAGCGAGGCCGACCTGGTCGCGACCCTCGAGGTCGGACGAACCCCGGTGCGCGAGGCGCTGCGAGCACTCGCCGCGGATCACCTCATCGACATCTACCCGCGGCGCGGCATGTTCGTCGCCGGCGTAGATCCCCGCAACCTGCGGGCGCTCAGCGAGGTGCGCGAACGGCTCGAACCCTTCGCCGCTGGCCTTGCCGCGCAGCGGCGTGACGAGAGCGATGTCATCGAGATCGACTCCCTGCTCACCGCGATCGACAGCCTCGGGGCGCAGGTCGACACCCGGCACCTCATCGAGCTTGACGAGCGCATCCATCAGTGCATCTACCGCTGCACGCACAACCCCTACCTCGCGAGCGACCTCGACCGGTATTACGCCCATGCCCTGCGGATCTGGTTCCTGGCCCTGCCGACCATCACGCACCTCCAGGACGCCGTCGTCGAGC
>JBMOKH010000308.1:0-2691 GCA_049315365.1 Candidatus Nanopelagicales bacterium
ATGTGTCCGAGGGGGGACTTGAACCCCCATTCCCCGTAAAGGGAACTAGCACCTCAAGCTAGCGCGTCTGCCAATTCCGCCACTCGGACGTGGTGCAGCGTGTTGCTGCGGCCGCAAGCATATATGCCCCCGGTGATGCTGTGCGACCGGCTCCCTCCTTCGTGGTGCAGGATGGCGTCATGCCATGGGAACCGCTGCCTGAAGCCGAATCTGACGTCGTCACACTGACCCAAGGACTCATCCGGATCGACTCGAGCAATTACGGCGACAGCCCCCTGACCGTGGGGGAGGCCGAGGCTGCCGAGTACTGCGCAGCATCGCTTCGCGAGGCCGGATGGGAGCCGGAGGTCTTCACGACGACGGGGTCCTCGCGGGCCGGCGTCTACCTTCGCGTGCCGGGCACAGACCCCACGGCACCCGCACTGCTGCTCCACGGCCACATCGATGTCGTCCCTGCGATCGCCGCAGACTGGAGCCGCCCGCCGTTCGCGGCGGAGATTGACGGGGGCTTCATCTGGGGCCGTGGGGCCGTCGACATGAAGGACATGTGCGCGATGATTCTGGCCGTCGTGCGGGCATGGGGTCGCACCGGCATCCGCCCCCGCCGCGAGGTTGTCGTCCTGTTCCTCCCGGACGAGGAGGCCGGCATGCGCCACGGATCCCAGTGGCTCGTCCGAAATCGGCCCGACATGTTCGAGCGGGTCACCGAGGCAGTCGGCGAGGTCGGCGGGTTCTCGCTCACCGTCCGCGACGACCTTCGGCTCTACCCGATCCAGACCGCGGAGAAGGGCATCCGCTGGCTGCGGCTGCGGGCCTCCGGCCGCGCAGGCCACGGATCGATGATCCACGACGACAATGCGATTTCCGCGCTGTGCTCCGCAGTCACGTCCATCAGCGAGCACCAATGGCCCATTCGCCGGACGAAGACGGTCGACAGGTTCCTCGACGAGCTCGCCGATGCCTACGGGGTCGACGTCACCGGGGCAGGCATCGACGAGGTCGTCCGAACCCTTGGCACGTTCGGCGCACTTGTCGGCGCCACGCTCCGCAACACGGCGAACCCGACCATGCTCGACGCGGGCTACAAGCACAACGTCATCCCGACGGAGGCCACGGCGGCGATCGACGGCAGGGTCCTGCCCGGATTCGAGCACGAGTTCGACGAGACCATCCGCGCACTCGTCGGCGACGGCATCGTCATCGAGACGGAAGTCAGTGATATCGCGATCGAAGCGCCCTTCGATACGGCGACTGTTGACCTCATGGCCTCGGTGCTTCGTGACGAGGACAGCGCGGCACGCGCCGTGCCGTACATGATCTCTGGGGGGACCGACGCGAAGGCGTTCTCGACCCTCGGCATCGCCTGCTACGGGTTTTCCCCGCTCAAGCTGCCCGCCGACGTCGACTACTGGCGGCTGTTCCACGGGGTCGACGAGCGGGTGCCGGTCGAAGGCCTCCGGTTCGGCGTGCGGGTGCTCGACCGGTTCCTTCGCGCCTGCTGAGACGCGAAGTTCCTGGGCGCCGGGTTAGCGCCGCATCAATCGTCCTGCTAGCGCCGCTGCGCCCAGCCGGCCTCGGGATACCCGAGGGGAGGGGCCGATACCTCGTCGAGCGCCCGAAGAATCTCATTGGGCAGCTCGAGCTCCTCGGCGGCGAGGGCCGCCATCAGCTGATTGTTCGTGCGGGCGCCCAGGATGAGCGCGACCACCCCGGGCCGGTCGCGCAGCCAGGCGAGCGCGACCTCGGTGGGGGAGGCGCCTAGGCCGTCGGCGGCGATCGCAAGGGCATCGACGATGCTGCGCCCCCGCTCATCGAGGTAGACCTGAACCCATCCGGCGGTCTCGGCATTGGCACCACGCGAGTCGCTCGGCATCCCGTGGCGGTACTTGCCGGTGAGGACCCCGCGGCCGAGCGGCGACCAGGCCAGAATCCCGAGCCCGAGCGACTGGGCCGCCGGGATGATCTCCCGCTCGATGCCGCGCTCGAGCAGGGAGTACTCCATCTGGGCCGCGACGATCGGAGTGCGGCCGGGCACGGCCCGCTGCCAGGTCGCGGCGCGCGCCGCCTGCGCCCCTGAATAGTTCGAGATGCCCGCGTAGCGGGCCTTGCCGCAGCGAACGGCTTCGTCGACGGCGGCGAGGGTCTCGTCCATCGGGGTCATCGGGTCCCACGCATGCAACTGCCACAGGTCGACGTGGTCGGTGCGGAGGCGGGTGAGGGATTCATCGAGGCTGCGCAGGATGTGCGACCGCGAGGTGTCGAACCGCCGCTCGGGCCCGGCCTTGGATCCCGCCTTCGTCGCGATGACGATTTGGTCGCGCGCCTCGAACTCCTCGAGGAACTCCCCGAGCATCTGCTCTGCGACCCCGTCGCTGTAGACATCGGCGGTGTCGATGAGGGTGCCGCCCGCGTCGAGGAACGCGGCGAGTTGGTCTCGGGCCTCGAACTCATCGGTGCCGCGGCCCCACGACATCGTCCCGAGCGCAAACCGGCCGACCCAAAGGCCCGATCGTCCGAGGGGTCGCTGCTCCATACCGGCACGGTACTCGTCCGGGGGCCGCCTTGGGCCGGGTACCCGCAAGCACCCGGGGCGTCACTGGGCTGTGTCGGCCCAAAGGCATAGGCTCTCGATCACCTTGAGGAGGCACATATGCGCTTGGGCGTGAATCTCGGCTACTGGGGAGCCGGAAA